>SYGP01000018.1 GCA_005799495.1 Planctomycetia bacterium
CAAGACGCGGGCCGGCGGCGGCTACTTCCAGCTCGCGAATCAATCGCTGCGCCCTGCGCTCGCCGCGCTCGGATACGAAGCGAATGAGATCGACGATGTCCTGCAGTACGTGATGGGATCACTCACGCTCGATGAACCGATCCCGGCGGCAACGGGCTCCGCGTCCGCTGCGGCACCTGGCATCACGCTGCGCGAGTTGCTCCTGCAACGCGGATTCCAGAGCGATGAGCTGGTGAAGATCGAGAACAATCTTCCCGCGGTGTTCGAACTCGGTTTCGCGTTCAGTGCGTGGTCGCTCCCAGACCGCGTTCTCACGGGGCTTGGACTCGATCCCGCAGCCGCACGCGCCAACGACCGCTTCAACGGACTTCGCGCGCTCGGGCTCCACAGCTCGCAGATTGATGCGCTCAACCGCGCGATTTGCGGGACACAGACCGTCGAGGGAGCGCCCCACCTGCGAAGCGAGCACCTTCCCGTATTCGACTGCGCGAATCGATGCGGATCGATCGGCACGCGGTACATCCACCCGCATGGGCACATCCTCATGATGGCGGCCGCGCAGCCGTTCATCTCTGGTGCGATCTCCAAGACCCTCAACCTCCCCAACGAGGCGAGCGTCAGCGAGATCGGCGACTGCTACAAGCTTTCGTGGGAACTTGGGCTGAAGGCCAACGCGCTGTACCGAGACGGCTCGAAGCTCAGCCAGCCGCTTTCCACCAAGTCGGATGCATCCGATCACGCCGAAGAGGCGGATGTCGAGGGGCTCGAGAGTGCAGAGGAATCCGTCGCGTCGGTGCCCGCTGCACCGCAGATCGTCGAACGCATCGTGGTGCGCGAGGTCGAGCGTGTCGTGGAGAAGGTGATCGAGCGTCCGCTGCGTCGCCGCTTGCAAGACACCCGCAACTCGCGCACCCACAAGTTCAATGTGGGCGGACACGAGGGATACTTGATCGTCGGCCTGTACGAAGACGGTCGCCCCGGCGAACTGTTCATCACCATGGCGAAGGAGGGATCCACCATCGGTGGGCTGATGGACTCACTCGGCACGGCCATCAGCGTGGCACTGCAGTACGGAGTGCCCGTGGAGAGCCTTGTCACCAAGTTTGCGCACCAGCGCTTCGAACCGATGGGAATGACCAGCAACAAGGACATTCCCTTCGCGAAGAGCTTGGTGGATTACATCTTCCGATGGCTCGGCATGGAGTTCATCGCGGGCTACCGCGACGCGAATGCACCGAAGCCACTTCCGCAATCTGTGCCCGCGAGCCTCGAGCCTGCGCGCGAAACAATCACTGAAACCCGCATCACGGAGGAGAGCACTGCATGGACCGGCACACGCTTCACATCCGGCGGCGATGGCACCACCTCGGCGTCCATCCCACATTCGCACCCATCCGCCGCAGAGGGGAAGACAGGCGCGAGCCATATGCGCCCTGGACCCGATGCGGGATCGCAGATGCCATCGCTCTTTGGCGAGTCGAACGAGGATCCCTCGGGACTTCGCGTGACGACGATCATCGTCGAAGGCGGCGAGATGCGAGCGGCAGGTTCGTCGTACTCGGCGCTGGACGAGGCGAACGCACAGCTCATGGGCGATGCGCCGGCGTGTGATGTCTGCGGCACGATCACGGTCCGCAACGGCACCTGCTATCGGTGCATGAACTGCGGGCACAGCATGGGCTGCAGCTGATGCCCGTCACCTTCCATTGGGAGATGCGTCTGCCGACTCCGACGACGCATGTCCCATCCACTTTCGCAGCGGTCCGCGCCAAGGTCCACCGGGACCGGCTGGCAAGAGAACGGATCGTCCTTGCTCAGGCTGAATCCGCATGGAAATGGCGGATCCTGGCCCCCTCGTCGTAGGCGGGGAGAAACCTGCAGACACAGGGAGCCCGGCCCCATGTGGGTCAGGCAGGATCGCTGCGAATGCTGACACGGAGACCAGGACGGTCCCCGTCGGAAGTACCCCGCCGCGGTGCATGTGCGCCGCGGCGGGTTTTTTCTTTCCAACGCCGCCTGC
The DNA here is from genome assembly GCA_005799495.1 of Planctomycetia bacterium. Lineage (GTDB taxonomy): Bacteria > Planctomycetota > Phycisphaerae > Phycisphaerales > SM1A02 > F1-60-MAGs104. The sequence continues at coordinate 2,021 of SYGP01000018.1, forward strand.
GCCGTACATTCCGCTGCATGGCTGCACTTCCGGCCGCGGATCAACGCCCTGCCGTCCCAACAGCCTCGGCGCCGACCTCGAAGGAGCGCCGCATCCCTGTCACGCTCGAGCGCATCCGTGACCGGCTCGGTCCGCCCGAAAGCGATCAGATCGCCAAGATCGAGCGGCTCCTGCACGTCATGCTGCGCGCCGAAGTCGACCAGCAGGCGGGCGCCATGCGCCGGGAACTGGATCGGCTCCTCCATCCAGAGGATCGCGCGCTGACGGAGGAGGAATCCGATGTGGCAAGCGAGCGACTCCTCGCACAGATTCGTCACGCGCTCTCTCGTGCCAACTTCAACGAAGTGGACGAAGGCTTGTTGCGCAGCGCACTGGCTTCGCAGTCGCTCGTCGACCTCGACACGCACCTCGACCGTTCGGACTGGCGGCGCGCGCTGATCTGCACTCGCGGGCGCACGGAGACGACCATCGAACTTCGCCGCTGGTTCGGTCTCCGCCGCATCCAACGACCTTGCACCCTCATTCGAACGCTGTTCGTCTACATCGAAAGACATCCCAAGAAAGCGCGGAAGGCACAGAACGAACTGACTCCCCCACGCTTTTATGTCCGACTCTTCGAGGACATTCCCCTCGCCGACATCGACATGGTGATGCCCGACTGCCGAGTCCGAATGTCCTGGCCGGACCGTGCCCTCATGTTCGGCCCCGCCATCTTCGCCGTCATCGGCACCTCCGCGGTCCTCAAGGCGAGTTGGAACGCACTGGTCCTCCACTCACGCCACCTGGCTGGCCTCGATCCGGTGGCGCCGGCCATCCCGGGCGGGGCGCTCGCGGCCATCGGCGGCGGATTCCTTGCACTCGCACTCTGGGGTTGGACGCAGTTCGGGCGTTGGCAGCGCATGCACCTTCGATACCTGAAGATCCTCTCGGACATCGTGATGTATCGCCTGTGTGACCGCGACATGGGTGCCGTCAACCAAGTGCTCGATGAAGCTGGCGAAGAGGAAACGAAGGAGGCGCTGCTTGCGCTGCGTTCGCTCCGAGTCGAAGGTCCCTGCACCGAATCAGAACTCGATGAACGCATCGAACGCTGGCTTCGCACCACCTTCGGCTGCGACATCGACTTTGAAGTGGACGACGCTCTCGCCAAACTCGTTCGCCTCGGACTCGTCGTGCGTTCTGGAAGCACCTACACCGCGGTCGATCCCCTCCAAGCACTCGCACGCATGAGGCAGCACTGGAACGCGCTCGGAGGCATCGGCGCGTGAAACCAGTGCTTCCAAACTATGCTCCACCTCATGGACAGACGATGCACTTCAGCCGCATGCACGCGGTCTCCATCAGGACTGCTGATCGCTGCGTGCATCCTGTTCTGCGCCGCGGTTTGCGCCTGCGATGGTCGACCCTGGGCGCACTCCACATCGCCAAGTGGAACGCAGTCGACTGCCATCCCGCCTCTGCGGCATGTTGTTCTCATCAAGCTGGAGAACCCCGCCGATCTCACAGCGTGCGAGACTGATGCGCGCAGGCGCATTGCGGCAACCAAGCTTGCGCGATCACTCTTCATTGGGTCGCCTGTCGACATCGGCAGAACGACCGTCGACGGCAACTATGACCTTGCGCTCGACATGTCGTTTGACTCGGTGGAGGACTACCGAAAGTATCTCGAACACCCCGAGCATCAGGCGCTCGTCAACGACTGGAAGCCTCGCTTCCGCGACATGCGGGTGTACGACTTCGGTCCCTCAACGACTCGGTAAACGAGAGGCGAACGACGCGGACTTGGCGCGGACCCAGCGCGGACCAGACGCGATCTTCGCCCGATCTAGAGCCGTCGAGCGACTTCGTCGACTTCGTCGCGGCTGCCCAGCACGAGCGGCACGCGTTGATGCAACTTCGTCGGCTGCACATCGAGCGTCGGCACCGCTCCACTGATGCTTGCGCCGCCCGCCTGCTCCACGATCATCGCCATGGGGTTCGCCTCATACAGCAGACGCAACTTGCCATCGGGGTGAGTGAGCGTGGGCGGGTAGAGGAACACCCCGCCGTTGATCAGGATGCGATGCACATCAGCCACGAGACTGCCGATGTAGCGTGATGAATATCCGCTGTGATGCGCCCACTCGAGGTAGTCGCGGTAACCCAGCGGAAACGACGAGGAATACGCCTCATTGACCGAGTAGACCTTCTTCCGCGGCGGGATGCGAAGCCCCTGCTTCACGCGAATGAATGACCCGACGAAGGGATCAAGTTCGAACAGGTCCACACCCATGCCCGTGGTGATCACGAACGCAGTCGACGGTCCATACAGGATGTAGCCCGCTGCCACTTGCTGCCGGCCGGGTTGGCAGACGGTGCGTTCGGCGGATTCGATCAGCGGATCATTGCGAAGGATCGTGAAGATCGTGCCGACGGCACCATTGGTGTCGAGGGTGCTGCTGCCATCGAGCGGATCGAACAGCACGCAATACTTCCCGCCGTCGTGGCCGCGCCGCAGGATCGTCGGCTCTTCGTCCTCTTCGCTGGCAAGCACTGCGATCGATGCGCGCGATCCGAGGCAGCGCATCAGGATCTCGTTGGCGATCACATCCATCCGCTGCTGACTTTCGCCCTGCACATTCGCGGTGCCCTCGTCCCCGAGCGCGCCCTCGAGTCGTGCGCGGCGGACGCGGTGGGCGATTGCCTTGCCCGCGAGCGAGATGGCACTGACAATCCATGAAAAGTCTCCGCTTGCGCCCGGGTGCCGCGACTCCTCGGAAAGAATGTGGCTCTGCAGGGAGAAGAGGTTGCTGGTGCTGGAGGATGGATCTGCCACGCCGCAGCATTGAACCACAAACCGCGTCCGCTCGCCGCTATCCTCTCTCTCCCGCTGCGACCCGTTTGGCCGCAAGGCCCATCCAATCTGGAAACACACCATGCCACATCCCGTCATCCTCTCGGCTCGCCGCACCCCCATCGGAAAGTTCCAGGGATCGCTCGCGCGCGTCCCCGCCACGCAACTCGGTTCGATCGCCATCGGGGCAGCGCTCAACGATGCGCCCGGCGCCGCCGCGAAGGTCGATGAGTGCATCATGGGGTGCGTTCTGCAGGCGGGACTTGGACAGAACCCCGCTCGTCAGGCTGGACTGCGCGCGGGACTTCCGCCGACACTGAGTGCGGTCACGGTCAACAAGGTCTGCGGCTCCGGACTGCAGGCGGTGATGCAGGCCGCGCAGTCGATCCGCGCGGGCGACAATCATGTTGTCGTCGCCGGCGGCATGGAGAACATGGACCTGGCGCCGCACATGAGCCAGCTCCGCGCAGGCGTTCGCTACGGCAAGACGGAACTGCTCGACCACATGGAGCATGACGGCCTGCGATGCGCATTCGAAAACTGGGGGATGGGCATGGCGGCGGAGCACATCGCCACGGCGCATGGCATCTCTCGCGCGGAGCAGGATCGGTTCAGCGCGCAGAGCCACGCGCGCGCTGCCCGGGCGACGAGCGAAGGTTGGTTCCGCGCGGAGATCGTTCCCGTTTCAGCGGAGGCCGCGCGCGCCAAGGTCGGGCTTGACAACGATGAGGGCTTCCGCGCCGACAGCACGCCCGAAGGGCTCGCCAAGTTGAAGCCGGCGTTCAAGGCGGATGGGACGGTCACGGCTGCGAACGCAAGCCAGATTTCTGACGGTGCAGCCGCACTTGTGGTGGCGTCGGAATCGGCTGCAGCTGCGCTTTCCATCACGCCGCTCGCACGAATCGTCGCGAGCAACACCGTCGGCGTCGAGCCGAAGGAACTCTTCTTCGCGCCGGGGCTCGGCATCGAACGGATTCTGAAGGACCACTCGCTGCAGGCGACGGACATCGACGTCTACGAGATCAACGAGGCATTCGCCGCGCAGGTGCTCTGCAATCTGAAGCACCTGAAGCTGCCCGAGGACCGCGTCAACATCGGCGGTGGCGGCATCGCGCTTGGTCATCCGATCGGTGCGAGCGGCGCGCGAGTCCTCGTCACGCTCCTGCATCACATGAAGCGCACGAACGCCAAGCGCGGCATCGTCAGCCTCTGCCTCGGCGGCGGCAACGCGGTCACGATGCTGGTGGAACGCTGACGCGGCATGCCGCCAATGCTCAGTCGCCGGAGTCGGAGTCGATGCCGGCCGCTTCGCCTGCCAGCTTCTGCTGCGCATAGCGCCGCACCCAGTTCTCCCATGTCTTCCCTGCGGCCGTATCGCGCCCGGTGAACGCCAGTGAAGCGACCTCCGAATACCCAACTCGCACGCGCGTGCCATCCGCAAGTTGGAATCGCATCGAGCCGTCTTCGTTGCCAGCCGGAGCGCGCCGATCAAACAGGTATCCCTCGACGGTCCGACCATCGATCGTCGTGATCGTCACATCGCCGCGGTAGCCGAATGCCTCCTCGACGGCAGCAGCCAATACGCGAGGGTCAGCCCCTGACACCGACGCCCCCTGCACTGCATTGACCTGTCCCACCGCGTCCCCACTCACGACCGCGCACCCTCGCTTCGCCCTTCGAGTTCCGCAATCAGCTCGGCAAGTTCCGCCGCACCGCGCTCGAGGCTCGTCAGTCCGGTCACGCTCGCAAACGCATCCGCGCGCCCCTGCAAGGACGCCTGTTCCACCATGCGCGCGTTGTCAGCGAGGATCTCGACCCGCGCACGCCGCGCAGCGAGCAGCAGTCGATCGATCTCCAAACGCGGGTTGGAAGGCGAATCTGAACGAGTCCCCTGCGACACCAACTCGCCAGTTTCAGCCATCGAGAGAGTGTCCCATGCCACCGCCCCAGTTTCAACCTCGTCACCCATGTTTTCCGCCTCCGCAACATGTCGCGGGAGACAGCAGGCTCCCCGTCGCCGACTCGTTATAGTGCCCCCCCATGATTTCCCCAACCACCCTGCGTGTCATCCTGGTTGCCTCTTGTGTGCTCGCCAGCGCGTGCGACAGCCCCGGCCCCAAGCGCATCGACGACACGACATCGAGCATGCGTGAAACCAAGACAACGGTGGACCGCGGGAACGAGCAGGTCACGACGGTCATGACAGCGGCAACCGCGGTGGAAACCGCACAGGATCGCAAGCGCGCCTTCGAGCAGTTCGCGAAGGCATGCGATCGTCTCGAAGGAGACGCGAATGATGTCCAGTCATCGTGGGACAAGTTGAAGACTCGCACGGCTGACTATGTGAAAGCATGGGAGGCGGATGCCGCCAAACTGTCCAGCGTCGACTCGAAGCAAGTTGCTTCTGCGCGGCGCGAGGCATTTTCTGCGCGCATTGCAACGATCCAAGCAGATCTCGACGCAGCAAAGGTGTCGTACACCGATCTCAAGGCGAAACTCTCGGACATCCGAATCATGCTTGCCAACGATCTCACCGCCGAGGGCGTGGCTTCGGTGAAGCCAGCCATCGAAGCGGCCCAGAAGGTCGCCGTGCAACTGAAGGAGAATGTCGCGAAGTTGTCGCAGGCTCTCGATGCGGAGATCACTCGCTCATCGACCGCTGCGCCGCCCGCGGCAAAGTGATTTCGGGAAAGCGCCCTCGGCTGCGCGAGGGAAGTCCATTCAAAGAAATCGGCGGCGATCTCCAACGCGATACGGTGGTACGAAGGGGGACAACACCCTGACCAAGGACGAGATAGTGACGGCAGTCCGGCGGATCTTGGAGTCACCCGACTTCGAAGGTGCGCTCTACGGCACGGGCAGGCAGCAGGCGCGCAGTGCACGGGGTGATGCCGCATTCGACGCGTTGCTCGAATGCGCGGAAGCGGACATCAAGGCAGCGGGTGAACAGCTGGGGCAACACGATGGCGCTGCGGGTTGACGAAATCAGCCTCCCTCAGGAAGGACCAATCGGTGGGGTTCGCCTGACTGATCTGTCGAAGTGGGACCTCGTGATCATCAAGGGACCAAACGGCGCGGGAAAGTCGACGCTGCTCCGTGCGCTCGAAAGTCCAAGTGACGCGAATGGCCGAGTGAGCTGCATCGATGCAGACGGCACCCGCGTTCCCTACGCCGTCCGAGGCAAGGGTGTTGAACAGTCCATCACCTCTGTGAAGTCTGCGGATCTCATCCGCGAGTTCCGCAGCATGAAGGAACCGCTGGCGCTCGCGGCGAGCGTCACGCGCGATGCGCACGAGCAGCGGTTGCTCGATGACCTGTTCAAGTGGCTGACGAAGCAACAGCCGACAGCTGCCGAAGCGGAGCCGCATGAAATCCAGATGCTCACTGCCACATTCATCGAGTTGGACCGCAGGTGTGGCACGAGTCCACGGACCATCGATGAGTACGAGCGCCGCGGGCGGCAACTTGCCGAAGGTCTCGGCCGTCCATGGCAGCGCCCCCCGCTCTTGCCCGACGAAAAGAGGCAGCAGTATGAGTTGACCCTGCGACCGACGAATCGGCATCTCGCGGGCTCTGGGGATGTGACGCGGGTGCTGAACAACTTGAAGAACGTGCTGCCAGCAGAGGGCAGTCAGGCATCGACGCTTACACGGCGCTCAAGCGCCGAAGCGGAGCTTCACACACTTTGTTCGGAAGCTCAGTTGGAACTGGCTTCAACGGTCAGCCCTCCGAAGGATGAAACGCCTGCCGATCGTGTGCGTTCACTTCGGTCGGCGCTTGGGACTGCGCGCGAGGCGGCGCAGCAGACCATCGAAGCGATGGGGCGGCTCGACGAATGCCGACGGATTGCGCTCAAGTGGATGAGCGATCCAACGGTCGATGCGGGCGCTCAATCAAGTTGCCCTGTGTGCGAGCAGACAATCGATCCCGCCTCGGTTCAGGAGCGTCTGCGGCAGAAGTGTGGCGATGCCGGACCCGAGCAACAGCGCTGGAGTGCCAAGCGCGACCGACTTGCAAGGTTGGACCGCGACTTGGAGTCTGCGCTCAGTCGCTTCGATCAGGCTGCCGCCGCCGTGCGCCGTGAGCACGACGCGTACACGACCGCGATCCGAAGCGCCAGCAGCGACCTTCGCCCCGCAACGGGATGGGATGCGCCAGTCCTCGCTGCGGCTGCCCCGCTGCAGCGCGCATGCAACGAGTGGTTGACCGCCCACGGTTCGCACGCGACCGATGCGTCGGTGGCTGCGCTCTCGGCCATCCGCGATCAAGCAGCCGTGCAAGCGAATCAACTCGCCGCGGACGATCGCGCGCTGAACGCGGGTCTCGAGCAGTCGCATGCGAACTTCAAGAGCCTTGAGGCGCTTGGCGCACTCCTCGCACTGCGCGAACGGCTCGACGCGATTCCCTGGACGGTCAATGTTGCCGAGGTGGAAGCGCAGAAGCGGCGCGCGGCACAGACTGACCTATGGCTGAGCACGCTCGGCGAGATGTCGCGCGATCTCCGGGACCATCAAGCAACCGCGGCGCAGCGGGTCGTTGATGATCCTGGGGTACAAGAGCGGTTCCAACGCCTGCTCCAGCGCATCGTGCGCACGCAGCCGCAACTTGCGCAGTTAACCTTCCGCGGCGATCGACTTGAGGCGGGCGGCATCGACTGTTCGGACGAGTTGTCGGAGGGGCAACGCGTCCTTGTCAACATCGCGGCGGTGATCGCGGTTGTCGGCAAGGTCGCCGGCATGCCCGCGCACCTGCCTGGCTGGATCGCATTCGACGAGCCGACCAATGGACTCGACAACGAGAGTCGCGGCGCCGTGGCTGAGTACCTCGGTTCCATCACACTCAACGATCTTTCCAGCCAGATCTTCATTGCGTCGTTCGAAAACGAGTTTTCCAAGCACCTGATCGATCACGCGAAGCGCAGCGGTCGGCGCATCCTCGAAGTGGAGTTGCCGCCGTTCGTCCCTGGACAACAAGTCCTTCCGAAGCGCCGAGAGATCCAGGAGGTCGCATGACAGCAACGACCCCGTGCAGGTTGAGTAACGCGGCGGTGCTGCTGCTTGATCGGCTGCTGAAGGATCGGACGCCGCAGGTTGCGGGCAGTTGGTTCCAGGATGCCGTTGCGGTCGCACTTGATGGCATGCCGCAGTACGCCGGCTGCTACGGTAATCGCGGCGCGGGGCAGCCCGACATCAAGGCTGGGGACACGGGCTTTGAGGTGAAGACAACGGCGGGAGCCAGCATCGAACTTGACGGCAACTACAAGGAAATCCGCAGGCAGTTCAAGCACTTTCGCCTCGTGGCAATGCGGACGGAAAAGGACATGCGCCCGTACCACCTGTGGGTCATCGATTTGCCCGAAGATCCGCCGACGCGCGTGGTGCTCGAGACTCGGATGGATGCTCGTACTCCACTCGATGGCGCGCTGACTACGAGCCTCGCGAAGCGCCTTTCCGAACTGATCGCAGCCGCCGGAGTTGCATGGACTGATGCAGCAAGCAGGGACGATGGCTGCCGAATGCTGCTGAACGCGAAGCAACCGCGCCCGCCAGCGAGCGTGTGACTGCGCTGAGGCTCAGGCTCAAGCGACTCGCGCGATGCGCGCGCGGCGCGCCAGTGCAGCCTTCCGTCGTTTGGTGAAGTGCCACCAAGGTCTTGGTTGACCACCGCGCGCTTGGTCGATTGCGGACATGAAGACATCGATGCAACACGGGTCGTGACGCGCGTTGGTGCGTGAACAAAGGCGTTCGTAGAGTCGAAACGCGTCCTGCCGCGCCAACTGACCGACCGATCGGATTCCAAGGACCTGAAAATCGCCAAGCGTTGCGGGACCCACATTGGCAAGTTCCGCCAGCCGCTTCGGCTGCTGTTTGGCGCCTGGTCTGGACTTCGTGGGCATGATTGGCGTAGCGTATGAAAAGCTCGGGGACGATCCGCAACAGGAGGATTTGACAATGCCAACGAATCAACGCTCGACTACCACCGCAGCTGTCGCAGCCGCCGCAGTCACCGCAGCATTGATCGCGCCGCTCCCCCTGCTGAGCGGGTGTGGCGACTGCTGCAACGAACCGCCGACTGACCCTCCCACCAAGGCCGTCACACTGCAAGAACGCCAGATCGACCCGCGTTCCGTCTTTGGAAAGATCCGCGAAGTGTCGATCGGCGAGGACTTCAAGGTCCGCTTCGTCAAAATCGGCGAAGACTTCACCATTCGGTACGTCAGCATCGGCGAGGGCGCAGCCGATAGTCCACTGAACTGAACCACTACGGGCGTCCGGAGGAATGCGACGATGGCCCGATTTCGAATCCGCGACAAACAGGGCCGCGAATACGGACCTGTTGATGCAAGTGAACTTCGGTATTGGATCATGGATGCTCGGCTGACCGCCGACATGCTGATCCAGCAGGAAGGGTTGAAGGACTGGTACCGCGCGGGCGATGTGCCAGCGATTGCGAGGCTGTTGGCAGAACGCGCGGCGCGAATCGCAGGAGGCCACGCGTCAAGTGCGAGCGGCGGCACCTCGGCTGAACATGACTCCTTCCCGCCTGACGACGATGCCCATTCGTACTCGCGTCCTGAACATGCCGAAGCCGCGCCGCCATCCCCGCCAACCCCTCCACCTGATCAGGCTCCGCCGATTGAGCCTTCGCTGCCGTATGTGATATCCCTGCTCCCTGAAAGAGTTTTCGGGCGATTGGCTGCAGCGATTGGTATCAATCTGGTGATTTCAGTGGGGTTCTCTGCGCTCTGCTTCCGGCTGTGCTCCGGGGACTTCTATGACTTATTCATTAGTAGTTACATAAGGGAATTTAAGCGGGATTGGGCGCCGGATTTTTATCAATTTCGCATGTTGTGCACTGGTGCCGGTTTCACTTTCGCCAACGTAGTGTTTTTGGCGGTCTTCATCGGACCACCTACGCGTCGCCACGAGCCCCAAAGCAAACCGACAGATCCGTGACACTCGCGCTCCGCCTGCTTCTATTGACCCTTCCGGAACTCCTGTGGGTGGACGCGGGCCTCGGGCTGAAGTCCATGCTCCGAGGTGGAAGAGGATGGAATTGCGGAAGCGCTCGAGGATGCGTTGCCCGCACGCCATCGCATTGATCCGCGAGATCCGTTTGTTCGTCGACTGCGCCGCGGCGCTCGTCGCCAAACGCGACGAAGCTGCATCGATTCTGGACGGGCGATTCTGGAAGGGTTGAGCGCCTAGTCTTCTTTGGTCCTCTTGTCCTCAACATCGCCGTGCCCGCCATTCGACGACGCCCCGTTCCGCCTCCCAAGCAGTGCGCCTGCTGCCAGCGGCCGTTCACCTGGCGCAAGAAGTGGGCACGCGACTGGGAAAATGTGCGCTACTGCTCCGATGCGTGTCGTCGGCGCGGACCGATGGAACTTCACGCGGAACCGTGCACAAAGACTGCTGCAGTGGGTCCCCCGCGGCAACGAGATCGCTGAACTCCACGCGACGCGCGGAGTTCAACAGAGCAAGCGGAGGAATGAGATTCCTGCTGGTCTCCGAGTCAATCTGCTGATCGACTCCGCGGCAACAAGGCGTTCAAGAAGATCCAGGCATTTCAGCTGAGCGAGAGCACGCAGATCGCGCCGCTCATCCCGAGCATGAGCGCTGCCGGCACATACTTCGACACCGCATCGCCCACTTTCAGGTGCATGACAACCGCGCCGAGCATGAGGAACGCCACCACCGCCGCCGCGGGCAGCACCACTTGCGGAAACCACAGGCCCGCAATCAGCAGCGCGCCGCAGATGATCTTCAGTCCGCCCACGATGTAGAACATCGGTGCGGGCAGTCCGTATGTGGCGAACTCCTCCTTCAGGTTCTTGGCGGCTCCCCCGCGATAGGCCGTGGCGCTGTCGCGGCGCAGCAGCCACACATTGAGAAGCCCCAGACCAACGATGACTTGCAGAACATGGCTAGCGGTCATGGAGCGAAAATGTAGGGTGCCCCATGCCCACGACAGACCTACCCTTTCGCTTCGGCTCCACCCATGCAAAGAGCCTTCGAGATTTCTCGGGTGCTCTCGGCCCTGCTGTTCCTCTTCTACGGAAGTTCCTGCCTCGTCTCACACCATATGGTCGCGGAGTTCAAGCGCTACGGTTTGCAGCGCTTTCGAGTCATCATTGGCGCCCTCGAATGCCTCGGGGCACTTGGGTTGCTCGTGGGTCATTTCAGTCCCCCGCTGCTCGTCGCGGCAGCTGCGGGATTGGCCCTGCTCATGCTGCTTGGCATCGCTACACGCATCCGCATTGGCGACTCGATTGCGCAGATGCTTCCCGCGGCCGCGTTGTTGGTGTTGAACGCCTTCGTACTGTGGATGGCGATCACGCGCAGTGATGCAGCGTGAAGAGTCATGCACTGCCTCGGTTTCCGTGGAAGTCATGCAGAGGTGTGCATATGACGTATCGTTCCCCTATGTCGACCAACGTCAAACCGTTTCGCCGCGTCACCTTCATCGCCATTCTGCCCTTGATGATGGGACTCATCATCTGGACCGCGATCGCGGCCACTCCTGCTCCCACCGCCGCCATCACTGAGCAGCAAGTGAACGCCGCGCAGCAGGCTTGGTGCGATGGACTGGTGAATGTGGCGCAGACGCACGCAAAGGGCGGCGATGCCAAGGCAGTCGCAGCCAAGATGATCGACGAACTCTACGACTACGCCGACGGCCAGGTGTTCTTCAAGCCCACGCTGGCGTTTGGCCCGCGCAGCTTCCGCCCTACCCGCGAAGGTGCACTGGCGTACTTCGTTGGTGGAAACCCGAACTTCCCAGAGGACACTGGCTTTGCGCTGAAGGGCTGGACGAAGGCGCGCTACGACAACAATGCCGCCGAGAACGGTATTCAGATTCACGGCGATATCGCCATCACCATGGGCAATGTGTACGTCACCGCGCCGGATGGCAAGGAAGTGATGGTCGACAAGACCTTTGTGTTCCGTCGCTGCAAGGACGGCAGCCTCCGTCTGTGCGTGCACAAGTCGGCACTGCCCTTCAGTCCGAACTGACCGCCCACATCCTCCGCGCTGCATCCGCTGCGGCATCGGCAACTCGGGCAGAACAATCGGTACGCGCGTGAAATCAGCCCCAATCGCTCAGCAGAACAGCCAGGTCGCCACCATCGACCACACCGTCACCAGTCAAGTCGGCTGAACTCGACGCCCCTCCTCCCCACTGGCTCAGCAGAATGGCTAAGTCCAGGCCATCCACCACGCCATTGGAGTTGAAGTCGGCTGGTCGGTTCGGCGGGGGCACATAATCCACCTGGAGGAGCGGTTTGTTGGCGGCAGCCTCGCGAGATTCGAAACGCTTCACGGAGGTGGGAGTTGCCTCGTTGCCCTTGATGACCCACCCGTGATTGGCTGAAGGGTTGTCGAGCCAGGCTTGCACATCTGCCACGAGTGAAGCGGTCGAACTCCATGTGTAGGACCCGATGCCTGACACGGACCGGGTTGCGCTCGCCGTCGCTGCGAACACACCGCCGAGTGTTGGCCATAAAACGGTTGGGTACGACTGATACTTCCATGTGCTGTCGCCGATCCCAGCGGGGGCGCCTCCCCCGCCGAATGCGAAGGCCGTTCCTTCCGTCCATGGGAGGGAGCAGCGATGCAGCCCAACTGTCTGGGCACCCGATTGTGTCTGACTCATGTACAGACGCAGCGTGACGCTCGTGATCGTGCTGCCCGCAGGGATCGCACCGAGGTTGAACCGCATCAGACCGCGCCGGATCGTTGCGCCACCATTTTCGCCAATGCGCCCTGCGTATACGTTGTACGCAGCACCGAGCGAGTACTCCGCAGTCGGTTCCTCGATCAGCGTCGCGTCGGCTGAAGGACCGATCGAGATGGAATCGGCGTGCAGGGTTGCACATGGCAGCAGGAGCACCGACAGCGAGAGAAGAAGCCAAAGGCGAATCATTCGTGTCCTTCTGCTCGCGCGATCATGCAGCGCTGTTGATGAGAGATTGAGGCGAGAAGAACCATGGTGGGAGTATGCGCCATGGATCGAGGAGGCGCAACTCAAGCGCGCAATTGTCTGCGACGCGTGCCGCCGCGGTAAGCGTCCATCGGGGCCGCGCGAGCGGTGATGGCGCAGGAATACGGTGATCCACTGCCCGTAGGAGCGCTCCATGCGAATCGAATAGTGCTCGCGCCGGATAACAGCGATGAAATCCTCCCGAAGGCCAATGATGCGACCGTACCGCACGACGCAGCGGGGACCTGTGGGAGATACGCGGAACCAGTTAGCATCCCCCCATCGGTCGTTGCGCGGAAATCCGCACAATCAACTGTTAGGCAGGCCAAGTCCACCGGCTGGCGCCCAAGCCTTGACTTGTGCATACACCGTAGGTACACTGTCGGTGTGTCAGAGCTCCGCTTCGAATGGGATCCACGCAAGGCCGCGGCCAACAAATCCAAACACGGCGTCACATTTGACGAGGCCGTTTCTGTCTTCGCCGACGAGCTTGCACTCTTCATGGCCGACCCGGAGCACTCCGACAAGGAGACAGGTTCGTCCTCCTGGGGCTGAGCTCGTCGGTCCGCCTCCTCGTCGTAGTGCACGCGCACCGCGAGGACGACGAGACTATTCGCATCATCTCGGCCCGCCGCGCCAACAGCCGCGAGCGAGCGCACTACAAGGAAAGCAACTCACCATGAGAGCCAACTACGACTTCTCGAAGGCCAAGCGCAACCCCTACGCCAAGAAGCTCAAGCGCTCGATCACGATCAGGCTCGACAACGAGACCATCGAGTACTTCAAGAAGCTCGCGGCAAAGTCCGAGTTACCGTACCAGAGCCTCATCAACCTGTACCTGCGCGACTGTGCCGCGCACGGCCGCGAACTGGCAATGGAGTGGCGCAGCTCGCGCAAGGGCGCTGCCTAACCGAAAGCTCGTGCCGACCGCCGTGCGGGTTAGCATTCGCGCGAGGGCTGGCGCCCTCAGCCGCACCAGCGTGCGGCACAACTTGACGTTCGGCACACCGAGGCGAGTTTCCTCGATCTCCGCGTCACGACGCGTTTGGTCGATCGATTCCAATCGGCTAGGCTTTCGTCATGTCGGACTCCAGCGCACCCAATCTCAACAATCTCGTTCACTCCGATCCGGAGATCATGGGCGGAACACCGGTGTTCGTCGGAACTCGCGTCCCCGCCGCTACCTTGATCGAGTATCTCGAGGCCGGAGAGTCACTCGATGAGTTCCTCGAAGACTTCCCGAGCGTCGGACGCGACCGCGCGATAGCCGCGCTTGAGGTCCTTCGATCCCTCTTCGAGCGCCGTGCGACTGCTGCTTGACGAGTGCACACCGCGCCGACTTGCGGCAGCACTCGACCCGCACGAGGTCGAGCATGTTTCTTCGCGCGGCTGGTCAGGCATCAAGAACGGACACCTGCTCTCTCGCATGCAGGAGGCGGGATTCGCTGGGCTCATCACGACGGACCGCAACCTGACACGGCAACAGGCGGTGTCCAGTACGCCCCTCTTCGTCGTCGTGGTTCGGGCCAAGTCCAACCGTATCGCAGACCTTCGGCCCCTCGTGCCGGAGATTCTCCGTGCGGTGTCGTTCGCGCAGCCCGGGCAGGTCTACTCTGTGGGTGCCTAACCCATCGCTCATGCCGACACGCACGCGCGGCGTTACGATTACCGCGAGGGCTGTCGCCCCCGGCCGCACGTGCATGCGGCATAGCTCAAGGCGTCAGACCGCAGGAGAACATTCGACACATGGCGGATTCCGAACTGCTCGCGGCATTCCAGAGCCGAGTGGCTCGGATCGCCGTTGGCGCCTCGACTGTCCGAGGTCGCGGCAATGCCGGCGTGGTTGACGCCTCGCGCAGGTTCTTGAGAGAGCTGGACCTTGGAGCCTTTGGGCGAACCGGGAACGGGTTCTTCATCGTCGGCCTGGACCGCGCCACTGAAGCGCTTCGTGCTTCGCTGCCGCGAGGTGCGAGGCGTTGGGGGCTTGCCCGGAAAGTGCTCAACATCTTCCTCCGCGACTGTCTCTACACCACATACCTCGACGCGGCCTATGGTCTTGGCGGGAACGAGGCGCGCTTGGAGCTTCCGCTCGACTCGATCACCGCGCGACACTTGAAGCGTGCTGCTGGTCGTGGAGCATTGCCCTCGTGGCCGGGCGTAAGAAACCTTACTCCCGAGTTGAGTGCCATGTTTCAGGACGCCGCCGCCAGTGAGGCCAGGTCCCGGGGCATTGCGAGAGTTCACCTGGATGCGATCTGGTGGTCGGTGAGCAGAGACGATGCGGTCTAACAACAGCATCAGCGGACGGCGCTGACGCGCCGCCGCAGAGCCGTGCCGTTCACACGCCCACGCCGCTAACCCCTACCCCGCCGCGGCATCGATCTACACTCGATGGATGACCCCCCGCATTTGCCTTGCCGTGTGCGCGCTCGCCCTGCTCGTCAACTGTGAACGCACCGAACGCATCGCCGTGATCTTCGACGAGACCGGTTCGCAGGCAGCGCTCGGCACGCCGGCTTGGAAGGGTGCGCAGCTCGCGCTACAGCCGCGCAATCCACCTGCGTGGATCATGGAGCAGCAGATCGCCTGGGCGCCCAACGATCCAGCAAGCCGCAGCATCGGCGCGGCTTGGACCACGGCGACGAACCACGGTGCAGCTCGCGTGTTCGAGCGGTGGAAGTCGGCGCGGGTCGATCGCGCGGACTCGCGCTCGAGCGCATCGACCGCAGCGATCGTCGGCGAACGACTGCGCAGCGAAGGCGCATCCATCGGGCTCGGCTTTACCGATTCGGACATCGCCGTGGCCGGCATGCGTGCCTTCCTGTCAGCCAATGCAGCGGAACCCGAGTGCGCCGCGCCATTCGTCGTGGTCGGTGCCACTGATCCACGCCTTCCCGAACTCGGGCAGTGGCCGGCAAGCACATTCCTCGCCTGCTTCACCGACGATGCCCAAGCGGTGGCGGCAGCGCAGTACATGGTCGAGCGATGGGGCAAGCGCGTGATCGTGGTGATCGATCCTCAGTACGACTACACGCGCACGATTGGCGGCTTCGTCGAGAAGGCAGTGTCGGCGATGGGCGGCACCGTCACGCTGACGGTCAGCGCGCGGGGCGAGCAACTGCGGCAGCAGCTCGAGTCGGCGGGAGCGCGGGGCGTCGACGCCGTGTTCCTCGCGCTTGAACCCGATCTCGTTCCATCGGTCCTTCCAGTGGTGCGTGCCGCGCTGCCCGGCGTGCGATGCATGGGCGGCGACGGACTCGACTTTAGCGGTCTCGACACGCTCCTGGACGGTGCCACCGACGGAGTGGCGTTCTGCGCACACGCTTGGTTCGGCAAGGGCGCAACGGAGGCGGCACACCAATTCGCGCAGGACTATGTGGCCGCCTACGGTGAAGCACCAACCAGCTTCTCCGCGCTCGGCTACGACGCAGCGATGCTGGTGCGATTCGCGCATGCGCGCGCGCCGTTGACATGGGATCTCAAGGCCCCTGGCTCCCCCGCCACGACGACCGCGGAACTGGCATCGATCCGCGGATACCCGGGCGTCAGCGGCACGATTTCGTTCGCCAACGGTCCGATCCCAGAGAAGGATGTATGGATCGTCGAGCTGCGCAAGGGTCAACGCACGCTTGGCGCGGTGATCCGCCCCGACCGTCGCCTCGCGCGCTGAACTTTGGATCTCGCGCCACCCCCCGCTCGCGCTCAGCCGCTCGGGGGGCGAGTGGTCCTGCTCGGTGCACTCGCCTGCGCTGCGGTACCGTCCGGCAAGCGGGGGGCTACCCAGCATCAACCATCGCTGCTACAGTTGGGACAGGTCATTGTCGCGCTGAGCGAAAGCATCGGCGGTCCACAGCACCCCTTTGCCTGCCCCAACCAACGCCATTGACACACAAACAAGTCTCCCTCGAACGTCCCGAGAGCACTCAGCCGAGGCAACTCCTGCTCCGCTACTTCGTCCCGATTGTAGCGGTCCATGCGCTCACACTCGCGGTACTCATCCCCGCCTTCTTCTCGTGGACCGCGGTCATCGCCTGTCTCGTGGGCGTGCATGTCTTCGGACAGACCATCACGCTCGGCTACCACCGATTGCTCGCGCACCGAAGTTTCAGCACACCGCGCTGGTTCGAGCATGTGCTTGTTGTTGGAGCGCTCTGCTGCCTCGAGGATTCCCCCGCGCGGTGGATTGCGACGCACCGCATGCACCATGCGCACAGCGACGAGCGCGAGGATCCGCACACGCCGATGGTCACGTTCCTTTGGGGTCATCTCTGGTGGCTCCTCATTCGCAATCGCGAGCTGCATCAGGGCGGGAGCTACGAGCGCTACGCGCGCGATGTGCTGAGTGATCCCTTTTACATGTGGATCGAGAAGCGTTCGTGGAGTCCGTTGTGGTTCTACGCCGTTCAAGTTCTGATGTTTGGCGGAGTGGCCTTTGCTGTCGCGCTCTTCTGGACCGATGCCGTGGGCGCGGCGTGCTTCGCGGCGGGCATCGTCGTGTGGGGCGTATTGCTGCGGACGGTGCTCGTTTGGCACATCACATGGAGCGTGAACAGTTTGACCCACATCTTCGGCTACCGAAATCACAACACCGAAGAGAACAGCCGCAACAACTGGCTGGTTGCACTCTTTGCCTGCGGCGAAGGGTGGCACAACAACCATCACGCCGATCCCGCGTGTTGCACGGTGCGTCATCGCTGGTGGGAGCTCGACATCACCTACCTCGAGATTCGCGCGCTCACTTTGGTCGGCCTTGTGTGGGACATCGTTCCTCAGCGGGCGGAACGCGTGGCGCGGGTGCACGCGGCGGCGGCGCGCGCGACTGCGGCAGCCAAACAAGAGGCACTCGTCGTTGGTGACTGAGCGACGGCGGAACGATGAAGTTCTCTGGCGAGCTCTCGCTTGAGAACAACGGCGGCTCCTCGCCGCTGATCATGGGCGTTGAACGGACCCGCTCCATTCCGCGTGCCCGCCAAGCCAGCGGCTTGGACCGCAGCAACGCCGCGATCCGAAATCACCTACCACAAACACAATCTGATCCCGCTCAGCGCCGCGTGGACATGACCTGCAGGTGATGCAGCGC
>SYGP01000019.1 GCA_005799495.1 Planctomycetia bacterium
ATGCTCGATGCTGTGCGCTCTTCACGCATCACGGCGAGCGGCTCAGAGCCGATGCTCGTGATGCAGAGCGAGAAGGGCGACTGCGCCTGGTTCAGTCCGCAGGCAACTGAGTGAGCCGTGGTGATGCCACGCCTTGCGGCGAACACCAGCAATCAAGCCAGACCCGCCGCGCCACTCGGTCGTAACAACCGAAACGCCATCACTGCAGCGATCGCACCTGCAATTGGGCCAAGGAGATACACCCAAAGGTGCATCGACTGCCCTCCCACCAACGCGGGTCCAAGCGATCGAGCAGGGTTCATCGACGCCCCGCTAATCGGTCCTGCGAATAGCGCCTCGAGCCCCACAACGCCTCCAATGGCAATACCAGCCAGCACTCCCTTTTCGCGCGACCCGCTCGAAACCGCGAGGATCACCAGCATCAGCATCATGGTCAGGAACGCCTCAAGCACCAACGACTGCCCAAGCGCACCCGATGGCAGCGTTTCCCCGAGCGTTGGGCTCTCGGGAAACAGCCCCCGCAGCACCCCCGATGCCGCGAGCGCCCCACCCACTTGCGCCACCGCGTACAGAACCAGTTCGCGCGCGGGCATGCGACCTGCCACCCAGAAGCCGATCGACACCGCTGGATTCAGATGCGCCCCGGACACATCGCCGAGCGCAAAGATCATCGACATCACAACCAAGCCAAAGGTCAGCGCGACTCCTACATGCGTCACGGCGCCATCGGTCTGCGCATTCACCACCACCGCCCCGGTGCCTGCGAACACGAGGAAGAAAGTCCCGAGAAACTCAGCAACCAATCGTGACCGCATGCTTCATGATCTCCTTTCAACGACTGTCAGTGCGCGTCCCGCCCATTCCATCATGACAGCGCGCGAACCATCCGACGGCATCGACTCGACGAACGCGCGAATCTCGTCGCGCACTCGTCGGTAGTGCGGCATCGCCTCGTCATCCGTGCGCGCTCCGCGCGCGAGGTGCGGCGGATCATCGAATCTCGCATGAATGCTCGGCAAGCCCACCGCAACTGGACACGACTCCCGCGCCGCATCGCACACCGTGACGACCAAGTCGATCGGCTCTGGCACATCCTCCATCCGCTTCGACGAGTGCATCGAGATATCGACTCCCGCCTCCTGCATCGCGCGGACAGCCAATCGGTTCAGCCCCTGCGGACGGGTGCCAGCGGACCATGCATCGATCCAACTGCCCCGAAGCGCACGCGCCCAACCCTCCGCCATCTGGCTGCGGCACGAATTCCCTGTGCAGAGGAACGCGATGCGAAGTTGCGGTTCGGGGGAGCGCATGGACACTTGACTGGCAGCGCGTTATATCGCGAGAGCGCCCATCGCGGCGCTCTTCGACCGCGACCAAGTGGCGTTCGGTGGATAATCTCATCGCGCCCGTAGGGAGTCGGCCGATCGACAGCGCGCTCCAAACCACGCTCACAGTCACGCACATCGCCGCAGGTTCCCTGTGTCTTGTGTCGGGTGTCCTTGCCGCGTCAGTGAAGGCGCTGGGTTTGCCGCACCGTGCGCATGTGGTGGCGGGGCGCGCGTTTGTATGGGGGATGATCGGCTTGTGCGCGACTGCCATTGCGCTTGCATTGATCGGCGAACGAGTGCTGGTGCTGCTGTTGCTGGTGGCGGTGCTGAGCGGCTATCTCGCCTTTGCGGGTTGGCGCGAGGCTGTCCGCCTGCGACGACCGTGCGCTTGGCTTGACCGTGCCGCGGCGTTCCTCATGATTGCTGCCGCGGCGATCATGCTGATCTGGGGAGGGTGGGCGCTGCTTCGGGGTGCAACTGGGGGAATTGTGTTGATCTTGTTTGGCTCGATCGGGGGGATGGTGGCGGCGATTGACCTCCGTCGGCTTCGCCATCCTGCCAAGGGCCCCGCGCGCACTGCGCATCACATGGCGTGCATGCTGGGGGCGACCACAGCTGTTGTCACTGCAGCCCTTGTGGTGAATGTCCGTGTCGAACCCGCATGGGTGGTTTGGATCGCTCCCACACTGTTGTTCACGCCGATCATTGTGATTTGGTCTCAACGCGTCAAGTCTTGACCCTGTGCTCGGCATCGCGGGTCTCGCCGGTCATCGATGCCGCGGCCGAACCCGCGCGATGAACCGATAGAGCGCGTCCCGAAGACGGCGTGGGATCACCCGAAGCGCACGCAGGAGCGACCACGGCGGCGGCATCGCTGCTGCGATGGCGAGGATGGCATCGGACTGTTCGAGCGCGCGATCGCCGACGAGGACGATGATGCTGTCTGGCGGCGACGGTGGGTTCACGGGTCGACCGATCCTCGCGCACTCGCGCGCTGCGTCCGCGGACTGCAGAGGCAAGAGGCGGAACGCGCCGCGCCGATCCCGTGCGATCAGGAATCTGGCGAATCCGCTGCAGAGAACGCAGCCGCCGTCGAACAAGATGATGATCGGGTACTGCGACACGACTGCTCCTCGCGAGCCAGCGCGCTGGCTGTCCGAAGCGTAGCCCGCGGCTGAGCGCACTAGCATCCGCCCCATGCCGTGGAGCGCACGCGTGCGGGAACTCATCGCGGAGGAACTGCCGTCGCTTGTTGCGCTGCGCCGCGATCTGCACGCGCACCCCGAGATTGCGTACACCGAAGTCCGCACGAGCGGGGTGGTCGAGCGGGAACTGACCGCTGCCAAGATTCCCTTTCGCGCGGGACTGGCTGGAGGAACGGGGATTCTTGGATCGCTGCCTGGTGCCGCGGCGCAGGCGGTGGCGCTGCGCGCGGACATGGATGCGCTGCCCATTGCCGAAGAGACGGGGGCGCCGTGGACGAGCACCTCGCCGGGAGTGATGCATGCGTGCGGGCATGACGGGCACACCACGATCCTGCTTGGCGCGGCCCGCGTGCTCTCGCGCCTTGGTCGCGAAACTCCCCTGCCGCGTCCAGTGGCGTTCGTGTTCCAGCCCGCCGAAGAGAACGGTGGCGGTGGTCGACGCATGGTTGCCGATGGCGTTCTCGATGGAACGCTGCTCGGACCGAGCGTCGACCACATCGTCGGGCTGCACTGCTGGCCGTGGCTTCCGACGGGGCGTGTGGCGCTTCGAGCGGGACCGATCATGGCCAGCGCGGACGAGATTCGCATCACGGTCCGCGGCACGGGATCGCACGCCGCGCTGCCGCACACGGGTCGCGATAGCGTGCTCGCCGCGAGCGCCATCGTTGTTGCGCTTCAGCAGATCGTGTCGCGCACGGTCGATCCGCTCGATGCAGCCGTGGTGAGCATTTGCGTGATTCGCGGCGGCGAGATTGGGAATGTGATCCCCGATCAAGTTGCCCTCGTCGGCACGATGCGGGCACTGACGGAGCCGATGCGCGCCGCGCTGCAGGAGCGCATCACCGCGGTTGGGTCGCTGACTGCGAAGGCGTACGGCTGTACCGCCGATGTCTCGTTTTCCTCTGGCTACCCAGTGACGCGGAATGATCCCGCGCTGACTGCATCGGTGCGCAGCCAACTGACCGCTGTGCACGGCAGCGAGTGCGTGGAAGAGTTCCCTGCGCCCGTCATGGGCGCCGAGGACTTCAGCTATTACGGGCAGCGCGTTCCCGCCTGCTTCTTCGTGCTTGGCACGGGGCGCGCCGATGCGCCGCTCCATCCGCTGCATTCGCCGCGGTTCGACTTCAACGACGACGCGATCGAAGCTGGAGTGCTGTCCATGTGCTCCCTGGCCCTCGCTCGCGCTTGCGCAGGCTGATTTTCGGGTCGATTCACTCGAAACTCGTGATCGGGGGGAGCGGCCGGCTTGTTGGGTCGTCGTCGGCATCGGCGCTGACCGCACCAGCCTCGCTCGGCAGGCGCAAAGCGCGTCGAAGATCAACGACAGTGACGAAAGAAAGCCCCTCGGCGCGCGCGCCGAGGGGCCTTTCATCTGCGAAATGCAGCGACGCTCGCGTCAGCGCGTACGACGCGTCGCAAGTCCTGCGAGTCCAAGCAGCGCGATCGCTCCTGGAGCGGGAATCGCTGTGCCATTCACGGTGACATTGTCAAAGCGCCAAGTGCCGCTTGCGCCATAGTTGCTCGAGCTGGTGCTGGTGCTTGGGATGGGCGCATACGTGGCACCGGAATTCGCCCGCATGTAAGCCTCATTGGCTCCATACGAGAGGGTGGCGTTCTGATTGAACGCCAGTGGCGAAAAGATCGACACGACTCGCACGCCAAAGCCGGCGTTGTTGTTGGCCCCGCTGACGGACGAGAAGTCAACCGTGAACGAGTAGAAGGTGTCGTGCGGGCTCAGTCCGCCGTTGTTGTTCCAGAAGTTGGTCACCCAAGTTGCTCCACCATCGAGGGTGTAGTCCACCTGAGCCCACCGTGAGTTCGTTCCAGAGGAGCGATGGTCAAATGTCAAACTGATGGCTTCATATCCAGAGCCCTGCGCCGTGGACGCGAGGAACTGAACGCCCGCCTCTCCGGAGCCCGTGCCTTGCGCCTTGTAGGTGGATGTGTTCCAGCCAAACCCGGTTCCACCAGAGCCCGTAGCGAAGGTTGCAGTCGTACCTCCGATGAGGCTCGCTGTGCCCTCGCCGGTGGATGCATTGGCGCTGCTCGAATCGAAGTTCCACTGAGTCACAACCGCGCCCTGCGCAGTTGCAGCGATCAGTGCAGACAAACTCAAGGCGACGCACGCACTTCTCTGAAGATTGAAAGAGGTCATGGGGAGTTCCAATAGGGGTGAAGGGATAGCGGCACTGCCCCAATTCCCCCGACTCCTTCGATGGACACTATGTACCCGCTTTGTGATCGCCGCATTCGCATATTGTTCATTTTCTGTTCAGGTCGTTGCACTCGACCTGAATTTGGCTTACCTTCCATGCCGATGCAGTCGGCGATCCGACAACTGCTCCTGACTTTCCTCGCAGCGGCAATGCCCCTGTGCTGCTGTCAGGTGGGCGCGCTCGCTACAGCATTCGCCTCGAAGACATCGTCCGCGGTCTCGTGCTGCGCCAAATCGTGCTGCGAGCAGGCGTCGGACGCGTCGGAAGGAACGCAGTTTGGCTGCTGCACCGGAAATGACGATCCATCGCCGCATCATGACTGCGGCGGCGATTGCTGCAAGCGAGTGGCGACCAATCTGTCGGGACCTTCTTGGACGGATGTCCACACGCTCGTGGCAGACAGTCCTTTGCCAGCGTTGCTGACGATGAGCAGCGCGTCCCAACCTGCGGACGCCCGCTCACCCCGGTGGGAAACAGGACCACCGCCGCGACCAAGTGGTCGTGACGCACTGACACTGCATTCTGTGCTGGTGATCTGAAACGAATCATGCCTCGAGCTGTCCACGGTTCGTGCCGTGGGGCTTTCGCATGACCTCGTTTCTTGGAGATCACTTTGAATCCACCATCCGGTTCCTCTCGTCCTGTCCGCTGTCTCATGGCCGCGGTAGTCATCACAGTCATCACGGGATGCGCGCAGACGCCGCCGTCCACGCTCCAGGATGTGGCGCCTGAACTCGCGGCTCGCGTTCCACTGCCGCAAGAGCAGTTGAACGCCGTGCTCGCCGACGGCGGGGTCGATCCAAAGGAAATCTGGGATGGCGTGTCGCCACTCTCGGCGGATGTCGCCGTGCGCTGTGCGCTGAACGAGAACCGGATGCTTCGAAGAGCGCTGTTGGAGTCAGATCGCCGCACGGCGCTCTTCTCCGATGCGCAGTTGCCGCCAAACCCGACCCTCAGCGCGGCTGTTGGAGCACCGCTGTCCATGGGCGTTGTTCCGGTGCTGGCGATGATCGGCGGGCAGATCGACTGGCTCTGGAAACGCGATGCCATCGTCGGCGAGGCGGACGCCCAGCTGCGTTCGGTGCTGCTCGAGTCCGCGACGATGGTGATGGCGACCATTGTGGAAACGCGCGCTGCATACATCGATGCAGCAGCGGTCAGCGAGCAGGCGGCACTGGCTCGCCGCGATGAAGAGGTGGCACGGCGCGTGCTGGCGGCCGAGGAGGCGGCACTCGCAACAGGGCAGTCCACCACATCGGCGATGCTCCGCGCTCGGATGAACGCCGCCGAAGCTTCCAATCGCGTGATGAGCGCGGAAGTGGCTCGAGTCGAGACGATGACCCGCCTGCTCGAGGCGATCGGGCGCGGCGATCATCACCTGCAGTGGTGCCTTCTGGCTCGCGATACTGCGTCGGCGGTCGGCGAGTGCGCCATGCCCGTCGTTCCCGATCCAGCGGACGATGCGGAAGTGGCACGACTCGTGGACACGCGCCGTTTCGATGTGCGCGCTGCGCTGGCGCGCGCCGACGGTGCGGACGCTCGCGCGGCACTCGCGGCCACCGGTCGCCTGCCGTCACTGATGCTCGGCGGCGGGTACGAGCGCGACATGGAAGACGACAGTGCGGTGATGTTCGCCTTGGAGTCACGCCTTCCCCTGTTCAATGATGGACGATTCCTCGTCGCAGCTGCCGAGACCGATGCGGCGATCGCTCGGATCGACGCCGACCGCCTTCGACAGCGGGCCGTGATCGATGCGCGCCGCGCCGCCATGGAGGTGCGTGCTGCGGACCACCACGCTTCCATCCTGCGAGACCGCACGCTGGCCGCGTTCAGTGCCCTTCGATCGCTCTTGGCGTCATCCGTGGATGCTGGCGAACGCGCGCCCATCGACCTTTGGCGCGCCGAACATCAGGAGAATCACATCCTTCTGCAGTTGGTGCAGGCCGAACGCAGCCGCGCGCTGGCCGCGTTGTCGTTCGAGCGCGCGCTCGCCGGCGGGCGGCTGCCTGTCATGGGTGGAGGCACGATGGCACCAAGTCAGTCAGGATCGATGTCGGCTTCATCGTCGTCGATGAGCCTCGAATTCACGGCACTGGAGGAGATCGAATGATCACGAGCAACGCGATACCACGACCGCCTTCGCGCTGGATCACACGCGCCGCGATTCCAATCACGATCGTCGCCGTTGCGGCGGGCACGCTGCTCTGGACGGCGTGGGACTCCCTCGTGCCGGCTGCCGTCGTGGATGTCGTTCCCGTGGCCGCGCGCACCCGCGCGGTGAACACGACGACTGCGGCGGTCGGCGAGGCGGTTTCATCGGACGAAATGCGCGAGGGCGCAGCCGTCCAAGCGCCTGGTTGGATCGAACCATCGCCGTTCCCCATCTTGGTGCCGACACTCACGCCCGGCATCGTGCGATCGGTGCGCGCGCTCGAAGGTGAACGCGTGCGTGCAGGCGATGTGTTGGTGGAACTCGTCGACGAACAGCATCAGATTGATGTGCGGCGGGCGGAGGCGGAGGTTGCCGCCGCGCTCGCCATGCTGCGGGAGACAGAGGACGAGCATGCTCGAAAGTCCAAGATGGTGGCGGCGGGCGCGGCGAGTGCGGGCGAAGTGGCGCGACTGTCGCTGCGCGCGGATGCGCTGCGCGCCGCCTTGTCTGCGCGTGAAGCAGACGCTGCGCAGCGAGTCCTCGCCCGCGAGCGAACCAAGGTTCGCGCGCCGGCCGACGGAGTCGTGATGGTGCGAACGGTGGTGCCCGGCATGGCCGTCTCGGACATGCAGGATGCGAAGCCGCTGTTTGAGTTGTATGACCCCACCTCTCTTCAGATCCGAGCGGACATTCCACTTGCGGATGCGGGTCGCGTGGCAGTGGGAGATCGTGCGGAGATCAGTGCGGATGTTCTGCCGGGGAAGACGATGGTGGGCGAAGTGATCCGCATCGTGCATCAGGCGGACATTGCGAAGAACACGGTGCAGGCGAAGGTGCGAATCATCGATCCGTCTTCCGCGCTGAAGCCCGACATGCTGACGCGCGTGCGGATCATGCCAAAGGGAAGTACGAAGGCTGATTCGACGGGAGACGGCGAGAAGGTTTCGCTGTGGGTTCCCAGCGGATGCGTTCAGCGCCGAGCGGATCAGGATGAAGTCCTCGTCGTTCTCACCACGCCGCGCGGTGGTTCGACCTTGCATTCCCGCACCGTGGAGAAGGGCGCGGTCGATGCGGGATGGACTGAGATTCGCCGGGGAATCCGCGCGGGCGATCTGGCGGTGGCCGATCCACGCACGGCTCCGCCCGCGGGGAGCCGCGTGGTGCCGCGTGAGGCGTGGCGTGACACGAAGGGAGGCGCGCATGGCGTCCATTGAATGTCGACAGCTGTGTCGGGACTATCGGCGCGGCGCCGAGATCATCCACACGCTGCTTGAAGTCGACCTCGACATCGCGGCGGGGAGCTTCGTCGCGCTCATGGGGCCATCGGGCAGCGGCAAGACGACGCTGCTCAACTTGCTCGCAGGAATCGACCAGCCAACCGCTGGTTCGATCCGCGTGGACGGGACGGACATCGCTCGCCTTTCTCGCAGCGCACTTGCGCAATGGCGCAGTCGACAGGTTGGCTACATCTTCCAGCTGTACAACCTCGTTCCCGTGCTGACGGCCTACGAGAATGTCGAGTTGCCGCTGCTGCTGCATCCCATCAACGCCCGCGAACGGCATGCGCGAGTCAGCGAAGCGCTTGAGATGGTTGGACTGGCCGACCGTCATTCGCATGCGCCGCGCCAATTGTCGGGTGGTCAGGAGCAGCGCGTGGCCATCGCGCGCGCGATCGTGACGCGCCCGAGCGTGCTGCTCGCGGACGAGCCGACGGGCGACCTTGACCGCGCCAACGCGGCGCAGGTGATGGATCTGCTGGCACGATTGAACTGTGAACGCGGACAGACGATCGTGATGGTGACGCATGACCCCGCGACCGCTGCACGCGCCGATCGCACGGTGCTGCTCGAAAAGGGGAAGATCGTCGACGCGAACTTCCAGGCAGCGCAGCCATGAACGCCTCCCGCGCTGCATTCTTGTTCGCCTTGCGCGGCATGGTGCGCCGACCGATGCGCACCGGACTGACGCTCACGGGCATTGCCGTGGCGACCTTCCTGTTCACCTTCGTCGAAAGCATGCGCGACGGCGTTCATCGGGCCACGACCGCTGGGGCTGGCGACACGCGGCTGATCGTCTATCGGCTCAACCGCTTCTGCCCATTCGCCAGCCAGCTTCCGCAATCGTACGCGCGAACGATCGAGGGCATCGCGGGGGTCCGCGCGGCCGTCCCCGTGAAGATCATCGTGAACAACTGCCGTGCGTCGCTGGATGTCGTGACCTTCCGTGGCTTCCCGGATGAGGACGCGCTCATCGCTCGGCTGCGCGATGTGCAGTGGACGAGCGGAAGCCTCGCTGACTGGCGCTCGCGGAGCGATGCGGTCGTGGTGGGTTCGGGACTCGCTGAACGCCGCAGGCTGCGCGCAGGCGACCGTTTCGATGCCGCAGGTGTCCGCGCATGGGTCGCAGGCACCTTCGAGAGCGACGATCCGCAGGACCGCAACTGCGCATACGCGCATCTCGGATTCCTGCAGGAAACTGCGACGCGCGGCGGGACAGGCGGCATCGTGACGCAGTTCGAGGTGGAAGTGGAAAGCCCCGCGCAGCTTCAGAGCGTTGCTGCGGCTATCGATGAGCGGTTCGCAACGGACCAGTTCCCGACGTCGACGAAGCCCGAGAGCGCGTTCATCGCCAAGGCTGCGCGCGATGTGGTTCATATCGTGCAGTTCGCAAGCGTCGTCGGCTGGGCAAGCCTTGCGGCCGTCTTCGCGCTCATCGCGAATGCCATCGCGCTGGCTGTTCGTGCGCGCGTGCGCGATCACGCCATCCTTCGCACACTCGGGTGGACGGACTGCGGCATCGGTGCGCTCGTGGGGTTGGAGGCACTGCTGCTCGGTCTCGGTGGCGGCGCGTGTGGTGCGCTCCTCGCCTGGATCGTCCTCAAGACCGCCACAATCACCTTCGGCATGGAAGGTGTTTCCATCGATGTGCTGCCCGATCCGACTGCCACGGCGCTCGGCGTCCTCCTTGCATCGCTGCTCGGGCTGCTGGCGGGCGCACTTCCCGCATGGACTGCGGCGCGCCGAGAAATCGTCGTGGGTCTTCGCAGCACCTGAGGTTCGCGTGATGAAACTCATCCCACTTCACTATGCGACGCGCAACCTCGGACGAAGTCCGCCGCGGCTTGCGCTGTCGGTGGGTGGCGCGCTGCTCGTGGCCCTTCTCCTGATGGCGGGCGCTGGGTTTGCGCAGGGAATGGATCAGGCGCTGCAGGCAAGCGGGCATGAGCGCAATGTGCTGCTGCTCGGCGCGGGCAGCGAAGAGAGCCTCGAGCGCAGCGAGATTCCGCGGTCCGTGGCGGAGTCCGTGGGCGCGAGCGCGGCTGGCGTCGGATCGTGGGATGGTCGGCTGTTGGCGAGCCCCGAGATCCATGTTGCGCTTCCGCTCGGTGAAGCAACCGCGAACGATGCCGACGCGGAGGCGGAGAGCCGAACGGGGATCATTCGAGGCATCACGCCGATGGCATTCCTGCTTCACCCGCAGGTTCGACTGTCGGCGGGGCGCGCACCCGATTCGGGAAGCAATGAAGTGATCATCGGCGCGAGTGCTGCGCGCGCGGCGGGCCTCGATCCCACGGCAGTCAGCGGCGCGCTCGAGGAGCGCGAGCCATCACGGCGCGATGCACGCCCACCTGCCATCACCGTCGACGGTCGATCCATGCGGATCGTCGGTCTCTTTCAGGCGCCAGGAACAGTTCTCGATGGCGAGATCTGGATGCCGATTGACGATCTGCTGGTGCTCACGAAGCGGGAGACCGTTTCAGGGGTGATCGTCGGACTCGCGCCTGGTGCGTCACCGTCGGACATCGACCTGTTTGCGCAACGCCGCATCGACCTTGAACTGAGCGCCATCCACGAGCCCGCGTACTACGCAGCACAGAGTGCGTTCTACCGACCCGTTCGCATCCTTGTGCTGGTCAGCGCCGCGCTGGTGGCTGCGGGCGCACTCATCGGCGGACTGAACACGCTGTACGCAGCCTTCGCGACGCGTATCCGTGAACTGGCGATGCTTCAAGTACTCGGCTTCAGCCGCGCAGCCGTCGTCATCAGCATGATGCAGGAGTCGCTCATCGCATCGCTGTCCGGCGCGCTCGTTGCCGTTGTCATTGCGATGCTCTTCGTCGACGGCATCGCGGTCCGATTCTCGATGGGCGTGTTCGGCATCCGCATCGACGACCGGGTCATCGCCCTCGGCATCCTCTCTGGAATCGTGGTTGGGATCGTCGGCGCCATCGCGCCCGCGGTTCGCTGCCTGTCCACTCCCCTTCCTTCCGCACTCAAGTCCGATTGACCCCCCCTCATCCTCATCCAACGGAGACACCATGAACACTTCGGCTCCAACGCGCACCATGCGAATCTGCCCCGCACTCTGCCTCCTGCTCGCCGCCGCACTCGTGGGGTGCTCGGAGAATCCGACCGCTTCCCCCACGGCATCTGCCCTGCCAGCGGGATTCGTCACGAATGGTTCGGCCAATGGGCCAACCGTCACGACCGTGAAAGCGCAGGCACGAACGGGTGAACGCGTGACGATCGTCGGCCGAATCGGTGGCAGTGTCGAGCCATTCGTCGTCGACCGAGCCGTGTTCACCATCGTGGATCCTGCGGTGCCATCGTGTGCGGACGGCGGGGACCCCGATCACTGCGCAACCCCTTGGGACTACTGCTGCGAAGATCGTGCAAGCCTGAAGGCAGGAACGGCCTCGATCGAGATCGTGGATGCGGCGGGAAAGGTGCTGCCCGTTGGGCTGCGCGGCGTTCAAGGTCTAGAGCCGCTCGCCACCGTTGCAGTCACTGGGGTGGTCGCCGACCGCAACGACCAAGGTTTGCTGATCGTTCGCGCAGAGCGAATCGAGCGCCGACCGAAGGCGACAGTCCCCGCTCCATGAATACCCTGCAGCGATGACCGCACGCGGCACGAGGTCGCTGTCCCCATCGCACTCGCCGGGTGCCGCGCGCCCAGACATGCAAGCGTCCGCAGCGATTCGAGCGCTCGTCGACCGCGCGGGTGGTCCACTGCATGGACTGGCGAGGCGGCTCTGCAAGAACGGCGCGGACGCCGACGACATGATCCAGGATGTCTTCCTCCAGGCGTTTCGCAAGTGGCACACCTTTCGTGGCGATGCCGATCCGATGACATGGCTCTACGCGATCGCGGTGCGCTCGTGCCGACTGCATGCGGCGCGCGACCGGTCACGAGTGCGGCGCACACGAACCGCCAGCTATCTCATGCCGTGGAGCGAAACGACGGTGCTCGATGTGGCGTCTGACGAGGATTCGCCGCACGCGAAGGCGGTTCGACGGGAAGCAGTGGATGCAGTGCAGGCGCACATTGCGGACCTTCCTGAACATCTTCGGCTGCCGATCATCCTGAAGGAAGTGCTTGAACTCGATGTCGACGACACCGCGGCGGCGCTCGGCATTGCGGCAAACACGGTCAAGACACGACTGCATCGCGGTCGTCTCGCGCTGCGAAGGGCGATGACGGCAGCGGGCGCGCGGCGCCGCGCGCCTGCCCCAGCGTTCGACAAGCGAGTCTGCATCGACCTGCTGCGGGCGAAGATGGAGTCGATGGACCGCGGCGATTCACCTCGACGATTCGCTGTACCGCAGGCGGAGTTCTGCGCGCGATGTCGGCAT
The DNA here is from genome assembly GCA_005799495.1 of Planctomycetia bacterium. Taxonomy (GTDB): domain Bacteria; phylum Planctomycetota; class Phycisphaerae; order Phycisphaerales; family SM1A02; genus F1-60-MAGs104. The sequence goes on from SYGP01000019.1 coordinate 12,535, forward strand.
GTGTTCCACGAACTCGACCTCGTGCAGGATGCATGCAGGCAATTCGGCAGCGAACGCATGCCCGCGGTCCTTCGCCAACGGATCGTGCGTGCGGTGCGCGAACTCGATGACTCGCGCCCCTCCCACGCCGCGCGCCGCCGCGGACGCCCGCCTGTGCGGGCATGACCGACCGCCAGCGCGCGAGCCCATCAGTTCACGCTTGCCGCGTCGGTTGGCAGGGCATGCAGCGCGATCAGCGCCTCGGACACCTTGGGCATCTGCGTGTACGCGGGTCCGCCTCCCATCATGACCGCCACGCCCGCTGCATCCATCACCTCACGCGGCGTTGCGCCAGCCTTGATGCACTTCTCCACATGGGAGTAGATGCACGCCTCGCACCGCAACGCGACGCCGATCGCCAGCGCGATCAGTTCCTTGTGCTTCGCATCGAGTCCGCCGGCCGCGCTTCCATCCTTCATGAGTGCCTGGAACATCCCTGCAAATCCCCTGCCGATGTCCGCGCCACCTGGCGCGTCCTTCATCCCATGCATGCGTGACTGCCATGTTTCAAAGAATGCCTGTGCGCTTGTCGACATGTCAAACTCCTTTGTTGTTGGAAACGCCGCCGCAGCACGATCCGCCCGATGGAACGATGCGGTTCCAAGGCATCGAGCCAATCACGGACGCAAGCGCGCAAGTACCAGTCGCTCCGGCAAAGGCAAGGCCCGCGCCAAAGAACGCGGGCACGGCGATGAACCGCGGATCCACGAACCATGCCAACGCGCAGCCCGTGAGGACGCACGCGCCGATGACGAGTTGCACCTGACGCATGATGCTGATCCCCGGCGCCCGTGCATCGCAGGAAACGGGAAGGCTCGCCGCCTTCCATGCCTCGATGCCGCCAGCGAGACTGACGACGGCGATGCCGCGATCGACAAGCGACGCGGCCATCCGGCACGCATCTGCCGAACGACGACCGCTTCTGCAGTGCAGAATCACACTCTGGCCTGGCTTGATCCATGTTGCCACCTGCTCGCGGTCGAAGCGCGAGAGGGACATCAGCCGCGATCCCGCGATGCGCTCACGCGCATGCTCGTCGGGCTCGCGCACATCGACGAGGATCGATTGAGCCTGCTGAAGGCGGCGCTGGGCTTCCGAGGGTGCGATTTCAGCAACGCCGCCAGAACCGTTGCCGAGCGATTGTGAAGTTGGGGGATTTTGCGAGGCAGTCGTCATGATGTTGTTTCCAGTTGTCGTGTCCGAGGAAAGCAGTGCGATCACTGTAGGGGTGTCCGCACACTCCATTGGAGGACCGACAGGGCGGGTCGGTTCCATATTCGCGGTCCAGAACGCACAAGAATGAACCCCGCCATCAGCAGCAGGAGCACCGCGAACGCCCGCCGGAGTGCCGCGGCTGGGATTCGTCCGCCGAGCGCGTTCCCCGCGATGCTCCCGGCGCAGCCGATCGCTGCAAAAACTGCGATCGTGTGCCAATCAACCACCAAGATCGCCACGGCGCCACCTGCGGCAACGCCATTGGAAGTTGCGCTGGCCGAATCAAACCCCTGCAGCATCATGACCTGCAGGAAGCCCGACATCGAGTTGATCGCGATGACCGCCAAGCTTGTCCCGACCGCGCGGTGCATGGGAAGTCCGCGAACGATGACCAACATCGGAACGATCAGGAATCCGCCGCCGACCCCGACGAGGCCCGTGACAAGTCCGAGCGCGACGCCCTGCGCGAGCACGACCCACACCGAAGTGCGCAGCGGACCTGCGTGCGGTTCTGGAGACGAGATCGGTTGCGACGGTCGTGCTCCCGCGCGGAACATCAGGACGGCGGCGACACCCATCAGCAGGGCGAGCATCGACAACTGCACCGCGCCAGGGATCAACATCGACACGCGCGTTCCAACCGCAGTGCCGAGGATTCCCGGCAGCGCAAGGAGCAGCGCGCTGCGCACATCGACCGACTTTGCGCGGAACGCACGCGCAGCGCCAAGCAAGGCGATGGCGCCGACGATTGCCAGCGATTCGGCGATCGCGCTCTTTTCATCGTGGCCAACGAAGTACACCAAGATCGGCACGGTGAGGATCGCGCCTCCCGAGCCGAGGAGCCCGAGGGACAGTCCCACCGCCGCCGCACCAAGCCATGCTCCGATCAAGGCTGCACCGCCTGAAGGTGGTTCAAGCGACGGTTGGTCGGCATCAGACTTCGACCGCCGCGCGCGCGTTCGACCAAGCGCTCATCCCGCCAGCGAGGTTGATGCAGGAAAACCCATGCCGCGCCAGCAACGAACAGGCGCGTGCAGACCGACCACCAAGTTGGCAGTTCACCAGAATCGGGCGATCACGGGGAATCTCGGTCAGTCGTGCGAGCATGCGGGTGTGCGCCATGTTGGTCGCGCCGGCGATGTGCCCTCCACGGAACTCGCTCGCGCGCCTCACATCAAGCACAAACGGTCGCTCGGTCTCGAGCAACACCTGCGCCTCCGCCACACTCTTCTCGGCGATCGTTGCCCACGCGCCGCCTCCCGATTGATACGCGACGAGGTCAGCTGGATCGAACCAACCGACGAACCGATCGAGCCCAACCCGAATCAGGTCGCGCACCGCTTCATCGACGCGCCCACCCTCGACAACAAGCAGCATGGGCTCATCCTCAGCGATGAGCGAACCCGCGTCGGTGTTGAACGAATTGTTGAGCGGCAGGTGAAGTGCGCCACGCACATGACCCCCGCGGAATGCAGCCCATGGACGGGTATCGATGATCGCCGTTTGCGCGCCATCGATCCCACGAAGGTCCGCAGCAGTCAACCGCGGCGGCGTTGGAACGCCCCCGAGCACGCGCGGGCCCATCTTGTTGTCGCGCTTCATCCTTGCGAAGTACAGCGGCGGTTCAGGCTGCGCATCCAGGATGTAATCCACGAACCCCTGCTCGCTTCGAGCAGCGAGGATCGACGGGTTGAACATTTTCTCGTAGCCCACCGTGGTGGTGGGAACGGCTCCGAGCGCCTTGCCGCAGGCGCTTCCCGCGCCGTGGGCCGGCCAAACCTGCAGATAGTCAGGCCACTCCATGAACTTGCGGACCGTTGCGTACAGACGGTGCGCCGACGGATCCGCCTGTCCGGCAAATCCCGCCGCGGACTCCAGCAAGTCTGGCCGTCCAAGATCGCCGACGAAGACGAAGTCGCCAGTCGCCACTCCCATCGGCTTGTCGGCGCCACCCCCAAGGTCGGTCACCATGAAGCACAAATGCTCGGGCGTGTGCCCAGGAGTGTGGACGGCACGAAACTCGATGTTTCCGATACGGAATGTGTCGCCATCCTTGAGCAGCTGATGCGCATACGCGCCGCCGCCGCTCTTCTTGTCAAGCCAGTGGTACTTCCAGTCTGCATCGCCATCATCGGAGACATACACCTTCGCGCCACGCTCGGCGAGCTCGCGGCCACCAGAGATGAAATCTGCATGGATGTGCGTCTCTGCAGCGGCAACGATGCGCAGACCATGCGCCGCTGCAAGCCGTTCGTAGCGGTCCACATCGCGCTCGGGGTCGATCACGATCGCCTCGCCCGTGCGCTGACAGCCGATCAAGTATGCAGCTTCTGCCAACTTCTCGTCATAGATCATCCGAAGAAACATGGGTGGGTCTCCTGCACTGCTGGTTGATGGCAGCTGACATGCTGCCATGTGTCCATGGCAACATGGAGTTCGCGATGCTACGCCGTTGCGCTTCGGATGGCGCTTGGGACGGCAGTTCGGTCGCCCATGACGCCACCACGCGTGGGCCCTGCGCGCGCGCGTGCGAACGCAAGAGCCTCGGGCACATCGCGCGCAACGCTGCCGATTGGCAACAGTCGATCGAGCCCCGCCGCATGAAGCGATGGGAAGTGCCCCGGCGCGACGCCAGCAAGAACGAGCGAACGCCCTGACTTGTCGAAGCGCTCGGCCACCAAGCAGAGTTCTTCAGCGCTGGCGAACTCGATGTCCTTCGCTTCAGAGAGGTCAATCACGGCGACCTGAACCGCGGAGTCGAGGGACTCGCCCCAGTGAGTCATGTTGGGCAGTCGATGCGGCCTGCCTCGACGCCGACCAGCACACCGCAGGCGGAAAAGCGCGATGCTTGTCGGCAGATCGGCCAAACCTGGTGCAACGCCGGGCAGCGACGATTCCTCGCGCACCAAATCGGCCACGGGCTGCGATTGATCGAGCCACACGAGCCAGAAGAGGAACAGGATGGGAGGCAGCATCACAAGTTGCAGCGACCAAGCCAGCAGAACACCGCCCAATCCAGCACCAAGGCCGAATCCCACCAGAATCAGCGTCAGCAGCAGCGCGCGCTCGTTGACCGTCAATCCGGCCGGCGTTTCAGCGCCGCCAACACGCCGCGGCGCCTTGGGGCGAAGGACATTCACGATCTCCAGTCCGAGATCGGTGAGAACACCCGTCACATGCGTCGTTCGAACCACGCCGCTGGAGATTCGTGACACGGTGGCGTTCTGCAGTCCCATGGCGAAGCAGGCAAACGCCGTAGTCACCAGGAGTTCTGCCCCCTCGAGGTCAACGCCCGCCTCGATCTGCGGTGCCTCAGAGACCCAGATGGTGATCGCAAAGCCCAGCAGCGCCACTGCTTCGGCAGCGATGGGCAGCACGTAAGGAGACTTCCAGTTCCGCGCGCGAGCAACCGCGGTGGCTACACCCGAGGAAAAGGCGCCTGCAAAGAACCACCACAACAACCATCCCGACACGATCAGCGGTTCCCAATCGCTGTCGGAGATGTCCTTGCCGAACGCGCTCAGGGTGCCTGTGACATGCGAAACTCCCTTCCCGCACACCACGATGCAAACGATGTTGACATACCCCGCAACCCACGCCAGCGTGACCGCCAACCGCGCCTTTTGCGTAAAGGAGTAAGCCTGGGCGACGAGCATTCGGCGGGGGCACACTACGCCAAGGCCGCTTCCCGATCAACCTTGCAACCACCTCATACTATGTGTCGTATAGTATGGCCATCGAGGTACACCATGTCCATTGAAGGCGAATTCATCAGGGGAGCCGGCCCTATTGCGGTCCTGAAACTGCTTGATCGCGGCGAGATGTACGGCTACGAAATCATCGAGGCGCTCGAGCGGCGGACGGACGGTGTTCTCGCGATGGGCCAGAGCACCCTCTATCCCATGCTCTACAACCTCGAGGCGAAGTCGCTGATCACGGCGCGGTGGGATGAGTCGGGCGCGAGGCCGCGCAAGTACTACCGACTCACTTCCGGCGGACGAAAGCGCCTTGCGGAAGACTCGCGCACCTGGCGGAAACTGGCGGCTGCGATGGAGGCGCTCGGCGTGACTCGGATTGGTGCGTTGCTGCCACACTCCAACTGGAAAGGAGCCATTGCATGACGGACGGTTTTCCCGCGGATCTCCGAGCATTCATTGAGCGAACTGTCCGTCTCACGCGGCTTCGCAAACGCGAGCAAAGGGACTTGGAACTCGAACTTTTCTCGCACTTCCGTGAAGCACTGGCTTCCGGTCGCACCCCCGATGCGGCCATGGCTGCCTTTGGTGATCCGAAACTCGCCGCAGCATCACTGCGCGCTGGCGCAATCGCCAAGCGCACCATGCTCGATCGTGTGATCGGCAAGGCGGCGCTCGTGACATCGGTCGCCGCACTCCTTGCGTTCGTCGCCTACGCATCTTTCGCCGCCTACCTCCTGTCGCAGGAGCCCGTGCGGCGCACCGATACCGTCGCCGTGTTCCAAAGCACACTTCCCAAGTCAAGCAGCCCAGAGGAGTGTGCTTGGCCGATCTACCGAAGCGCGCTCTTGCAACTCGAATTCGCCTTCAATGCACCATCGAGCGAGGCGCGGGAAGCGCTCAATGCGATGCCGTGGCCAGGCGACGAGCAGTGGCCGAAGGTCGCCGAATGGCTGCAGAACCATGACGAGGGGATTCGCATGCTGCACACGGCTCGCGCCATTCCCAAACTCGGATTCCCGGTCGGGGCTCCTCGCGACGCATTGAATGCGCAGCTCCTGGGAGAGCCATCGGCAGATTTCTCGTCGGCGACGGAGGACTATTCCAAAGTGCTGCCAATGCTTGCATTGGAACTCCCACACCTCGCCCAGATGCGCGCCGCTGCGCGGATCCTCTGCTGCGACGCCATTCGTGCCGTCGATCATGACGACGGGGCCCGTTTCGTCACCGACATGCAGACTGTGCTGGCGATATCCAAGCACGCCCAGGAAGGGCGCCTGTTGATTTGTGACTTGGTCGGATTTGGCATTCGTTCGATGGCACGCACCTACACGACTGCGGCGCTTGAGTGGAAGCCGGAACTGCTCAACACGTCCCAGCTCGCCGAACTGCAGACCGCGTTCGAATCGGTCCCCGATGAACTGCAGAAGTTCGTCGCGACTAGCGAGCGGCTCATGTGGGAGGACATTCTGCAGGCTCTCTTCACCGACAGCGGTAACGGTGATGGCGTCTTCTTGATGAACAAGGACAGTGAGCGCGTGCTCATCAACATGCTCGCGATGATGGAACCGAAACAAGGCGTGTCCGCCGAGCGAGGGACCGCGCAGGTACTGGCAGCACTCCCTCGCGCCTTGTCCGCACCCATGGCAGCATGGAGCTTTGCAGACCGGAAGTCCACGAACGCGTTTGTCGACCGGCTGTTTGTCGCAGCTGAGAACGCAAGTCAACTCCCTCTTCCCGACTATCTCAAGGTGCGCACGATGGACCGTGCGTTCGAGAGCGAAGTGCAAGATGCTCCCCTTCGCTGGACCCTGCCTCGCCTTCTGATGCCGTCCCTCTCGAGGGCGATGGCGGGTTACGCCGTTGACCGAGCGCAATGTGATTCGGTCGCTGTGACCTGCGCCGCGCTGCGATTCCTGCGCGACACTGGCAGATGGCCCGCAACCGCCGATGAGTTGGTGCCCAGTTACCTGCCGTCGATCCCGATCGATCCCTGGACGGGTTCAGCGATCTTGCTCGTGAGTGATGCCAAGGGGAATCGTGTTTGGTCCGTTGGGTGCGATGGTCGAGACAACCGTGGCGACCCTCTGGCATCCGATGGATTTGAATGGGCCATCGGCGGTGCCTCCGCTCCACTTCCGACAACCTTTCCCGTGCGCAATCCCTATTACGAGCAGGCTTCGTACCAGCCAACGAACGACATTGACTGGGTCTGGTACGCGCCGCTCGGGTCGGTCGAGCGTTGGCGGACTACACAGGCGCCGCGCACTCAGGTGCGCAGCACGCAGTGATCAGCAGCGGTTCGGCAGCGGCTCAGCGGCGGCGGCGCAAACCCACAAGACCTGGCCTCCGCCACGATCCAGTCCATCGGTGCCCTCGTGACACTGTTACCCTCGATTCATGGCTCGAGCACCCGATTCGTCGCAAGTCAACGACCTGCTCGCGCGGCATGACTTTCCGCAGGCATTCCCGCTGGCGGTGGCTTGGACCGAGTCGGCACCCCGCAGCCCCGCCGCTTGGTTTGCGCGGGCGCGCGGCGCATTTGGCATGGGGCGCCTAGTGGCTGCTCATGAGGCGGTCGATCAGGCTGTTCGCCTCGGGGCAGGCGGTCCCGATGTCGCCCTCCTGCGTGCGGTCATCAACCATCGGCTCGGCAGAAGCTCCGATGCGATCGCAGCGCTGCAGGCCCTGGTTCAACAGCGAGCGCCGAATGCTTTGGATGCGATGTTCGCGTTGGCTGAGGCGCTGTACCGATCAAACCGCCGCGAGGAGTTGGAGGATCTTCTCTCGCGCGGCGGCGATTGGCTGCAGGATTCCCGCGCTGCGATTTTCACGGCACGCATCACTGCACGCACCGACCGCGGCGGCACGATCGACCGCCTGGAGTCACTTGCGCGCTCCGACGCACCCGCTCACCTGCGGCGAATCGCTGGCTTCGACGCAGTGCGTCTGCTCGATGCCGACGCGCAGTATCGACGGGCGTTCGAACTTGCTGTGTTCCTGCATGCGTCGACGGGCTCGGTGTTCGATGTCGAAGGGCTGCTGGAGGATGCACGGGCGCAGTTGGCGTTGCTCGAGCGTGGGCGACCCTGGTTTGAACCGAGCATCCCTCCGCAACCAGGCGCGCTGTTGGTGGTCGGCGCTCCTCGAAGCGGAACGACGCTGCTCGAGCAAATGCTCGATCGGCATCCAGCCATTTGCGGCATTGGGGAGTACGAGGGCATTGCGACACTTGGAGGCGAGCTTCTCGGGCGAGGCATGTGGCCGGCGGGGCTCCATCAGCTTGAACGCAGCGACGCACACCGACTTCGGGAGAGCTACCTCGCGGGAACGTTGATCTCGCGGCGCAGCGGTGCGTCATGGACTTTCGACAAGTCGCTCATGACCTGGCGCCATCTCCCGGCGGTCGCTGCGGTCCTGCCCGGCGCGGTGTGCCTGCGCATGCAACGGGCGGCGCGTGACACGGCGATCAGCATTTTCCTTGGCAACTTTCATCCGCGGGCGTTCGGCTGGACCCGCTCCCTCGATTCGATCCGCAGCGTCATCGCGGCGGAGCGTGCGCTTGCGCCGCGTGCCCTTGAAGTGCTCGGTCTGTCGCACGAGGCGATTCGCTACGAGTCGCTCGTGGAGTCGCCGCGTGAGCACATGGAACGGGTGCTGTCGCGGCTCGGGCTGCCGATGCACGAAGCGACGCTCACGCCAGAGGCCAACCGACGCACCGTGCTGACCCTCAGTCACGAGCAAGTCCGCCGATCGATCAATCGTTCATCGATCGATCGCTGGCGAAACTACGAGTGGGCGTTCGACGGAACATGGGACACCCTCGACACAATGGAGCGGTAGCGAACGGCGATCTAGACTCCTGCCATGGACACTGGGGCTCTTCTCCTTGGCGGCGTTGCGGGGCTCTTTGTCGGTGCTTCGGGGGTCTACGCATGGCTGAAGTCGGCAAGCGCCGCGGAGAGCGCGCGGAGTGCAGCAATGCTCGAGCAACTCGACCGCTCCCTTGCCGAGACCAAGGCTGAACGCGCCCGCGGAGAGGAAACAGCCCGCGGTCTTGCGCGCTCCGAACAGGAACGCCGTGCGCTGCAGGAGCGCATCACCGAGCGCGAGCGGAGCCTGAAGGATCTGAAAGAGTCGTTTGAACAGGCGCGATCGACGCTGATCGATACCTTCAAGGCAACCGGATCGGATCTGCTGAAGAGCACTTCGCAGCAGCTGCTGACATTTGCAAAGACGCAGTTCGACGGACAGCACCAACTGTCGCAGGCGGATCTCGAGGCACGGCAGAAGGCGATCGATGCGACGCTCCTGCCACTGAAGGAGCAACTGACCGCGAACGCGCAGCTGGTGAGGGATCTGGCGGAAAGGCGCGAGGGTGACAGCAAGGCATTGAGTGAGCAGCTCAAGCAGATCGCTGACCTGCAGCAGCGTGCATCGGCTGCGGCGATGACGCTGTCGAGTGCGATGCGAGACAATCGCCAGCGCGGCCAATGGGGCGAAGTGGCTCTGCAGAATGTGCTCGAGATGGCGGGCATGGCGGAACACATTTCGTACGTCCTTCAACAGGGAATCACGAATGACGAGGGCGTGATGGCGCGGCCCGACTGCATCATCCACCTGCCTGGAAAGCGCTTCATTCCTCTCGACTCGAAAGTTCCGATGAACGCCTATTTGGATGCGCTCGATGCCACGAAATCCGATGCGGAGCGCGCCGCGGCTCGCATGGCGCATGTCCAGGCAGTCAAGTCGCATGTGCGCGCACTCGAGAAGCGTCAGTATCCGAAGGCACTTGCGAATGATTACGGGACGGCGGAGGACCTGACGATCATGTTCGTCCCCGTGGAGAGTGCGCTTCACGCCGCACTCGAGACGGATGGCGACCTCTTCACTTCATCGCTGCGCAACAAGGTCATCATCACCACACCATCCACGCTGCTCGCACTGCTCCGCACCTGCGCGATGCAGTGGACGCAAGAGCGACTGAACGAGAACGCGCGCAAGATCGGCGACGAAGCGAAACAACTTCTCGATCGGCTCCGAACATTCGCTGACCACCTGGAGAGGGTGAGGAAGGGGCTTGACGGTGCGAACAAGTCGTACAACGACGCGATGGGGTCCTTCAACTCCAGACTGCTGCCGTCCGCACGAAGGACAGCGGAACTGATGGGCCATGAGGACGCGGCGCCCGCTGAACTCACGGCCGTTGCCGCGATCTTGCCTCAGGACGGATCGGCTCGCTAGCTTCCTGATCGGATCGATGGTCCGGCGCCTCGGTATGCGTGCGTTCCTGAGCCGTTACCTGCAACCGCCCCAACTCGCGAGCAGCACGGCAAGGTCGGTGCCGTCGGTGGTGCCATCGCCAGAAAGGTCGGTCTGCCCGCCTTTGCCCCAGCCCGCAAGGAGCATGGTCAAGTCGGCACCATCGACAAGTCCATCGGATGACAGGTCTGCAGGGCAGCTGTTGGGCACGCTCGTTGGATCTGCGGGATCGCTGCCTGCGTCCACTTCGTCGCGGTCAAGGTGCGTGTCTTGATCGCGGTCGATGCCGATGCGGCGGGCTGCGCCCGCAGGCACGAGTGTGTACACCAGCGGGTTCTGTGGTCCGCTGAGCGCCAAGAGCGCCGACGCCGAAACAAGTGGCTCCGCCTGACGATCGCTACGGAAGCCACCCGATTCAAGCATCCACCCGCGCGGCTGCGTTGAACCGCTTGCCTTCACAACGAGCCCCGCCGTACCACTCGATGCGATGGAGACGAGTTGGTTGATTCGTGCGATGTTGTCACCCGCTCCCCCACCGTTGGAGGCCACCGCCTGCTGCCCGACCCCCGCGTGCGTATCCGTGCCGAACGAGAGGAGGAACGCTTCCATGTCCCGTCGACGGGTGATCGCGGTCGCGCCCGTTCCCCATGCAAACCCAACCTGCAAGAGATCCTGCAGCGTGGCGAACTCGGAATCTGCATTGAATCCGAATCCGCGGCGCGCGCTGGTGGACTGCAGGTCCGCGCCCGTCTTTCGATAGACCTCGCGAAGGTGCGGCACCTTGCGGTTCTGCTGAACGGGACCAAGTGGAATGCCGATCTCGTTGCCTGTCCCGACCTGCCCCGGGTGGCAGTCCACACAGCGCGTGTTGCCCCCGGGGGCGTTCGGCAGCGTGGCGAGCGTGTTGAACATGTTTTCGCCCGCCTGCGGATTGCCCGTGCCGCCGCTGCCCGTCACGATGCCGCCGAAGATCGGCAGGCTCGAGCGGAGCGAGTTGTCGATGTTGCGGTTTGGCTGCGGTCCAAAGGCCAGCGTGGCGATGTAGGCCTTCAACTGCGCCATCTCTGCCGCGGTGATCTCCGACTCGCGTCCTTGCAGGTGGGTGTAGGCGACATTGAAGTCCTCGATGCCCGCCTTCTCCCCGCGCCAATGCAGCGGCTCCTGCCCGATGATCCCTTGGAGCGTTTGGGTGACCATCGGTCCCTTCATCGGATGCCAGTTGACGCAGAGCCCATCCTCAACGCAGGTTGCATTGAAGGCGATCATCGCACCCGAGGGGTCACCGAGGTTCCATGCCAAGCGGTCGCTGCGCGCATCGACATGGCAGGAAGCGCAGGACACATGCCCAAGCCCGCTTGTGAGGTGGGTGTCGTAGAGGAACGGCCGCCCCTGCTTGATGGCAGTTGGCGTCGGGTCATGGAACGCAACGCGCGCGAGTTCGCCGTTCGTGGCAGTGTCGATCGTCGAGATGCTGCCGTCGAAGCGGTTGAGGACGAACAGTTTCTCGCCGCCAGGCGCGAGCACCAGTCCACTTGGACCTTCGCCAACCTGGATCACCGCCAGCCGCTGTCCCGCAGGTGACACTGCCACCACGCTGTTGGACCCCATGCCCGCAATGAACGCGCGAGATCCGCTTGGATGCCAGGCAACGCCGCGCGGGTCGCCGATCGACTGCAGTCGCGTGACGATGTCGGTGGACGGCAATGCGTAGTTCAAATGCTGATTGAGATCGAACGAGGTCGCGCTGCCGCTCCCACCAGACGGCACGAGGCTCGCTTGGCAGCGAAGGAAAGTGCCATTGAGTTGCGCCTCAAAGGCAATCTCGTTTCGCGACTCCATGCCGACCGCGAGGACTTGACCGTTGGGTGCGGTGCCGATGCCGGTCACCGTCGTCATCAGCCCGGTCACCGCGGAGACGGTGCCGGTCGAGGCCTGAATCACCAGCACATCATTGTCGATCACATCGAATGGAATGAGCGATGTCCAGTTGCGGTTGTTGCCATCGCGCCACTGGCCCTGTGCGTTCTTGCGGACAACATGCGCAACGCGAGGAGGCTGCGAATTGTCGGGGTTGATCGCGGGCACGAAGGATGTGCCAGAGTTGGGCGGCGGATTCTGCCCTCCGTAGGGTCCTGTGCCTTGGGACACCGTCGCGCGCGGCACGATCACCGAACGGTTTCCCGACTCGAAGATCGCGACATACACCAGCGATCCATCGGGGCTGGTGGTCATTGCCCGCGGCTGGTTGCCGTTGATGTTGATCGTCGTGATTGTTGGTGCGGCCACCTCGGGGTCAAATGTCGCAATCTGCCGCGGCTGCGCGAGCGAAACGAATGCCCGCTGCGGCGCACCGGCGAACACGATGTCCGCGGGCTCGTCGCCCACGAGCACCGTGCGCTCGAGGCTCATCGACTGGAGATTCACGACGCTCACCGAGTCGCTGATCTGATTGACGACCCAGGCGTGAGAGTCGGTGCGGGCTCGCACGGAAACCGGTTCGAGCCCCGTGAAGACAGATCCTCGGTGCACTGGGAGTCCGCCAACGATGTCAAAAACTTCCACGTGATTGTCAGCCGTGTTGACCGCAACCAGTACCAAGCCGTTTGGCGTGATGTCGATCGGATGGACCTGAGGAGTCTCGAAGTTGATGAACGCCGGCGCTTGAGCGAGCACTCCACGCGAAAGTGCCGCGCCCACGATGGCGGTCACGACATGCACTCCACGATGAACGGCTCGCCAGGTCATCATGACCCAGTTTGCGCCAAGATTGCCCAACGGGACAGCCGGGCTGCAAGAGAGATCGAAACCGTCAAGTCAAAGGACCAATTCGGAAATCGAATCGGAAATCGCGCGCCCGACAGCATCAGGCTCACAAACCTTGAGCAACCCGCTCATAGGACATTTGTGACCTCTGAAAATTCTTGCGGCATCATCCCTCCCGCTCGAAGACCTGCGTCCCCTTTCCGCTGCTCCCGCAGCGGCGCAGTCCCCCCTTCTGCGATGAGCGAGAGAACAGTCCCTATGCGATCGATCTTGTTTGCAGTTGCAAGCGTTGCGGTTGTCGGATCTTTGGAGTCGTCGGCCGCCGCGAGTGACACGCGCGAGATGTGGACCTTGGCCGGATCGCCCCCCTCGGTCGCCACCATGACGAACATCCTCGGCGTTGCTGCCCAGTCGCAGGGGTTCGCCTCGGGCGTTGCGTTGGCATCGGGCTCCCGGTTGCACATGCGGTGGTCGATTGGCGGCACGGACCTGTCCATCCTTGAACAGTCCACTGCCCTGAACGGCGGGTCGATCGTTCCTTCCCCCGGAGTGTTCGCCCTGCTCTTCGCGGCCGGGCTGTTGGGCGCAAGCCGCATTCGCCGATGAGGTCCGCTCTGAAGATTCAGCGCTCGAGTCTGACAGGGCGCGCTCGCTGCGCTACTTCTTGAACTTGCGAGTGGACTTCTTCGCGGCGGCGTCGGCGGCGGCTTGCGCCTCGGCCTGCTTGCGTTCCTGCTCCGCCTTGCGTTCGGCTTCGACGCGCCGTTCGAGGAGGCGGATCTCCTGCGCGTTCACCTTCTTGTGCAGTTCATCGGCGATGCGGGTGTGCACCTGGATGATCGGCGTTGTGCCAACGACAAAGACCTTGAGCTTGTCATCATCGCAGTTGTCGTACTGCCAGCGGTACATGGCCATGGTGCGGGGCTGCCGAAGCGACTGTTCCCAGAGGTACTCCCTGTCGAGTGCCTCACCGCTGAACGCGCTCAGGCGTTCGAGGACTTGCATCTGCTCGGGGGTGAGGTCGGTCGGCAGCGCGACACCGCTCGCAGCAGCTGCCTTCGCGAGAATGAGCTGGATGGCCGTGTGGTTCGTGACAATACGGTGGGCGTAATCACGCACCGACTTGGTCTCGCCGTTCTGCTTCACCAACTGACCGAGCGCGAGCTCCATCAGCACATCGGCCATCGCCAGTTCGGCAAATCTGGTTGCAGCGATCTCCGCGTTGAAGTCAGGCGCCTTCGGACGAGGCTCCGGGAACGGATTGCCGTTCTCGTCAAGCAGCGGCTTGGGTTCGATCGATGCCGGTTCGGCAGCGGCATCGCCTGCGGCAGCTGGAGCGCTTGGCGCATCGGACTGGGCCTGTGCCGGCGATGAGGTGAGCAGAAATGCGAGCGCGGATGCGATCAGTATGAGGGATGGAGCGATGGGTTGCATGGTGGAGTCCGTCAGAAGATCAATTGCCAGGAGAGTCCGAATGTCAGGTCGATGCCTGCCGTATAGGTGGAGTTGACGGCCGTCTGCCCGTCGAAACTCTCGAACTGCGTTTCACGAATCGGATTGGTCAGGTTCTTCGCTGCGAAACTGCATGCGAAACCATAGATGAGCCGCTGCTGCAGCGTGAAGTTGAGTGTTCCGTAGGGAAGTTGGTAGATGGATGGCACAAGATCTCCGGGCACTGGAATCGGGAAGCCCGACGATTCGGTCGATGCACCAGAGACCAACGACTTCCCTTGGTAGTTGTAGAAGATGCCGACCTGAGTACCCGTCTGCTCATAGTCGTAGGTCACATTGACATTGAACAGGTAGTCGGGAGTTGCGGTCATGGGCAGCGAAGAGACGTCGACGCCATACGCGCGGAAGGCCGCCTGATCAGCCTCTGGCAACTGCACCTGGGAGTTCATGTAGGTGAAGTTGGCACCCGTCGCCAAGCCCTTGAAGTCCTCGCCGAGGAGCGGCTCGGCGGTCACCCGACCTTCAATCTCAACACCAAACAGCGTTGCATTGTCGAAGTTCGCGGGCGTCGTGTAACTGAAGCTGGTCGCGAATCGCTGCACATACTGGATGGGGTCGTAGATCTGCTTGTAGAACACCGACCCCGAGATGAGCCACTCTTCCTCGGGGGTCCAGTCGAGACGCAGGTCGTAGTTGTTGAGGGAACTCATCTGAAGCGCCGGATTTCCGATGAAGAGCGGTCCACCGACATACTCGTATTGCAACACGGGCACGAGTTCGAAGAAGTTTGGGCGCGCGAGCGTCTGCGCGAACGCAGTTCGCAGCACCAAATCGTCACGAATGTTCCAGTTCAAGCCGATCATCGGCAGGATGTTCGCCTGATTGATGTTGGCGTTGTACTCACTGGACGGATAATCGCGGATGAAGCCAGGGAGCCCACCACCAGGGGGCAACCACAATGCGTCCGCATCCGGCACAACCGTGGTGGTCATGTCGGTCGTTTCATAGCGCACGCCCGTCACCAGGTTCATCGTCTCCGTGAAGGGCAAATCGATCATCCCGTAGCCAGCTGCGATGAGTTGGCTGCCGTTGTATGAAATGTCGGCGTTGCTCTGAAGAATCGGCTGACCCTGTGATGGAAACACTTGGCTCCACGGATCCGTCCACGGGGCCTGGTAGGAAGTCGTGCCCGGCGGGTTCGTGTCGTTGTAAAAGGTGTCTTGGGTGTACGTTCGCGACAGGGAGTCGGCGAACATGCCCACCTTGATGTACCCCTCACGGTCGTTCCACTGAAGGAACGGCAACTTGATGTTTGTCGCGCCTTGGATGCTCTGCTCTTCGTTGAAGTAGTTGATGTGCTGGACGAAGCCTGCGCTGCTGAACGGGACGAGATCGTCCGTGTATGTCCACTCCTCGGGGAGAACAAATCCGGGTGCGATCCCGCTGGCAGGCTTCCAGATGGATGCGAACTGAGTTTGGTCCGGCTGATTTTCGCTCGCCTTGCTCAGCGCGAATCGCCAGTCGATCTTTGGGGCGCCCAAGGCAATCGGTTCGGGCAGTTCCTCTGCCTCGTTGGGTCCGAGGAATCCAAGCGTGTGCTCTCCGTTGAGAATCAGCGCTTCGGTGATGACCTGTGAATAATCGAGCGTCTCGAGTCGCTGCCACGGAGCTTCAAAGGCTTCGGCGCCTTCGTTGCCTGGACCGAAGGGATCATTCACGTCGTAGTTGGGGAAGAAATAGTCCTTGCCACGCTGGTCGATGAGCAGAACTGCCTGGCTCTCGGACAATTGCGTATAGATGAACTTTGCGCCGATCTTGTGCTGCTCGGTCTCGAGCCCAAAGGCCCCCATACCACCCCACTGGATCGACTGCGTTCCCTGCGTCACATCGTAGAGCTGCGTGATGTACTGCCCGCCTGGGACGGGGTTTGCCCCCTCCGATGTCTGCGGGACCAACGACGTTCCTGGCGTCGCTTGCAAGTACTGATTCAACTGTCCGTTGTCGAAGTACGAGGCGCCTGCGTCGTAGAAGAAGTTGCCGAAACCACCAACCTTGAGGTCGTCGTCCACTTGCCACGAGTCGCCCGCGGCGACAGACCACTTGTAAATCGGCGGCGCATTGCCCGTCGTGGTCCCGGTGGGATTGTTCGGCCACGGCTGGCCGATCAAGTCGGGCTGCGTTTGCAGCACATCATTGCCACCCCAAAAGTCCAGTTGCCCGCCGGGATAGGTCAGGAACGACCCATTCTTGACTTGAGAGTTGATCCCGTACTGCGCACGGATTTGGAAGATCCCTTCGTCAGGGATGTCCTTCAGCACGACATTCACGCCGCCTCCCGATGCCTCGCCCTGCAGATCGGGGGTGAAACTCTTGCTGATTTGGATGCTCTGGATCACCGCCGCGGGGAACTGATCGAGCTGCACCGCGCGCTTGCCAGGCGTTGAGACAGGCAATCGCACACTGTCCAGCAGCACGCTCACATAGCGATCGGGAAGTCCGCGCACGACGGCGTACTTGCCCTCCTGCAGTGTTGCGCCCGGCACCAACAGCAGTGCTGCGGCAGCATCACCAGCGCCCGACCGTGAAATCGTGTCGACGCCGACAACATCGAGCAACTGCGGGCTGTCGAGTCGCAGCGTGAACTCCATCGGCTGCACGATCACGATCGGCACGATCTCGGGCGGCGTGATGACCTGGATCGGCGCCGCCTCTTGCTGCTCCACATTGATGTCTTGGACAACGACCTCGTCGAGATCCTCGAACTCGCCGGCCATCGTTGCGTCGACATCCGTCAACTGACCATTGACAACCCCCACATTCGGCCGCACCTCACGGACATAGCCGTCCTTGGTGAACACAAGCGTGTAGGTACCGGTGGTGACATTCGGAATCGTGAACGAACCCGTTTCGGATGTGATCACCCGCGCCCGCGTTCCAAGGATGCTGACCGCCGCACCCACCACGGGAACGCCGAACTCCTTGTCCGTGACGGTTCCGCGCACGGTGCCGCCGACAGCAGCCTGCCCGAGGGCAGGAGCGGCGGCCAGCAGCAGCACAATGACGAAGGCGACAACAAATCGCCCGTGCATCACCATGGAGGTTGGAGCCCCCCCCTCATCTGCGCCATCTTGCTGCGCATCCCCTCCGTCGGCTCGATTCCCTGACGGGCCATTGCAAGCATGATCATGCAAAGATCCTCGGCGCGGGGACGAGCGTTCGGATTGATGCTGCCCGCCTCCAAAGCGAGTGCCCACACGCGCAGAGCGTTCTCAGTGTCGCCAACCTGTGCCAAGGCTGCAGCCAGCGGACAGAGGTAATCGGCGCGCTCAATGTCCACCATCGACTTGGGATCGCGCTCGTACGCGGCAACCATGTCGAGCAGGAGTTCGCGCGCTCGCACTCCATCCCCGCGGCGCTCGAAGGCGAGTGCAAGATTTCGACCGATCGGTCCGCTGGTGTCGGGGAGGAAATCCGATGTCCTCAGCAGGTCGCGCGCACGCACAACTTCCGCCATCGCCTCGTCGGTGCGCCCCTGCGCATCAAGTTCATCGGAGAGGCGAATGGATGCGTCGATTCGATACTCGATCGGCAACCCCGGCATGGCGGCGCGGATCGCCTTCTCCGCGCGATCGCAGCGGCTCGCATCACCACGAACTCGCTTCAGGACGGCGAAGTAGCCGCCAACTCCCGAACGCACGACATCGAGGTTGCCAGTCTTGATCGCTCGATCGAAGGCATCGCACTGACGATCCAACTCTTCGATCGTCACGCGCGTGGCGATTTCCGCTTCGACCCGCCCCGTGAGTTCCTGTGGAACGCGCCCTGCAAACTGCCGCGCCCTTTCGAGTTGGCCCATCTTTGCAAATGCGACAGCAATCTCCGTGAGAATGCGCTCTTGCGTGGCACCCTCTGTGGACGCTGCAAGATCGATGGCGCGAATCACACACTGATCTGCGCGCGCCCTCTCTCCCGCCTCGGCGAACGCCTGCGCGAGGATCGCAAGCGACTCCGCGCGCCGTCCATCCTCGATCCTGTCCGCGTAACGCAGCGCAGCATCAAATGCCTGCAGTTCAATGGCGGTGAGAACAACATCTCGCTGCAACCGCGACTTCACGCGCGCATGCGACTTGCCGTGCGGCGATGAAGCCACATCCATTGCCTGATCGAGCAGTGCCGATGAATCGTTCGCCTTTCCCTTCGGCGTTGCCTGACAGCCCGCCCCCGCGACGGCGAATCCGACGAATGCGGCAGCGAGCACAAAGACCGAACGGGAGATTTGTGGGTGTCTCATTGGAAGCCGAAAGGCGCTTGGCGGGGAGCGATCTCCACCGCCAAGCGCCGAGAATGAAGGAAGCGTCTGTCTTGCGGTTACTTAGGAGCAGTTGCCCCACGCGCCGAGGAGGATCGTGAGATCTGACCCACCAACTGATCCTGAGAAGTCGAGGTCAGCTGCGCCCGGTGTTCCCCAAGAACCCAGGAGAATGGTGAGGTCGCTACCGCCAACACTGCCGTTCGAATCCAGATCGGCTGGGCACGGAGCAGCGCAACCGCTAGGAGTCGTCACATATCCGTACTGCGATGCCGCACTCCAACCGCACAGCCAGTTGTCGCTTGGACCGAAGGCGCCACGATAAGACACTGGCACATAGAACCCATTTGGTGGAGGAGCAGTCACAGCCGATACTGCATCGTTGGCAGCGCGAGGATCCAGTCCGATGACGGGCTGGATGGCGACGCCGGTCAGAACCTGCGTTGGACCGCGGGTGATCGATGTGATCGGCGAAGCCGTTGCGATCACATTGTTGTTGCTGGCAGCGAAGACGCCAACGGAGTTCGCTGTCGTGTACGCAGCGGAATTGACGTTGTTGAAGAACACGGTGTCAGTGATCTGGCTCAGCTTGCCTCCATCTTGGCTCGTGTAAGCCTCAGCGGGGCTTGGGTTCGAGGTGAAGGGGTTCACCGTGGAGTACACGTTGAAATCCGTCGTCCAGCACGCGTTAAAGGTCAGGGTGCCGTTGTGGCCGTAGCCGGTCTGTCCGTCCGTTGCCTCGCCGTCGGTGTTGTCGTTTCGGACAACTGCCTCACCAGCATCCATGATGATGCTGTTGTTGACCTGGAGACGGGCTCCGTCACGGAACTTGATGGCGCGCTTCACGCTGAGCGGCTGTCCGATGAGCGTCATGTTGTAGAGCGACACAGTCGAAACAGGCTGGGCGTCAGACTTCGCAGCGCCGTCAATCTCGATCATCGAGTCGCACACGCCTGAGCCCGACGCTGCGTTCTTGGAGTAGCCCTGCACGATCAGTCCGAACTGACCGCGACCGCGCCATCCGTGGTCCAAATCGAACGAATCGTCACCGATGTTCCAGATCGAGAAGTATCGGAGGTCGACCTTGCCGCCCCAGATCTCGATGCCGTCATCGACGTTGTTCATGATCTCGACGTGATCGATCTGGGTCTGCTGACCAATACCGCCCAGCGAGAGTCCGTTGAGCTCGTTGGTGAGTCCCACCACGAGACCGCCGTAGCGGAACGAGGTGTAGCGGAGCGAGCCGCTGTCGTCCTGATCATCGCCGCCGCCGTAGCGGGTGCGTTCGTCAGAGCCGCCAGCCGGCGTCAAGCCTTCCATCAGGGAGTAGTTGCCCGCGCTTGGAGCAGCCGTGTTGGTCGATGGGGCGCCATTGCCGTACTTGCCCACGAAACCGCGACCCATGATCGTCAGGTTGCCCCACTCGTTGCAGCTTGCGCGCCACACACCGCGTGGAGCCGCGGGGGTCCAGGTGTCGTAGTCGGCCTTGGAGGTGAAGATGATCGGGTTTTCCGCAGTTCCCTCGCAATCGATGCGAGCTCCGCGGCAAACCGCCAGCGAACCACCGGCGCTGCTGGCGATGATGGTGCCTGGCTCGATGGTGATGGTGGCACCGGCGAGCACGAACACCTGTCCTTGCAGGTTGTACGTGTTGTTGGCGGTCCAGGTGACCGACGTGGTGATGTCACCTGAAACGATGACCTCGGCAGCGTTGGCCTGAACAGCCACTGCTGCGACGAGACATGAGAGCAAGCACTTCGACTTCATGGGGAACATTCTCCTGATATTGACTTTGAACAAATGACTTGAGAGATCACACACAAGCGGAGAGCGATACCGATCGCGCCCCACACACGCCGACAGTCTGTCGTTCAAACTTTTAGGTCTTCCAAGTCCAGTGTGAATGTCGCGCTTGAATGGTGTTCAGAAATGGCTTGCGCGCAAGTGCCGATGCTTGCGGCCCTTACTTTCGCCCCTTGGAGGCGCGCTCGACCTGCTCGATGTATCTGGCCACATCCTCACGCGGGCGAAGCGACTGGGCATCACGAAGCAGTGGCAGCGCTTCGCCAAACCTGCCCTGCCCCACATACACCTGCGCCATCTTGACCTTGGCATTCGCGGCGAACGAGTCGATTCGCGCGGCCCGTTCGTAGTAGAGAATCGCCTGATCCGGGCGTCCCCCACGGTTGTGATACTGACCGAGAAGCATGAGCGCCTCTCCATCGAGGGGGTCAAGTTCGATCACTTCCTCGAGTACGCGGGCAGTTTCTTCATCCCCCGCCCCGCCAGCCATCGACAGGCGCGCCTCGAGTTTGAGCAACTTGCGCTTGTCGTTGTCGCTGATCGACGCGGAGGCGGATTCCTTCACTTTCCCGATCAGACTGCGCGCCTGATCGAGTCCGCCGCGTGCGGCGAGCCCCTCCGTGCTTCGAATGATGCGCGCGGATGACTGCGCTGGGTCCTTCTGGAGTGCGCGCTGGTAGGCGTTGAGCGCCAGGTCAAGCAGCGCTTCGGACACGTAGATGTCCCCAAGCGTGAACAAGCTGTCCACCGACGACTTGCCGATCGCATCAAGCGCCTCGAGGTTGACCGCTGCCTTCTGCGGCTCCTTGAGCCCGAGGTAGGTGTGCGCCTGCAGCAGCCAAAAATCCGCCTTTTCGGGATAGGTCTGGATCAGCACATCGAGGAGGCTTGCGGCATCCTCAAACTTGCCTTGCTTGAACACTGCGCGCGTCAGTCCAAGCCGCCACTCCACATTTGTCGGCTGCAGCAGCAACGCATTTCGGTACGCAGCCTCGGCTGGCTGGTAATCCTGCTTCTGCGAATGGCAGTAGCCAAGCAATCCGTAGGAGTAAGGATCCGCTCCACCGAGTTCGATCATCTTGTTGAATGCATTGATCGCATCGTCGAGTTGTGCCTTTCGAACGCAGATCAGACCAATGCTGCGGTAGGCGCGGCGGAAGTTCGGATACTTCTCGACCGCACGGCGGTAGTTCACCAGCGCATCATCCGCGCGCTCCTGTTGGTACTGAATGCCGCCGAGGGTCAGGTCAAAGACGGCCGAGGTCTCCTCCCGAATGGAATCCCGCAGCAGCGCCTCCGCTGCGGGCAGCTCATCGGGCATCAACTGGCGGACCAGTTCAAGCAGTGCCATGTCATCCGATGAGATGCGCGGTTCCACATCAGGATTGACGCCGTACCCAGCCACGAATGACTTCTGGAAGGTGGGGTCGTCCCAGACGGAGCGCAGGTCGGCGGTCCCAACCTGCATCGATGGGCTCGGCGCCTTCCAAACGCCTCCAGGACCATTGTCCTTCTCCTGATCGGCACGGAGCGGCGCCGCGGCATGCGCGGAAACAGCTGACAATGCAAGTGAAACAAGCGCCGCGATTACGAAACGGGATGGACGCGTGGGATTGGTCATTTTGGCTGGAACCTGAAGGGGACACGCATGCGGCAACTGACGCGCTTGCCGCCCTTGATGGCTGGCTCGAACTTCCACTGCCGCACCGCTTCGAGCGCGGGCTTCTCGAACTCGGGGTGCGTTGCCTTCTCGACGCGAGGGTTGACAACGCGCCCGGTTTCGTCGACGACGAAGATGACGGTTACGACTCCTTCAGCCTTGCGGGAGCGCATCTCGGATGGATAGGTCGCAGCAACCTGCATGAGTGCGCGCGGCCGCTGGTCGATCTCCGACATGCTGAACGCGCCGGAAAACTCCTCTTCCTCGGTCGGTCCGCCCTTTCCCGTACCGCCGATCCTTCCGCCCGAAGCCAACGATGCGCCACCTCCGCCAAAATCGCCCGCGCCACCCGCCCCGCCGAGCGCTGCCTCGAGCGCGCTCAGGCTCGCCGCATCGAGCGCTGGCGCATCGTCGCTCGTGGAAACCTGATCGACCGCGCTGGAAAGAGCCTGATTGGCATCGGGTGGCTGCTCCTCCTGTTCCTTGATCTCTTCAGGCTTCTGCTCTTCCTGCTTCTCTTCTTCCTTGTCCTGATTCACATCCTCGGCGACGATCTCGACATCGCGCTTGCTCGTTGCCTGTTCTTCATGCAAGAACAGCAGCCCACCGAAAAGAAGGACCGCCGCATGAATCACGACCGCCGCGATGAAGAAAACGACTCCAGAGGGCGACATCACTTCTTGTCCGTGCTGATGCCGACCTTGGCGATCCCGATCTTCCGTACTTCGTCGAGGACTCCCACGACAAACTTGAAGTCTGCCGCACCATCGCTGTTGATGATGACCTTCGGGTCCTTCGCGGTGAGTTTGTAGGTCTGCAGTTTGAGCGGCAGTTGTGAGATCAGGATCTTGTCCTTGTTGAAGAAGATCTCCCCCTTTTCATTCACGCTCAGCGTGACCGCTTTGTCCATCTCCTGCTGCTCACCGAGCGACTGCGCCGTGGATGCGCCAGGCAGCGCAACCTGCACTCCTTGGTTCTTGGACATGCTCAGCGAAACCATGATGAAAGTCGCGAGCAAGAAGAAGATGATGTCGATCAGGGGAATGATCTCGATGCGCGCAGACTTCTTCTTGCCGCGCCGATTGCCACCGCCACCGCCCGCCATCGCTAGGCTCCTGCCCCGACGGGTTCGGCGCCCACGCTTTGTGCGTACGACTCCCGCGCCTCAGCCGCGGACGGCACCGCCGGACGCCCCTCGATCAGCAGCTTCAACTGCTCGCCGCAAGCGAGGAGTTCGCCCTCCATCGTCTCGATGCGGCTGTTCAAGTAGTTGAATGGAATGAGGCAGACGATCGCGATGATGAGTCCGAAGGCCGTCGCGATGAGCGCTTCAGCGATGCCACCCGTGATCGCGCCTGGCGAACTCAGATCGCCGCCGATGACAGCGAACGATCCCATCATGCCTGTCACGGTGCCGAGCAGTCCGAGCAGCGGCGCGAGCGTAATGACCGTGTCGAGCACGGGGATGCCGCGCCGATACCGCTTGAGCGTGCGTGTCTCCGCGTAGGCGAGCGCGTGCCCGAGCGACTGATCGCGGTGCTCCAGCGCATATCCCAGCGTGGTGACGATCGCATCCTTCGACTTCTGGGCGACCTCGAGCGCCGCGTCGAGATTGCCCTTGCCGACCTCAACAAAGAAGTTGGCAACGGCCTTCGAACTTCGCTTGCGCTGTTCGTTCAGCAGGAAGATGACTCGCTCGAGCGCGACCGCGAGCGCGATGATCGATGCGAAGAGCATCGGCCACATGATCGGACCACCCTTGATGAAGATGTGAACGATGCTCGCCTTCTGCACGAGCGCCTTCAGTGCGCCACCACGCGAAGGGTCAAGCGGAAGCGTTCCCTCGCCCGCGGCGACGAGCGGTCGAACAACATCCGCGAGACCTCCATCCAGTGTCCGAATCAGCGGATTGGCGGAACCCGCCTGCGGAACGGCGATGCCCGCATCGCCCGAATCAGCGCTGAAGAGTGAGATGGGGCCGATCATCGCGAACTGCCCGTTCATCACCGTGCCGAGCATGTCGACGCCCGTGCCTTGAAAGCGATGCCCGCCGACCACATCGAAGAGTCGCTTGAGCGTGAGGTTGACGAACAGTGTCTGCGTCGAAAAGCGCTCGCTCGGGGTCAGTGTCTTGTTCTCGAGAGCGCTCTTGGTCGCCTCGATGGGCTGCGCAAACAACTGCACTTCGCCGACATTGATCTTGGTCTCGAAGGTCCGCGCGTACTCGTCGAGCAGGCTGCTCATGTACGACAGTTCATCCTGCCGCGCTTTCATCTCCGCCTGGAGCGTGCCGATTTCGAGCGCGCCGGCGTCGACAAGGCGCTGCACTCGATCGCCCTCCTTCCGAAGTTCGATCACGCTCTCTTCCAGACCAGTGAGTTCCTGCGCCATCGGCAACTTCTCGCCAGCGATCCGCGCACGCATGCCGTTGAGCTCTTCGATGCTCTTGGCGAGTTCGCCATCGGCGGCGGCACCTGCGCTCTTCATGGCTCGACCAGACTCCTCGGACGACTCGGAGGCTTGCTGCGCCGCCGCGACTTGCGGCAGCACGAAGGCCGACGCGGCAAGGACGAGAGCAAGGGCGACGATGGATGCGGTGCGGTTCATTGGATGGTGATCGGAAGTGGGACGAAAGCGGGCGGATGCTTTCCCTGAATGATCTCGAGTGCGGTCAGGATGGCGGCTGCCTGATCGTTCGCCGCGCGCCACTGCCAGCCGTTTTCCGAAGGCTTGCCGATGCCCGCCTCGCCGCGCGGGCTCAGGAAGTATGCCTGCGCGAGCCCGACATAAATGACCTGCACTTCGCTCGAAGACCCATCGGACAGTTGACGGATCTCGTATGCAATGGTTATCTCGCTGTTTGCCTTGTTCAGTTCGTTGAGGATGCCGAGAACGTTCTGGAATCGCTCTGCGGTGGAAATGCGGGTCTTTTCAGGGTCGGCTGGAATGCGCTGCAGCAGCGGTGTCAGCCGCGTCGCAACACCTTCGGGCGCCAACTTTGCCAACTTGCGAACTTGCGACTCCATTTCTGTCACCGCACCCGACAACTGCGCGCCCACTTCCTTCAACTGCTCGTTCTGCGCCACGAGATCGTCGCGCTTCTTGTGCGACTCGGCCACGGCGGCCTCTGACTGCGTGATCCGCTCGCGCAGTTGGCTGACCTCCTTCCCCACCAGTTCGATGCGTCCCTGCAGGATTTCCTTGCCCTGCTGCCAGTCATTGCGCTCTTTCGAAATGATCTGCTGCGTTTCAATCCACTTCGAAAGGGTCAATCGAGTTTCTTCCAGTGAAGGGGGTGCCTTTGCCGGTGCTGACGGACTCGCAGGTTGCGCAGTCTGCGCTGGCGGCGCGTCAGCAGAGGCGGGCTCACCCGATGACTGACTCGCGGGCTCGGGCGATTGCGTTGTTGCTGGATTGGTCGGCGGCGGCGTCGTAGGAGCGGCCGCGGGAGCCGACTTGGTAGCTGGCGCGGTTGGCGACTTCTTGGCGGCGGGGGCGATCGGGGCAGCAGCCTTCGACTTCGGAGGCTGCTGAGCCTGCGCGAAAGCGCTCGCGGTGAGCGACAGCATTGTCCCCCACACAGGGATGACCAGTGCTATCGATGCGCAAAGCGGGCGCGCGTTTCCAAGAAACGCGCGAACCCGCAAACGAGATTGGGTTCGTCGTGCGGTCAATTTTTTTCCGATCAAGCGTCTGTGCGTTGCCTTTATGAAGACCCAAAAAGGTATGAGCCGAGTGGTACCCGTTTGTATGGTTGGCGTTCATATTGTGTTCATCCTGCGGTGCGCAGAGCGGCGCAAAGCACCCGCAGACCGATTGCGATCTCCGGCGGGGCGCGCGCGCTGCACGGTTTCCCGAGCCACCCAGTTGGGACTCGTTGTCGCGACGCCCGCCACCGTCAGTGGAAAGTCACGACACCCGATGCGATCGAAGGCGACGCTGCGTGACGGGGTCGCTCTCATCGGTCCGCCCGTTATGCGAGTTTGCGGATAGTAGCGGTCCGTGTCCTGCGCTTCTGCGCCGCAGCGCGGGCGAGCGGAGCGAGCCTGCGCGCAGGCGCAGGAGCGCACCGTGCCGCGAAGGCCGCCGGGGTCCGCTTGCCCAGCGCACGCTGGATGCGCCGGTGGTTGTAGAACGTCCTCCAGCGGTGCAGGGTCACTTCGCTTACGCCAAGGGAACGCGCAACCTCAGCGATGGCCACTCGCTTGGCCAGCGCCTCATCAGCCTGCCTGAGCTTGGCCACGACCTCCTCGGGACGGTGCCGCTTCCTGTTCATCGGACGCTTCATCAGAGACTCCTCTCGGCCCTGTGGGCCGCGTAAGTCTCTCATAAGGCCTGGACCTGTTCAGCGCACCCCTGTCACGGCGGCGCGATGGCGCTCTTGAAGGCCATCCTGTTTGATGCCCGCGTTCCGCTCTCTGATGCGGCACCAGGCGTTGATGATCGACTCGCTGCGGTGCTCGACGCGGCCGTGTCGCTCGATCCATCGCGGCGCCCAACATGCGCCCGCGCCTTCGCTGAATCACTGCGGCCCTTCTTGGGTCTGCAGGTCGGCTGAAGTGTCCGCGACCGCTGTTTTCCGCAATAAAAATCTTGGTTTGGAGCGGGTTGAAGAAAAGTTCGCGATTGTGATCCTCAGGCCGCTGGATTGTCGTTTCTCCTGTTGAACACGGCAGGCTTGGTTAGGGACTCCCGAGCCTGCCCGACACGGCTGAGGCGACGAAAGAAGCCAAAGCCACGACGCGGAGACGTAAGACACCTCCGAGTCACGATGCGGGCCTCGACGGACTGGACACCCGACGACGGAACGCTGCAGGGAATACGTTGGGGAAAAATCGCCCGCCTCAGGCGGGCGTTTTCCTTTTTGGGATCGGATTGCATTTGACCTCGCAACGACCGTGGAGATGGCGGGTTGATCCCTGACTCAGAGTCACCGCGCAGTGCGATCACTCCCACGGCCATCCAACAACTGATTCGGGTCTTGGCATTGGGTCGGGAAGGCTGACTTGAGATGCACCGAGCACCGTTCCCGTTGCAAACGCGAGATCAATCAGGGATATCTCGTACTGAGCCGATGCGTCGACTTCGCGCGCCTGCGCATCTGCAAGGCGCGCCGCGGCATCGAGCACTTCGACACTCGTCCGCAGTCCCACATCAAACTGCCGCTGTTCCGCCAGCAGAGCACGCTCCGCGAATGTCACCTCGAGCCGGGTGGCAACCACGCGCCGCCAAGCGCCGGCGACGGTGTCGACCACATCGTGAACTTCCTGCGTGATGGCCTGACGACGACTCTCCTTTGTCGCGAGGCGCTGAAGCCTTCGCGCAATGGCTTGGCTGAGCCGCGCCTTCCTCGCCTCGTTCCCAAGAGGAATGCTGCCACTGACACTGACCACGAATGGATCCGAATCGCCGAGGCTGCTGTAAGCCTGCCCCAGACTCGCAGCATCTCCGAGATACTGATACTGATAGTCCAGCGTGAACGAGGGAAGCGCTTCATTCCGAGCCAATGCAACGCGCTCCGCATCTACGGCAAGTTGAAGTTCAAGCTCAAGCAGATCCATGCGGTTGTTCAATGCCAACGCGGTGAGAGCCGCAGGATCCAGATTCAGTCCAAACGGCTCACTCGCCGTGATCGGATCGAGCATGGTGGGCCCGTCGACTGGATACTGCGGCGAATTCATGAAACGCTTCAAGGACCGAGCACGTATTCGCAGCACGTTGTCCGCCACGATGATCTGCTCGATTGTGCGACCAACACCGCTTTGTGCTCGAAGCAGTTCAATCGGCGCCGCATCGCCTTGATCGACCCTCCTCCTTGCGCGCGCCATCTGCTCCTCAGCAAGGCGATGCTGGCGTTCTCGAACCTCCAGTATGCGCCGCGCGGTGAAGAGTTGCCAATAGGACTTCTCGGCATTCGCAAGGATTCGAATCATCTCGAGGGTGGTTCGAGCGTCAATCTGCCGCGCCTCCATCTGTGCGACCCGAATGCTCGCCGTATTCGCTCGAATCCCAAAGCCTCGGAGCAGTGGAAGAGACAGATTGACGCTCAGCCCTGCTTCCCAAGGTTCTGGCGTCAACACACTATCCGCAGCGATGGCCAGCGTGCTGACATTGATCGTGCCACCAGTTGCAAGAGGGAAGTCGACACCGATCTTCGCGGAGTCGGAGGCGGTCGGGAGCCCGCTCTCCAGGTTCTCAACCAGCGTGCTGTCGTTGCGGGTGTAGTTGCCACGCAACACTGCCTCAAACTTGGCCGCCTCCGCATCGAGTGCGGTCACGCCGAGGGTCGGGTTGTAGCGCTGAACAGAGAGATCGAGGTTGTACTCCAGCGACCACTGACGAACATCGGCGAGCGACACAGTTGCACGTACTGGGTGGGTGGGTGAGCCGAAGCCAACTTCCACGGCATCCTGTACCGCATCCGCAAGCGTGACCGGTGGCTCCTGTGACTCTGCCTTCGGATCGAGGAGAGCAGGTCGACGCAGGCGCTCCAATTCCATCGGCGGTAGTGCGGTGTCCTCGAGATAATCGCGACCATTGCAGCCCTGAAGAAGGCAGAGCGTCCATGGCACCACTCCCCACATCACGGTGCGTTGCTGCTGGAATGCTCGAGCCTTCCCAACGGCGCGAGGGCAGTCATCGAGAGCCATGCGATTCACAGTTCCGCCTTGCTTTGCTCCTGCGCCTTGGGTTCGCTCGGCGAAAAGACTGGGGGGAATCCATTCAACTGTCGCCAGACCTCCTGCCACAAGGGAACGGTCTGGAGAAGGACCCACGCCTTGGTGCGAACCCCTTGGCGAAGAAACTGTGCACTCGGCCACGGAGCATCAGACTTGTCTGGGCAAATCACGATTCGAAAGCGCCCCGCACCATCGTCCACTGCGTCGATCGACATGACCCTTCCGCCAAACGTGCCAACAGCCACGCTCGGCCAACCGACAAACTGAATTGCTGGCCACCCCTCGAACTGCAGCCGAACCTGCCCCACCAACCCCGATGGGAGCAAAGTGCCAACCGTCGGAGCCACCAACGGCATGTCCATCCCATCAATCCACGCCTCGACGAAGCGCTCCTCCGTCTGCGGAATCAGCACGCAGATGGAAGACCCTGGCTTCAAGTAGGCGCCCTCGGTCGCGGAAACACTGAGGATGATCCCATCACGCGGCGCAGAGATGATCTGCTGCTCTGACTTGCTGATCAGGATGTCGACCGCGGAGATGTCGCGTGTCGCCGCTGCGAGATCTGCTTCGGCAAGTCCGCGACTTGCCTTTGAACTGGCGATGGTCGCGTCATAGTCGCGTGCCGTGCGCTCAAGAACAGCCTTGGCCGCCGCGAGGTTTGCCTTGGCGCTGTCGACTGCGAGCTTCGCAAGTTCCCAGTCGCGCTTGGAAATGTCATCCGTCTTCAACAGTTCTTCCATTCGACGCGCGTTGATCTGCCCCGTGTCGAACACGACCTGCTCTGCATTCACGCGTTGCGCAGCCGCGTCAAGCGCTCGAGGCTTTGCAAGTTCCTGACTTGCGATCTGCTCATCAATGTCCCGAATCCGCTGTTCAGCCGCTGCACGCCGCGCCACCGCAGCGTCATGCTGGAGTCGAAGATTCAGAAGCAGGTTTGGATCGTTGTCTTGAATCTCCGCGATGAGATCTCCTTGGCGCACGGCCTGATTCTCAACAACATGCAACCGCTTCACGCGCCCTTCCACAGGCGCTTCGATGTTGGCGCGGCGATCGAGCGGATTGAACGCGATGACCCGCCCCACACCACGAACAGACTGCTGCCATGGGAAGATCAACATGCTCAGAGCGACGAGGACTACGCCAACGGAGAGCAGGCGAGCAAGCAGCCGCGAGCGGCGGGTTGTGCCAGCCTGCGCAAGCACAGGAGGTGGAACTGGAAGGAGCGGAATCGGGTCAGGCATGTGCGACAACCTCAGCGGATTCACACTCAACCACTCGGGAACACAGTGCAGCAACTCGGGGGTCACTCGTCCCCACGACGACCGTCCATGGAATGGGAGCTTGCAGCAGCGCGGCGTCGAGAGCCTCGCGCGTGAGATCGTGCCCATCGAGAAGCCCATCGATGAGAAGAAGCGCAGGCCTTTGAACGATCGCGCGGGCTGCAATCAACCGATCGCCTTCGCTGTCCGACAGCGGCATGCCTCCCGTGACGAGCTGAGTGTCGAGCCCACCCGGGAGTGATTGCACCAAGTCCCCAAGCCCGACACTGTTGAGGGCGGAGAGCATCTTGCGCACATCGACGTTGGAACTGCCCAGCGCGAGATTGTCAGCGATGGAACCCGAAAAGACATCACCAGCCCGAAGCAGGCAGATACGCGAGCGCAAACATGGCAGATCCCAAGCGCGCAGATCAATGCCATGGATGGTGATGTCGCCGCGCAGCGGGTGACGCAGTCCCGCGAGGTGCTCAAGAATGACGCCAGTCTCTGTCCCTCGCGAACCTACCAGCGCAATACGCTCGCCGGACGCGGCGGCAAACGACAATCCGACAACCCTCCGGCGGCAGTCCGTTCGAGAGCACTCGACCTGACGCACTTCGACGTGAAATCCCCCATCCGACGGCAGCGCGCGCTCCCCCCCTCGACGCTGCAGCGGTAGGTCAACGAGGTACCCCAGCTTGTCCACCGCTGCCGCGGCGTCATACCAAGCCTCGAACTGCTTCCCGAGACTCGACACCGACTTCACGATCGCTGCGACAATGATCTCGCTTGCGACGAGTTGTCCCAAGGTGAGTTGCTGACTCAACACAAGCCAACCACCGAGGACCAAGAGGAGCGTTGCGGCAATCACCTCCAAGGCGAGAAGCCCACCAATCTGCCGCATGAGCACGGAGAAGTGGCTGCTCCGACCGCGCAGGTACTTTCGAACCAGGTCCTCCGCTCGCTCCCGTGCGAACTCGACCCCACTGCCAACCATGAATGTCCGCGGATGGCGCGCAATCTCCTCCATCCAGGAGATCACTTCGTACTTGCATCTCGACTCTTCAACACTTGTACGAACGGCGCCTCGACCCGCGAGGAAGACGATGGCGGCCAGGGTAAGCAGCAG
Organism: Planctomycetia bacterium; assembly: GCA_005799495.1. Taxonomy (GTDB): domain Bacteria; phylum Planctomycetota; class Phycisphaerae; order Phycisphaerales; family SM1A02; genus F1-60-MAGs104. Next base: position 43,801 of record SYGP01000019.1, read on the forward strand.
CACAATCGAAAAGGCGAGAAGAAAGGGGTGATAGAACGCCAACACGGTGAGCCCGATCGTGGTGCTGAGCACCAGATTGATTCCGCTGAGCAGGATCATGCTGGCGCTCTTTTGGACCGTCACAACATCGAGAAAACGATTGACCAGTTCGGGCGCGTGCTCTCGATCGAGCCCTGCCAGATCAACACTGGGAAGGCGCTGCGCCAGATCGGTCGCAAGCCTCACAAAGATCCGGCGGAGAATCACCTCCGCGACGACATACTGCAGCCCGCGCAGCAGCCCGGCCAAGGCAAAGCAGACAAGCACGACCGCAGCGAGAGCCACCAAGCCTTGGAGGAAGGGATTCGCGCGGCTGCCAAAACTCAGGTTGCTGATGAACGCATTGATGGCGAGCGGCAGTGCGAGGTAGAGCAGTCCGGTCACCAGACTGAAAATCGCGATGGTCCAGAACTCGGGAGCTTCCGGCCGCATCAAAGCGAGCAGGCGCCTGACTGGATCAACATGGGTTTGATCGGACGGGTTTTCTTCGGCATGTCGACCGTGCGACATGTCTTCGACGGGTCGTTCCAGATGCACGACTGCAACCTCGACCTCGCCGTGCACCCCGTCGCCATGGAGTGCACGCGCGAGAGACGCTCTGCTGATGCTCTCAGCGTCGTCCGTTGGCGTATCACTGAACCATGCCCTGGCTCGAAGAAAGCCGTGCGGTCGAATCGCGATCCACCGTTTCGCCGTTGCATCCCACCCGACCACCGTGACAGACCGACTTGCGAGCCAGACCACTTCTGAGACACGCATTCGGACGGGACGAGCCACGAGCCCTACGGCCGCTGCGAAACGCGGCAAGCAGGCCAGAGGATCTTCCGCATCCGATTCCTCAAACAGCGCGCGGATTGCAGCAGGATCGACTTTGTGTGAGAACTGCCGACCCAGCTCGAGGAACAGGTCGATGGTCTGTGAGACAAAGCTGGGGCCCATGGCAGATACAAGTTGGTCAGGTCAGCGCCTTCGGGGCACCCCCATTGAAGTGAGGTACTGACGGTTCGACATTTACGCCGAAGCTGGATAAATGTTCGAGGGCAAGTCAATCGATCCGCCCAAGAACCCTCTCCCTTTTCAAGTATTCTGCATGATAACTGCGTCAACATTATAGGACGTCAAGTACCACGCCATGTTGGGTTGAACGTTGAACTTGGGAAAACTGTGATCGATGTTTCGGTGGACTGTCGTTTCTCCTGTTGAACACGGCAGGCTTGGTCAGGGACTCCCGAGCCTGCCCGACACGGCTGAGGCAACGAAAGAAGCCAAAGCCACGACGAGGAGACGTAAGACACCTCCAAGTCACGATGCGGGCCTCGTTGGACTGGACACCCGACGCAGGAACGCAACCGGGAAAGATCGCCCGCCTCAGGCGGGCGTTTTCCTTTTTGCCATTCGAACTATGCGAAGAGGAGAATCGGCAATGCGAAACGGCGAAGAGGCGAAGGGTCAGTTCCCCGCGCTGCAGTTTCCCTGCCATGCGGCCAACATGAACGCCAAGTCTTCGCTGTCGACGACGCCCGACCCATTGAAGTCTGCTGGGCAGCTTGCGTATTCGCAGTCGCCCCATGCGCCGAGCAGGCTGGCGAGGTCAGCGCCTTCCGTCACGCGATCTCCGTTGAGGTCACCAGGGCACAGCGGCAAGATGCCACGAGCCTTCACCTTGAACTGCTGGCGGATGGTGATCGGGCGAGCGATGATGGACTGCGCATCGGCAATAACTTCAGCCGGCGAGTACCAGTCGACTCCGTAGGTCGTCAGCAACAGATCCTTTGTCAGGGGGTGGATGTCGAACTCCGTCCAACCGTAGTGGTGCAGAGCCACTGAACCGCCAACGAGGAATGTCTCATCGATGGAGGGATCCTGGATGCCCGTCGGTGAGTAGCCGTAGCCACCCACAACCTGATCGAGCACCTGTCCAATGAACTGATCCTTGCCGAAATTCGGGAGCGACTGGTAGTACTGGAACTGTTGCTGGGTGATCGCACCCGTCGACAGACCAAGCTGCGCGAAGGTCGGTCCAGCGGGCGCCGAATACGCCAACGATCCGGTCACGATCTCGAAGGTGCCAGTGAACAGCTGCTGCGAGGGATTGGACGGATTGATGACGGTCACATCATTCACGATGGTGCCGTGGAAGTCGGCGGTCACGAACACGACATTGGTGAGCCCAAGCGCGAGGATTTGCTGCAGGATGTATGCGCGCTCAGCCGCGTAACCCTCCCAACGATCCTCGCCAGCGAGCGGACCGAAGTTCTGCATCGGCATGGAAGTCATGATGAACTTCCAAGTCACACCGCGAGCCTGCGCGGTTGCAAGGTCGGTGAGCAGGCGCTGGATCTGTGCACTGCCCAACATCGTGCGCGCAGGGTTGTAGCTCGCGGTGATGAATGCAGTGACCTGCGCAGGATCGAAGGGATTCGAGACAGGCGCAAGGCTCGCGTCACGGAAACTGCGGGCATCGAGCATGAAGACGGATGCGTCGCTTCCCCAAGCGAACGACCGATACAGGTCGGGACGACCAGCCATGCGCGCATCGATCGCGCTGTTGCCGGTGACGGGCCACACAGCGGGCACGAGCGGGTTGTGCTCAACGAAGGCCTGAAGTCCGTTGACATAAAGGCTGCCCTGATTGAACCAAGAGGTGCCGTCAAACGCTCCACCGTCGAAGTCGTTCGTCACTTCGTGATCGTCGATGGATGCGAATGTCGGGACAACGGCGGTCAACTCGCCCCATGGATCGATCCCATAGGAGGGCGCGTAGTTTTCGACATGCTTTGCGCGGAACTCGTCAAGCGTCGCCGCAGGACCGTTGGGGACCGCAGGGCTGGCAACATCCGCGTACACCGTGTCACCCAACTTGACGAAGAAGTCAAGTTGGCGCTCATCGGCGTTGCCGATGGCGGTGAACAGTCCGACATCGCCGCGCCAGTCACCCGTCACGCCAAACCGAACCCCACGGTCGGCCGACGCTGCCGCCACTGGCGCTGCACGCATCGCGAAGCGCGCCGTTGAGACGGCTTGCCCCTCAACAGCCCGCGCGAAGTAGGCGCCTGGGGCAAGCCCCGTGACGATCGCCTTTCCTGGAACCAAGGCGTTGTCGACAGTCAGCTGCTGGGAACTGACGACATCCGTGAACAGCTCGTCGCGCGCGATCTCCACGGTCACGACGCCCGTTCCCGTCGCTGGGCTCACCAAGATGGCCGCCCGACCGCCGATCACATCCCCGACCGAGATTCGAGGTTCCAAGACACCAGCAAGAGCACCACTTGCGAGGGCAGCGACGAGGGAAGAAACGATGAGCGGGCGTATGTTGGACATTGGGGCGCTTTCTCCAAAAGAGTTGTGGGGGGAAAGTGCCACCAAATCGCACAGGTTGCCCGCGCGATCGGTGAAGGGCGCATGAATTGACTACGAAGAACGCGTTCGCGCTGGATCAGTTCCACGCGCTCAGCATCTGCGCGAGGTCACCACCTTCGACGACCCCGTCGTTGTTGAGATCCGCGGGACCGTTCAATCCCCAAGTGCCAAGCAGCGCCGCAAGATCGGCACCGTTGACCAAACCGTCGCCATCAAGGTCGGCAAACACGGGGACCACCACATAAGTGATTTCCAGTCGCGGGCGCAGGATGACATTGCCATTCTCGCTCGAGCGAATCTCGATGCCGTCGTCGTTGCCGCTGATGATTTGCGGCAGGACGGCAAACCCTTGGTTGGGAGTTCCATTCGCCCAAGCCTGCACAACGCTCGTGACATCGATCCGACGCATCGTGTCGCTGTCCGGCACATTGTCTCCGGGGAAGGATGCCACGAGCTCGCCGAGGTCCTGTCCGACGCTCAGTCCGCCCGACAGCGAGTTCCATGTCGATGACTCGTTCCAATCGCGAATCACCCTGTAGACATAGAAGTCAGGGTTGTAGAACGGCGTGTCGATGTCGTCGGGAATGTCCAAGACGAGCGTTGCCTTGGTGATGGTGCTGCCTGCGGGGACCGCGCCGGCGCCGAAAATGCCGTCGAAACGAAGCAGCGCCTGCCCTCGGTAGTCGGAGAAGAAGGAGTTGGCCGTGTCGTCATCCGACACGCGAGTGTCGTTGTTCCCGTAGCTCGAGTTGGGATTCTGCTGGCTCACCCAAGTGTCCTGCGTTCCCTCATAGCCGTTGATCCCCTGCTGGAACGCCTTGAAGCCGCGGTCTGGAGCAGTGCGGTACGAAGGGAAGTCGACCGCGAGCGTGAAGTCACTCTCCGATGCGGTGCGGATCGCCTGCAGGGTGGGCGAGTAGGTGTCGACATCGATCGTGCCCGACACCGTGTCGAACTTCATGATGCGAAGCCATCCATCGCCACCGTTCGGATCGTCCTGATAGTCCGCAAGAACTTCGTGCACAGGCTTGCCCGCCACATTCGGGCTGGTTTGACGGAACTCCTCGTGGAAGTGCCCGCAGTTCACCAGAAAGATGTTGGTGTTCTTGCGGATGAACCACTGGAAAAAGTCCTCACTCTGGATCCCCTGCGGGTCATAGAGGCCCTCCGCCGCGTACCAGATCGATGGGTAGCGTCCCGAGGACACGAGCGGTACGCCGGAGGTGTAGTCCTCCGCATCCTGTAGGTAGCGGTGCGTGGTCAGCATCGCGCAGCGGCGCGGATTGGCATCCAAGACACCTTGCGCCCAGGACAATTCTGCGATCGGCGTATCGCACGCAAGATGCAGCGCGAGGAAGTCGACGCCGCCGGCCGAGAAAAACTGGTAACTGCTCAGTCCACTCGGCGAGGCACCCTTGAAGTAGGGCGCATTGGCAAACCGCGATGGGCCGAAGCGTTGCAGGTAGTTCTGTGGGATGAAGGGCTGGCCCGACCCGCCGCTTGGGAGAATGTCGTGGTTGCCGGGGCACACGCCGTACGCGAGCCCCGAATCATCCAGCACCCGCATCGAGATGTCCGCGCGGTCCCACTGCAGCACCTGATCCGCATTGTTCACAATGTCCCCATAGTGCGAGATGAACCGGATGTTGAGCTCGGCCGCATTGTCAACCACCCAGTTGGTCTGCGTCGTGAAGATCTCTGGGTAGTTGCTTGAGTAGTTCTGCGTGTCGGGCAGACCGATCACAGAGAAACCTGCTGGGAGCATCGAAGGCAGCGCCAGCGGGATCTGGTCTGCACGCAACTCCTCGCCACCGAATCCGTACACGCGCTGGCGCCTTGCCTGCTCCTCGAACCACGGAAGGCGATGACGATGACCATGTTCTTCGATGCCGTCGTGAGCGAAAATGAACGATGCGCAGAGGGTGGCAGTGAGGATCATGGCGGTCAGCATCCTGCCACCGTGTGCAGATTTCGTTGGGTTCACGCACGATCTTTTTGTGAAGCGCCAGGTGCGCTGTCTGGAGCATCGTCGAGCAGCATCCGTCGTGGCGGCGTGTGAAGGTCCTCAAACTGCCCCGTTCGAGCTGCCCAAACGAATCCGAGCACCGCCGCAACCGCGACCACAAGTGCGACAGGAATCGCGATGGTCAGCAGTGTCACCGCGCGTCCTTTCCTGCCGCTGATCGGCCTTTCCAGCTCTGTCGCCCGATGCGCGGTCCCGCGGGTGCAAACTTGGGCATTCGCAGCGCCACTGCGGTGACGGTCAGCCCACTCAATGGCATCAGGATTGCGGCGATCAGCGGTGAGATGAGTCCAAGTGCAGCAAGCGAGCCGCCGAGCAGGTTGTATGCAAGGCTGATGCCGAACTGCAGGTGGATGATGTGCATCGAGCGCGCAGAACCATCCACGAGCGCTACCAACTGCCGCAGCCCAGACCCCGTGAGGGTGACATCCGCGAGGTCGAGTGTGGCGTGTGCCCCCTGTTGCACGGCGACTCCCACATCAGCCCCAGCCATCGCCGCGAGATCGTTCAAGCCGTCACCCACCATGATCACGGGCTTGCGTTCCAACTGCCGGACCAGTTCGAGCTTCTCTTCAGGAGAGCGACCGCCGAGCGTGCGGGAGGGCGGAATGCCGATGGCGGCCGCTGCGCGCCCGACGGTGGCCGGATCGTCGCCTGAAAGGAGCCACACCCGCCAACCCCGCGCGGTCAATTGCCTCACCAATCCGCTTGCCTCGCTGCGGATCGGATCGCCAACGCCAAGCACGCACTCCAACTGTCCATCCACCGCAATCGCAACGGGGGTCAGGCAGCGTGCGCGGACAGCTGCGATCCACTGCATGGCCGCGGGATGGGTGCGCGGCGCGGCCGCGGCAACGAACGCGGGCTTGCCGACGATGATCTCACGCCCGTTGATGCAGCCGCGAATGCCCTGCCCTGGAGTTTCACGAACCTCGGTCGCCTCGTCGGACACACCACCCAGTGCAGTGATGGCGCGGGCGATCGGATGCGTACTGTACTGCTCCACCTTCGCTGCGAGCTGCAAGAAATGCTCCTCGCCGAATCGCTCAACCACGCTCATCCGGCCCGTGGTCACGGTCCCTGTCTTGTCGAGCACAATGCTTCCAGGTTGAGCGAGCCTCTCGATCACCGCGCCACTGCGGATGAGGAGTCCCGCGCGAGCGGCCTTTCCCAGCGACGCGACCATCGTGAGCGGCGTGGCGAGTCCGAGCGCGCATGGGCAGGTCACCACGAGCATGGCGATCACGACTTCCAAGGCGCGGCTTGGATCGATGCGCCACCAGACCACGCCGGTCATGGCGGCCACCGCGACCACGGCGAGCGTGAACCATCCCGCGATTCGATTCGCAAACAACACGATCGGTGCCCGTTCGCGGGCTGCCCGATCGACCAGTTCCGCGATGCGCGCAGCGCGAGTCGCGTCGCCTGCACGAGTGATCCGCATCTCGATCGGACTGCCGATCGTGCGCATCCCTGCGAGCACTTCATCGCCGCAGCTTGTCTTGACCGGCTCACTTTCCCCCGTGAGCAGCTGCCGATCGATGCGCGCGTGCGTCGACAGCAGCAGCCCATCGGCGGGCAGCGCCTCGCCCGCCGTCACACGCACCACATCCCCCGCCTGCAGCGCATCGACGGGCACTTCATCGCTGCCTCCATCCGCCCGCACGCGCCTTGCCCATTTCGGCACCAGCGCGCACATCAACTCCAAATCATGGCGCGCATGTCGCTGCCTTCGAAACTCGATGAACCTGCCGACGAGCAGCAAGAACACCAACATCGAGACACTCTCGAGGTACACCCCTGATCGCCCGAGCGCCGTCATGATCACGCCCCCGCACAGTCCCGCCAGCAACGCGATCGCGATCGGCAGGTCCATGTGTGGCACGCGGGTTCGCAGCGCCAACAGGGCATTCCGAAGATAGATGCGGCCAGGCCAGAGGACCGAGAGTGCCGCGAGCGCCACACTGGTCCACTGCAAGGACTGCCGCGTGGAGTCATCCATCCACGCGAACTGCGCGCCGTACAACGCGAACGCGATCGCCATCACATTGCCTGAAATGGCTGCCGCAACGCCAAGGTCGATGAGCCAACGCTGATCCTGCGCGCGCCACGCGGCACGGTCGGACAGGTTTCCGATCGGGCGAACGGCATAACCGACCGACGCGATGCGATCCGCGATGCCGCTGAGCGATGTGATGCTCGGAAGCCACTCAAGCGTGATCGTCCCGCGGCCGATGTCGACACGTGAACTGTGAAGTCCCGCATGCAAACGCGGCAGTGCCTCCAGCAGCCAGAGGCACGCGCCACACTTGATGCCATCGACGCGCAGTTCGCAGGTCGCGGTGTCTGCCTTGATCACCACATGCTTGGCCGCAAAGGCGTCGTGGTCGAGCCATCGGTGCGCCGAAGCGCTCGGGCGATTCGCGTGCGATTGCTCGGCCGCCTGCAATTCGTAGAAGGACCCAAGCCCGCACTCATGCAACGAACGCCAGACCGCCTCGCATCCAGCGCAGCAGAAGCGCGGCTCTTCCGATGGTCGCTCGGCAGACGCCATCGGCTCGGTCGGCGAGGCTGGCATCCAAGTACTCCCGATCCCCATTGGCAGGCCGCAGTGCGCACAGCAGGCGGTTGCCTTGGCGGTGCGGAGTGCATCCGCTGTCACAGGCGCTGCGATGCTCATGGCTCGCCGCCGCTTTCGGATGCATGACAGCAGGAAGGCGGATCCGATGCGATGGACTCAAGCGTCGCGGCCTGCGACGACATCCTTTCCACCGCTGCGGACACCGACTGCGCACTGGAGGCGCGCACCACCGCGGCGTGCGTTCCCACCGCCACCATCAGTGCGCCAGCGAGTCCGCTCATCCAGCGTCGATGGTTCGCTGGGATGGCAGCAACCGATGCACCGACGATGGCAAGCACCGGAACCGTGCCGAGCCAGAACGCCGCCATGACGAGCGCACCCGCGGCGGCAGATCCCGTGCCCGCTGCCACCACGGCGAACGCCCACAGCCAGCCGCACGGGAGCAGCGGCGTCGCGATTCCGACGAGAAGCGCGCGCCGCACTGGCGGCATGAGTGATGCAGTGCGGTGCACTGCGACCACGGCCCGCTGCAGGAATGGTGGGACGTGGGATGAGCCGGTCGTGATGCCTGCCGCCGTGACAAGCATGGACAGACCGACCGCGATCACTGCGACCCCAGCGGCAATGGCCGCTGCGCGCTGGATGCCGATGAATGCGCCGCCAGACTCGATGGCCGCACCCGTCGTTCCCGCGATCACGCCGACCAAGATGTAGGACAGCAGGCGCGACAGGTGATACACGCTGCCTGCCCAGGCGCTGGCGCGTCCGCCGCACTGCCCCGCTCCACTGCAAAAGGCGGCAAGACCGCCACACATCCCTGCGCAGTGGGGACTGCCGACAAGGCTCGCGAGCAGCACGCTTGATGCCAGCACCATCACGGCGGCACCTCCGACTGTGTTGGCGCCATCCACACGCTGCGCCGCACACGATCGACATAGGTGTGCCCGTTCCATTCGACCCTCATGCGCAGTTCCCAAAGTCCCCCGTCGCGCAGCGCGATGGATGCGCCGTAGCGGCCCGCCGCGCCTTCCAGCAGCGTGGCATGCACTCGTGCGTCGGCGCAGCGGATCGGGATGACCTCGACCTCCACTTGCGCACCCTCGATCGGCACGGCGTGCTTGTCGGCAACCGCAACCTGCACATGCGCGCCCGCGCCACCAGGCAACGGAACGACTTCGGGTGTGAGAACCCACCGCAGCACGCCATTGTGCGCCTGTTGCTCCTTCCAGGCGTCCCACAACATGCCGCGGCGGTAACTGTCGGGCTCGCTCGCGCCTCCGCCCGCATCGCGGAGCGCGAGCGAGACGGCGATGGCCGCGCTCGACACCGTCGCAAGCAGCAGCGCAGGCGGCACGAAAGCCCATCGACATTCCCAGAGGTTGGTTCGCTGGGACTTCATTGCGCATTGCCCAAGGGGGAAAGGGAAAACGGGCCCGCCAGCGTGATGGGCGCCTGCCAGTGCGCGCCATCCGATGCTTCGATTTGGAGTGCGCCGCCGCGGCGTCCGCCGACGAATCCGCGATCAGGTGAACGCACATCAACATCGACGGTGATGGCGGTCCCCTGCACGACGCGCACGGGCCGCGGACCACCGACCAGTTCGACATCGCCGACTCCCGCGAGCATGAAGTCGCTTCCCTCGTGTGAGCGGTTCTCGATCAACATTCGAATGGGGCATTGAATGAACCCATCTGCAGTGGTCAGGAAGTTCGCCCCCACGATCCGCTCCTGCTCCAGCAAGACAGGAACGCGCCCGAGGAGCAGCACAACGAGCGCCGAAACGATCGCCGCGAGCAGCATCGGGTAGAGGATCACGCGCGGGCGAATGCCACGGCGCTTCGTTCGTGCCATGGCGTTCTGGCTGGCGTACCGAATGAGTCCCGTCGGCTGCCGTATCTGCCGCATCACCGCATCGCATGCATCGATGCACTGCGCGCAGTGGATGCACTCGAGTTGCAGTCCGTCGCGAATGTCAATGCCCGTTGGGCACACCTGCGTGCAGATCTGGCAGTCCACGCATGATCCCGGTTGCCCCCCGCGTCGTGCGCGCGGTTCGCCGCGGCTTGCGTCGTAACTGACGATCAATGAGTCACGATCAAGGAGCACACTCTGCATACGCCCATAAGGGCACACGAGCGTGCACAGCTGCTCACGGAAGAAGACGAAGTCGAAGAGCATCAGTGCTGTCGTCGCGGCAAAGATGCCGAACGCTGCCGGATGCTCGGATGGACTTCGAACGGTCCACTGCATCAACTGGTCTGTCCCGACGAAGTACGCGAGGAAGGTGTTGGCCAAGTGCGCGCTCAGCAGCAGATACACGGCATAGAGCGCTCCTCGGCGCCAGAGCGGCGTGCGTGTGCGCCGCGTGCTCCCGCGCCGCCCAAGGATGAACCTCTCGAGTGGGCGGTAGACGAACTCCAGATACACCGTTTGGGGACATGCCCATCCGCACCAGACTCGCCCGAACAGCGCGGTGACGAGAAAGATCGTCACGAAGATCGACAGCATCAGCAGTGCGAGCAGGAGCGTCTCCGTGGGTCGGAAGGTCGATCCGAAGAAGGTGAACTGCCTCGCCATCACATTCAGCAGCACGGGCGGCTTGCCGTTGATGCGAATCCACGGAAGTGCGGTGAAGAGCAGGATCAAGACAACCGCAACCGCAAGCCTGCGACGCCAGAATCGCCCTTGGCTGACGCGCGGCTCGAGCCAGCGCCGCGATCCATCGGCATTGAGCGTCGAAAGGACGCGCTCGTCGAGTTGCGGGAGCGAGATGTTCGTCATCTCTCACTCCTTCGCCGTTTGCTCTGCGGCTGGCAGGGTCCACGCAGCGATGGTGTTTCCCTGTGGGGCCTTCGGAGCAGACGGCGTGCTGCCGCGCAAGTGCGCCACATACGCCGCGAGCAGGACGCGCTGGGACTCAGTGAAGCGTTTGTCCCATGCAGGCATGCCTCGCTGCGGAACCCCTGCCGATATCACGGGGAACAGGTCGGCGACTGTCTTCACATTGATCCACTCGTCGTCGCAGAGATTCGGGCCCGTCAATCCACCGCCGTCCTTCGCGTGGCAGACCGCGCAGTTCGCGCCGAAGAGCCCTGATGCCGCCTGCATCATGCGCGGGTCGGCAATCAATCGTGCGATGACGGCTGGCTCTGGCTTGAGTTCTCCAAGCCGCTCAGCCTGCACCTGCCAGTGCGCGCTGACATCTGCGTCGTAATCGGTGGCCGCGTTCGGTCCCGCGCCGAACATGTAGTACATCGCATACAGGCAGGAGTAGGCGATGGTTGCCCAGAAGGACCATGTCCACCAGGCTGGCATGGGATTGTCGAACTCGCGGATGCCGTCAGCGTCGTGTGCGAGCAGCAGTGCTTCTTCGGCGGGGTTTCGGGTCGGGTCGTGTGATCGTTCATGGTTCATGACTGTTCCTTGTCGCTTGCCTCAGATCGATGGGAGTGATGTGGACGAGATGGCTCGTCGGATTGCAGCGGGAGTTGTGCATCGCGTTGCCACGCGGAGCGCGGCACCAGCACGAACACCCAGATCATCAGTCCGATGAATGCACTCGCTGCAAGCAACAGGCTGATGACCGACGCCGATGCAATCAGGATCATGGATGCTTCCCCCCGTCAGCGAGTGCTGGCTGCGCAACAGGACGATGGAGGTCGGTGCCGAGCCGCTGCATGTATGCCACCAGCGCAACGATGCGCCTTTCGCGCAGCCCCTCGACCCCCTGCGCCGAACCGTTCTCGGTGATCAGTTGTCGCTCGATTGCCAGCGCTTGTGTCCGTGCATGGTTCGCGGCATCTGCGATCTCCTCCTCGCGGTAGGGAACGCCGACTCCCTGCAGCGCGCGCATCGCCGGCATCGCGGATGCCTCGTTGAGCGGCTGTTCGTAGAGATGCGGATACGGCGGCATGATCGATCCGGCACTGGTGCTCTCAGGATTGAGGAAGTGGCGAACATGCCAGAGGGCGCTCGGATTCCGCACGCCCTCGCGTGCGAGGTCGGGACCGATGCGACGACTGCCCCAGAGGAAGGGATGGTCGAACACGCTCTCGCCAGGCTTCGAATACTCGCCGTAGCGTTCGGTTTCGGCGACCAACGGCCGCACCATCTGGGAGTGGCAGTTCACGCAGCCCTCGGCGACGTAGATGTCCCGCCCAATGCACTCCAATGGCGTGAGCGGCATCACGCTGGCGATTCGGGGAATGTCGCTTCGGATGGTGAACATCGGGATCGCCTCGAAGAGCGTGGCAACGATCACGGCGATCACCACCCACACCGTGAAGACCATCGGGATCGCCTCGAGGTTGCGATGCCAGCCAAGCGAACAGAATCGCCAGATGGGGTGCGCGATGTCCACCACCACACCGGTTGGCAATCCCGACGGGGGCGATGGGTCAGGCGTCCAATTGCGTTTCAGCGGCGCTGCTGCGTACACCGGCACTTCGTATCGGGCAGGTCGAGCGCGCCACGTCATCAGGAGATTCACGCAGCAAAGCACCGCCGAAACCAAGTACAGGGATCCACCGATGGTCCGCATCCAGTACAGCGGCATCAACTTCGTCACCGTCGAGAGGAAGTCGTATTGCAGCACGCCGTCATCGTTGAACGCTCGCCAATTGAGCCCCTGCGTGAGCCCCGCCGCGTAGATAGGCACGATGTAAAGCACAATGCCGATGGTCGCGAGCCAGAAGTGGAGATTCACCCAGGCGGGTCGGGCAATGGGCGCTTGCAAGAGCCTCGGCGCGAGCCAATACACCATGCCAAACACCATGAAGCCGACCCAGCCAAGCGCCCCCGCGTGCACATGCGCGATGGTCCAGTCGGTGTAGTGGCTCAGTGCATTCACGCTCTTCACGCTCAGGAGCGGACCTTCAAAGGTGCTCATGCCGTAAAAGGTGATGCCGAGCACGAAGAACTTGAGGACTGGATCGGTGGTGACCCTGTTCCATGCTCCGCGCAGCGTCAAGAGCCCATTGATCATTCCTCCCCACGACGGCATCCACAGCATGACGCTGAACAGCATGCCGAGCGTGCTGGCCCACTCGGGCACCGCTGTGTAGTGCAGATGATGCGGTCCCGCCCAGATGTACACGAACACCAGGCTCCAGAAGTGCACGATCGACAGCCGGTAGCTGAAGACCGGGCGTTCCGCTGCTTTGGGCAGGAAGTAGTACATCAGCCCGAGGAATGGCGTCGTGAGGAAGAATGCAACTGCGTTGTGTCCGTACCACCACTGCATGAATGCATCCTGACTGCCCGCATAGATGGAGTAGCTCTTGGTCCAGCCGCTTGGCATCGCCAGGTTGTTGAAGATGTAGAGCACCGCAATCGCGATGACCGTGGCGATGTAGAACCAGATCGCGACATAGAGGTGGCGCTCGCGTCGCCTCGCGATCGTGCCGAAGAAGTTCACCGCGAACACGACCCACACCAACACGACGGCGATGTCGATCGGCCACTCCAGCTCCGCGTACTCCTTCGCCTGGGTCCAACCGAGTGGAAGCGAGATGGCCGCCGCGACGATGATCGCCTGCCATCCCCAGAAGTGCACGCGACTGAGCAGGTCGCTGAACATTCGCGCCTTGAGGAGCCGCTGCGACGAGTAGTAGACCGCTGCGAAGATGGCGTTGCCGGCGAAGGCGAAGATCACCGCGTTGGTGTGCAGCGGACGGAGCCGACCAAAGCTCAACCACTCCGCCGGGTTGGCCTTGGGATAGGTGAGTTGGAACGCGATGAGAACTCCCACCAACATGCCGACCACGCCCCAAAGCAAGGTCGCGCCAACGAACTTGCGGACGATGTCGTCGTCGTAACTGAAACGGTCGAGGAGAATTGGGGCTGCCGTTGGATCGCTGGGACCTGGCTGATTCGCTGAAACCATGATTTGCCTACCTGTGTTTCTGTGATTTGGAAGCTCAAAAAAGTGGATTGGGGGAAAGAACGACCATATTGACGCGAAACGAACTCGGAGTATTATATCAGTGATTCTGAGATTGCAATTCTCAATCCACGCGCAGAGAGGACAAATCCCCCGAGATGTATGGAAAACAAACAGAGCGAGCGATTGGCGCGCTGAGCCGCTTGGCGGAAGTGTGGGACGGCGGGAAAACGCGGCTGTCGGCGACTGACATCGCTCATCAGCGCGGGCTCCCAGCCCCCATGGTGGCAAAGATCCTGTCGACTCTTTCGCAGGCGGGCTTGGTTGTTGGTTCGCCGGGGCCCGGTGGTGGATACGCCCTCGCGCGTGCCCCAAGCGAAATCACCCTCAAGTCCGTTCATCAGATCTTTGAACGGGAGGAACGCACGCACAATTGCCCCTTTGGAGGCGGCGTGTGCGGGGTCGGCGAACCGTGTGCCCTGCACCATCGCCTTGTGGAGATGCAGCAGGACATTACGAGCTTTTTGACCACGACCACCCTCGAGTGCTTTCGGGAAGCGGCGCAGGTGCGCGGGCTCACGCCAACTCCGCGAACTGTGCAGGTGACGACCCCGCGCGAGAGTTATCGCGCCCCAGACCGCGGAAGGAACTGACCTAACCCGAGATCTGGATGGGGTCATTGGGTTGGACGGGGCACGGTTCGTTTCTTTGCGAGCCCAAAACACACTTTTCTTCATTGCGGATAGGTTGTCGCTCATGCGATTCCAAACTTGCGGAAGAGCTGAAACTCGCACTTTCTGGCGACTCGGCAGCCGAATGGCCGTGCGAATTGCACTCGCTGCGGTTGCGGCGTGCGCAGTTTGCCCGCCTGCACTCAGCCAGACCGCAGATCCAGCGCCGACCGCGCCAGCACAAGCGGCTCCCGCTCCCGCGCCAGCGCCCCCCCCCGCACCGGGCAGCGTTGTCGTCGTTCAACTCGTCGGAGGCGATGTGCTCCGCGGAGAACTGGTTTCTGAGTCCGCCGAATCGGTTGTGTTGAAGCATCCAATCCTCGGACAGATCACGCTCGCGCGAGCAAGCGTCGCTTCAGTCGCGGTTCCCCCTCCCCCGCAGGCAGCGGACCCGACGGGTGCACAGGTGCCGGCTCAGGTTGCCGTCGCTGCGGCTGATGTTTCGCTTGGCAATGCCGCATCGAGCGCGCCAGCTGCCGTTGCTCAGGCAACGGCCGAGGCGCCGAAGGCGGAGGAAAAGCCACCTCCATCGAAATGGAAGTTCGCTTTTGCGGCCAATGTGAACTACGTCGACGCGAATGTTGAACAGCTCGATTTTCGAGTTGCAGCCGGCGCCGTGTACGAGGATCCTGATGTCGAGAAGTTGCAGCTCAGCGCTGAGTACTTCTTCCGCAATGTCGACAGTGCGCAAACGGACAACAATCTGTTGGTCACGGGCGTTTATGACTATTTCATCAAGGAAACGCGGTGGCTGCTCTTCGGCAAGGTCCAGGGGCAGATGGACCAGCTGCAGAATTGGGAGCAGCGACTGTCGGGCTGGGGCGGAGTTGGCTACCGCTTTTACATCGCACCGCCAGTCGGACTGACAGGCAAGATCGGCGCAGGTGCCACCCGCGAATTCGGCAGCATCAATCTGACACGGGCAGAGTTGTATGGGCAGTTGGAGGGAAAGTGGCTCATCAGTGATGTGCAGACTCTGGAGGCGAGCGCCTGGATCGCACCGAGCTTCGAGGACTTTTCCCAGTACCTCGTGCTTGCGCGCGCTGAGTGGTCCATGAAGATCGACCCAGAGTTGGGTCTGTCGTTGCTTGGCGGCGTGCGATGGCAATTCCAGTCGCAGGTGCCGGCGGGACAGAACCCCGATGACACCCGCGTCTACGCCGGACTCAAGCTGGACTTCTGACCGCATTCGCAAGGAGTCGATGCGAGCCGCGATCTCTCCGTGGCTTTTGCGGTGGCGGCAAGTGCATTTTTGCGCAAAGTTGAAACATGCGGGTCGACTTGCCCAGCAGTCGGGCTAGATTTCATTTGTTCGGTTTGCTCTGACTTGCTCTCCACAGGAGTTCATCCATGTCGATTTGGGCTTCCGCTGTGTCGGTTCTTGTCTGCACAACAACATTGGTCTTTGCCGCCTCCGCCCGTGCCCAGAACAGCGGCGAGAACTTCAGGGAACGAGCCCGTGCAAATCCCGCGGTTGGTGATGAGCAAGAGCATGTCTCGACATTGACACGCGTGCGGGAGGGCGGGACCCCCTACAACCCAAACCAGTCGCTCTTTCCTTATGCCCTCGATCTGGGCGGAGTTGCGGAGGAACCCTCAACCGGACTGATCTCCTCGCCACCCGAGTACGCGCCAACCCGCGGTGTGCTCTATCAGTACGGCAACACTTGGAACTCGGTCGTGACTGCACTCGTGGCATCGTTGACTTCGAGTTCGGCGTTCGATGAGATCGCTTATGTGGTCGTTGCAAATCAGTCGACAGCCACCTCGGCGGCAACCGCCTTCAGCGGCGCGGGCGCCAACCTCAGCAAGGTGGTGTTCATCATCCAGCCGAACAATTCCGTGTGGATGCGCGATTACGGTCCGCACTTCATCTTCCAAGGCGGCACCCTCGCGGCGGTCGACAGCCACTATTACCCAAACCGCCCGCAGGACAACTTCATTCCGACGCTGGTGGCTGACGGCACCCTCGGCGTTCCAAGCTTTGATCAGGGGCTCTACTACTCAGGCGGAAACTTCCAGCCCGGCCCGAATCGCACGGGCTTCTGCACTGCGCTGATCACGCTTGACAATCCAACTTCTGGGGGCCACACGGACGCGTTGATTCGCGAGCTCTACCAATCCTTCCAAGGCATCGACACGCTCCACATTCTTCCGCAGCTTCCCTTTTCCGTCGATGGAACTGGGCACATCGACATGTGGATGTATCTGGTGGACGAGAACACGGCGGTCATCAGCGAGTTCATTGCTGGCTCGAACGCAACCGCGATCAGTGTCACGAACAATGCCGTTCCGTACATGCAAGGCTTGGGCTTCGAAGTCTTCCGCCCTCAAGCTTGGAATGTGTCTTCCACGCACTACACCTATGCCAACGCGTTCCGCGTGAACAACCGCATCTTCGTGCCGTGCTACGGAACGGCTCTCGCGCCAGGCGGCAGCGCCTCCTACAACACGCGGGATGCCGATGCGCTCGCCAAGTGGCAGGCGGCGGCGGGCCCCGGCGTCACCATCGTCCCGATCCAGTGCTCGAGCATCATTGGCGCATCCGGTGCGATCCACTGCATCGTGAAGCAGGTGCCCCGCTTCACCAATCTCATCCCCGCAGCACACATCACGGCTCCGCGTGGGGGCGAGATGTGGGTGGCGGGATCGACGCGGAGCATTCAATGGAATGCGACCGACACCAACAATGCGCCGCTTTCCAATGTCGATCTCGCCTATTCGGCGGACGACGGCGTCACTTGGACGAACATCGCGAGCGCGCTTGCCGATTCGGGTTCGTACAACTGGACCACGCCGGCCATTGCGTCGACGGCCGTGCGAGTGCGCGTGACTGCACGCGCCGCGGATGGCGACACGGTCGTTGCCATCAGCAACGCTTTTCAGGTTGGAACTGGATCGGACACGGTGTACGACTTTTCCTCGGGTGCTGGCGTGAACAAGTTCGGCACTGGTCGGCAGACGGCTTCATGGACGAATGTCAATGCCAACAACAATCCCGCGACGACTGCCCTGACGGCCACCAACTACACCGCGCTTGCGACATCGAATTCGACTGGGAGCATCACGGATACGAATCGTTACGTGCCTGCGGCACTCTCCTCCGGCAACGAAAGCACGAATGTCTTCCGCTTCACGATCACACAGCCTCTGGCTGACATCGACCAGCTCACCGTGCGCTTGGAGGGCTTCGCCGACTTTTGCACTCAAGTCGAGCTGTATGTCTGGAATCTGTCGCTCAACAACTGGGGCGACTTCAGTGGTCGCGTCGGACAGAACCGCTACATCGATTGCTGGGCTGGCAATGCCGACGGCATCATGACCGGGTTCACGAGCGAGAATCTGTCCAACTACATCGCAGGCGATGGAACGATTCGGTTCCTCGTGTACGGGGAACGCCCGAACGACGAGATCGGTCACGACTACATCTCCGTGACAGTGACGAATGTCGACATCGCTCCGTCATGTCCAGCGGACCTCGATGGCAGTTCTGCCGTCGAAGGCGGCGACCTTGCTGCTCTCCTCGCGGCGTGGGGCGGAAGTGGTGGCGATCTCGACGGCAGCGGCTCGACGGATGGAGCCGATCTTGCGGTGATGCTCAGCGCATGGGGACCGTGCCCCTGACGGCTCTCGAGATCGCTGCGATACGCATCAGTTGAGTGCGGGACCGATCGGATCCCAAATCAACTTGTTCGTGTTCCAGTCGCCGCCCGGCGTTGATGTCAGGCGACTGCCCTGCGCATTCGTCGTCGCTTGCTCGTTCGTGAACCATGCGACATGCCCGTCGGCGAAACTGATATGACCACCTTTGAAGTGGCGCGCGGCAAGGCGCTTCCAACTGCATGCAGCTCGATCAAGATTCCTGTTGAACCCAGGATCGTCGGGCGGCAGCTCAGCGGGGTTCGCGCGCATCTCGAGCATCACGACTGTTCGGTCGGGCGCGGTGATGTGGCTCTGCCGAACGAGTTTCTGGAATGAGTCACTCGGCAGCCCTGCGTTGAGCAGCAATGTTTGGTTGAGCCGGATGTTCATCACATAGCAGAACCAGAAGCCATGCGAGATCCCCTGTCTTCCCACGGCGCCGAAAGGCCAAGGTTCCGCATTCATTGGGCGCGCAGCCGGGTCAGTCCACACTGAGTTGTGATTGTCCCAGTTGGCGACATGCACTTGCTGCGCAAAGGCATCCTCGACCATCTCGCTGTAGGGGCGCTCGCCGACGAGCGGCGCGAGCGCATTGGGCCAGAACACATCCTGCGTCAAGTTCGTTGACATTCCCGGCGTGTCTTTCGCTCCCTCCCACGGGATTTGCTCCTTGTGCGAGTTGCCCCACTGGACGATCGCGAAGCCCCATTGCTTGAAGTTGGATTGGCTCTTGGTCGCGAACATCTGCGCGCGGATCATTCCAGATGCTGGAATCAGGATCCCTACGAGAACCACGATGATGCCTACCACCACCAGAAGTTCGACCAGCGTGAACGCCTGATTGGATGACCGAGGACGACATCGCACCACAGGAAACTATCCGATGGATTCCTGCAGAAGTCGCAGCAGTTCCACATGAAGTCCATCCGATGCCGCACAGACACTCTCCAGAGGCGGGCTTTCCTTGCTCCGCCCGCCCCAGTCGGTGCAGATACCCCCCGCCTCACGCACCAGGAGGGGGAATGGACCGATATCCCACGGCGCCATGACAGGATCCACCCAGCCGTCGCAGCGTCCCGTCACGAGCAGAACGCCCGCGTAGCAGTCGCTCCAACCGCGCAGTGAACCCACTTCGCGCGCGAGGCGTTCCCATGCATCCATTCGTTTGCTCCGTCGAAAGAACTCCGACCCGGATGTGCAAATCAGCGCTCGCGCCAGCGATGCACCATGGCGTACGCGGGCACGGTCGACCGCGCGCTGTTGCGTCGTGCCAAGAGTGCCGCTGTCCGCGCGCTGCCACCACGCGCCACCTCCGGCTGATGCCCACACGCGCTCGCCAAGAGCAGGCATCGAGCACGCGCCGGTGAGCGCAACACCGCCATAGGAAGCCGCGATCAGCGTCCCGAACAGAGGAACACCGCTCATGAATGCCAGCGTGCCATCGATGGGATCGATGGTCCATGTCCACCCACTTCTGCTCGCAACCTGTCCATGCTCTTCCCCGACGATCCCATCCTCTGGGAAACACTGCCCGACCGCGCGACGAAGATGCTGCTCAATCGCATGGTCCGCAACGGTCACGGGAGTCTGATCGGGCTTCGTGTTCACCCGCAACGAAGGAGACTGGAAGTGCTCACGCGCCATGGCATCGGTTTCATCGAGCCACGAGAGCATGCGTCGCATGCGTTCCTGCAAGGATTGCTCCGACACAAGCCCGAGCGCAACTTCCGTGCGCTGTTTCGACTCGCGTTCGGTCGCTGCGTAGGCGGCGTCCGCATCGATGATCGGCCGCCCGATGATCACCTCGAGATCCGCCTTGGTGTATGTGTGCGGCGCCGCTCCTTCGGCGCGAGTTCCATACTGGTTCAGATTGCTGGCGAAGATTCCCGCCGCACTGATGGGCAGGAAATCCTCGTAGCGGATGCCCTCACAGCGAACGAGCCCCCGGCGAAGCAGTTCGGTGAAGTCGTGCGTGTCGATCGTGCCTCGTGCGGCCAATCCCTCCGCCGTCGGCTCCCACTCCGCGTGCACCAACCCTTGGACAACCAGATGCTCCAGCGTCTTGGGGATTCGGGCAAACGGCGCCGCGAGCGATCGCTCGTGCGCCGCGAGGTCGTTCATATCGTGCACCGCTCCACCATTGGCACGATCCGATTCGGCAAGGCACGCGTCGTACATCGCGCGTCCCGTGGGAGTCGTTGCGTAGAAGCGCTCCTCGATCTCCCCGAATCGTGCCGTATGTTCGCCCTGCACGATGCTGCCGTCGGGCTCCGTAAACGACACGTGCTCTGCGACGGCGCGGTAGGCATCCTGACGCAGGAGGACTGGCGTCCCATCCGGAGGACCCTCGGTGAAGTCCTTGAAGCCCGCGTTCTTGATCTTCGCCAACTGGAACTTTGGTTCGCCCAACCGATGCAGCAGTTGTCCTGCCAGCTGCTCGATCGTTCGGCGACCCACGGAAGCGATCTCGAACGCATCCACTGCCGTTGGCCCGATGTGCGGCAAGTGCAGGCGAAGCCAGTGGCGATCGGCCGTCGACGCAAGGCGGCCGAGCACCTCGTGTGCACGCGTCACGAACTGTGTCCCATCGACCTGCCCAAAGCAGAACTTCATGACCGCCGTGGAGAGGTCGATGCACAGTGTGTTCGGGGTGAGGTGGTTCAGGTGATGCGAGTCGAAGCAGGCGATATCGGCCGCGATCTTGAAGCCAGCCTTGCAAAGATCCGCGTACAGGCCGTGGTCGCGTGCGCGACCTGTCCACTTGAAGATCTTGGTGCATGCCTCCGTGATCAGCGTTTCGCCATCCGTTCGAGTCAGGCCGCCTTCCTGCTCGCACTGCTCGATCAGGCTTTGCGCGCGCTCGGAAAACACCGTTCGATCGGCGAGTGCGTTCTCGATCCGGCGGCGAGTGGCGGGATCGAATCGATCCGTCACGAGCAACGATGTGAACACGCGGTGCTCGGGACGCGAAGCGGAGCGGAACGCCGTTGCGATCACCGGCTGGCTCTTCGCTCCGATATCGGTCATTGCGTAGAAGTTGTGCGGCTCCATGGCGAAGACGCCGAAGAAGCGGGCGATCCATCGGTACTCGTCGGGTCTGCCGATTCGGATGGCGCCGTGGCGCTCTGCACTTGCTCGAGTGACCTCCTCCGCGGTGACGCGCAGGCCCACGAATCGCTCCGCCAGCAGTTCGCACACAGTTCCATTGACGAGTTCATTGACCGCCAAGCTGCGGTCATACAGCGGAACTTCGCTTGCGAACATGGATGACAGCCTCGCGAACAGGCTGTGCTGCAGATCAGTCCGATTCGCGAAGGATGGTTGCATGGAGTGTTCTTCGGAGCCTGCGGCTCATGCGCTTATCGCGATGCCGAGGCACGCAACAGGCTTTCATTTATAGGCGGCAGCCGCCATCCGAACAACCGCCCGTTCCACCATGCTTCGCGCTGAGTTGGATTGCGGTACAACACTCGCCCCATGCGAAAGAACGATCTGCCGATCCTGCGTTTCGTCGCGGACAACTACCGCAACTTCAACTCACGAAGTACGCGCGATGCGCTGTTTGCATATTGGGATCATGTGTCCGCCGGCGGAAAGATGTTCTGGGCAGTCGCTGGCGCGATGAGCAGCGCGCAGCTGGGGATTTCGCTCGCACCTGCCATCCGAAGCGGATTGGTGCACGGACTGAGCGTGACAGGAGCCAATCTGGAGGAGTCGCTCTTCCGGCTCGTGGCGCATGACAGCTACAAGGACTTCCCCGAGTACCGCTACTTCACCAAGCGCGACGACACGCGCATCCTGAAGCAGCGCATGCGTCGAGTCACTGACACCAGCATCCCCGAAGACGAGGCGTTCCGCGCCGTCGAGAAGGTCCTCGTGCCGATGTGGAAGCGTGCAGGCGAACGAGGAGAGCGCCGCTTCTGGCACGAATACTTCTACGACCTCGTTCTCTCGCTTCCTCGGTCGAAGTTCGAAGGCGACCCGAGCGAGTGCTGGCTCTTGGCCGCCGCGAAGGCGCGACTGCCGATGGTGGTTCCCGGTTACGAAGATTCAACCTTCGGCAACATTTTCGCATCCCATGTCAAGCACAACGACTTCCCAGCGTCGATTGCCTGCAGCGGGATTGAGTACATGGCACGGTTCTACGAGGACTATCGCGGACTCTCGTCAGGTCGCGGCGTCGGCTTCTTCCAGATCGGCGGCGGGATTGCGGGCGACTTCCCCATCTGCGTCGTGCCGAGCATCAAGTACGACCTGCAGCGTCCCGTGAAGCCCTGGGCATATTTCTGCCAGATCTCCGACAGCACGACGAGTTACGGCTCCTACTCCGGCGCCACCCCCAACGAGAAGATCACTTGGGACAAACTCACGGAACGAACGCCGATGTTCGTGATCGAGAGCGACGCAACGATCGTGGCTCCACTGATGCTTCAAGCCCTGCTCGAGTGCGCCGCCGCGCCGAAAGCTGCAGCGAAAGTCATTGCTGCATCGCGTGCGCACACGCGCCGTTCACTGGCCCGCTGAAGCGGCGACCGTCGAACTTGCGCATGGATTGGCGGGCGTCTCCGGGAGGCGATCGAAGATGTACGCGCCCTTGCGTGCGCCCCACACCTGCTTCTCCTGCGCATCGAAGCCGCGGTCCCATGTCTCGATGCGATCCGGGGCGAGCCGTACCTCACTAGTGGCATAGGTCGCTCCGCGAAGGGAACTGAGACACGACTGTCCATCCGTCGACCCACTCCATACGCCGGCCTTCTTCCACAGCGTGATCTGACATCCTTCGCGTTCGGTCAACTTGGCTGGCTCAAGGGAATCGAAGCGCTCAGGTGCAGCCCATGCGCAGATGAACGCGGCCGCATCGGGCAACTCGAAGACTTGGCTGACCACCTCGCCGGATGGACGCTCCGTCACACGGTAGATGCGCTGTCGGTAGGGCTTGCAGGGCGCCGATTCCATCGCCTGTTCCACATACAACCAGATGCCATCGCTTCGAGAGTGCCAAATGCGCACCATGTGAAGACGCACATCGAAATACTCGCTGTCTGCCTTCGACTGCGCTGTGCTGGCAAAGTGTCCACTCAGCAGCGTGGCGACATCGCTCGACCCAGTCCTGCACGCAACCATGCATGACCCGATCAGCACACACTGCATCACTTGCCAGAGCAGTCCGTTGATTCGACCGCACCACGATGGGAGATTCGCCATGACGCAAGGCTACGGTGCGCCAGCGGACAGCGCTCCGAGGCTGCGAAGCACTCGGCGATTCAACTCATCCCGCTCAAATCGCAGTGCTGCAATGATCGATGCAGACTGGTCGGAACGCTTCTCACACGCCGCAACGATCTGCGATCGGTTGGCACGGTATCGCTGCTCCCATGCGCTCCGAAGCGCTCGAATGGATGGAGCGCTCGGCCCATTTCCTGCGAGCGCTTCTGCCTCGTCCAAGCGGTTTGCCGGACTGGTGGCATCCGCGAGCTCGCGGGGGAATCGCTGATCATCCCATGCATCCTGCAACCGCTGTGCCGAATCCGGGGGCAGCACCGCCTTCACGCGCTGCACCATGGACCCGCATCCCGCGCGCACGGCTTGCGCGGCATCCTCGGTCTTTGCTGCCGCAGTTTCCAAGTCCGCCCTGCCGCGTGATACCGAGGTGATCGACACGGGCGGTGAAATTGTCACCAACTGCGGCGGGCCACCCTGTACCTGGGGCGGCACGCTTGCGGGCTTCGGCGGCGGCGGCGGCGGCGGAAGCTGCATCATCGGCTTCGGGCGGGCCTTTCGTTCCACTTCATCGGCATCGGCCCAAGCGCGCGTCAGCGTGGACAGGGTGGTGCACTCCGTTGCAATCGTCGGTCCGGCCGCACACCAGTCCGCAGCGGACAACTGTGAACGCATCACAGCAACCAACGGATCACCGCGGTCAGGGGCACCACCAGAAACCTGCGGGAACATTGACATGGAAACGCTCGGCGCTGCAGCGCGTTCCTTGGCGAGCGCACGCCACGGCACGATCCATGCGACTGCAGATGTCCGCTTCGTGTCCGTGAGAGGCATCAGGGACGATTCGATCATGCCGCTCTCTGCGGCGAAGATCGCCTCGCGCGCGACTGCCGCCGCAGCTGCACGCTCTTGCGAACGCTTGGATGACTCCTGCTGCAGCGATCCATCTTCACCCATCACCATGAGCCCCGCGCCGATGGGGACTCCGCCACTTGCCTGCTTCACCTTCTCGCGCTGCTCGACCACCGATGACTCGGCATCATCGAGAAGCTGTTCCACCACTGGCATCAGGTCTGCTCCAACGCCGGCGGCCGCGAGCGCACCTTCAACCTGCTCCATCTTGATCGGCTGCTGGAGTCGTGTCGACCCGACCCCGAACAACAGCGACAACACACCGCCATCGCCTGCGGCGTCGCCCACTTCCGAATCGCTCCAGGCGGCCATCCCCATTTCTCCGGGACCGCCATCGAATGCGAAGGCCTCGCCCCCAAACATCATGTCTTCCTGATCGCCAACCATGATCTCGACATTCTCGAAGTCCGCATCGCCCAATGCGAGTTCATCGTCCGACACGGTGAACGACAGGGTCGTTGCTGCAAAGATCACCGGCTGCCCATCGCCCTGCCCTCCTCCTTGAACCTCGGCGGCATCGACAATGACCCCGCCGTTGACATCCGGCAACGCGAGACCGCTGGCCGCTCCGCCACGCAGACGAGCCAACAACTGTGGACCGAAGTCCGGCGCAATCTCCGCGATTTCTGCTGCCGCACGCGCCGTCGCCTCCTGAGCCTGCTTCTGCGAGCCACCCTGCGCCGCTTCGCCCTGCGCCAACAATTCATTCAATCCACCCTTTGCCGCGCGACTGGTGAAGTCTCTGCGAGCGATGGGCCACCACACCGACGCCCACCGATCGAGAGCAGCATCGATGCGCGACAAACGATCGGCATCCAGTGCCTGACCGCTCGCCACGACTCGCTGGAGTACGGTGACTCCCTCTCGTACTTGACCAATTCCAGATCGCGTCGCGACGCCGCTGAGCAGCCGAAGCTTTCCACGCCCGTTCAACTGAACCAAAAGCGCATCGATGATCTGCGCATCGCACTCCGCAAGTCTGGCACGGGCGGCCGCCACTTCCTGCATGCCACTCTGACCCTGAGACAGCAGCGCTGCAAGCAAGTTCTTGCCAAGTTCTGGATCGAAGGCTTGTGGCGCGCTGTCGGCGTCGCCATTCGCCTGCGAATCCCCATCACGGTTCTCCACAACCGGAGGCAAGAGCGGCATCACCGATCCCAACGCAGGCGATTCGCCCCGTGACTTGAAGCGTGCGAGCGGCAACTGAAGCGCTGTATCACGCATGACTCGTGTTGCTGCTGTGCGGTCCCCGCCCAGAATCTTGAGCCGTTCCTCGAGCAGACCTCGCTGCGCATCCGTCAGCTGAAGTCGATTCGAGACTTGCTGCCAATCGACTGGGCGGGGCTGTGCACGAGGACCGAGCGCGGCCTTCCAGATCGCCACGTTCCTTCGCTGCTCCAACTCCGCCAGGACTTCATCGACTGCGGTCGCCTGGTCGGGGCGCGCAGCTTTTCGAATGGCTTCCACGATCGGTGTTTCGACGGCATCCAACTCCGACGCCGCTGCCCTGCCGCGCCCCACAAGCGCGTTTGCCGCAGCCTGATCCATCGGTCGCACCGCGAGTGCAGCTTGCCATGCGGCCGTGGAATCTCGCACACACTGCACGAAGCGTTCCACCTGCTTCTCGTAAGCATCCAGCACGACTGCCTGCTGCTGCTGCTCGAAACCGCTGCGCGTGAGACGCTCGATCAGGTCCGAACTGCGCAGTGGATCCACCTGCGCATGAACAGCCTCGACTGCCAGGGTCGCCAGCAGAATGCCCAGCAGTCGCTGCCACTTTCGCCACGCTTGCCCAGCCCAAGCAAACCGAAGTTGTGTGATCTCGGTGCATTGCATGCCCCAATGCTAAAGACCACGCGATGGCTCTCTATGATTCATGCCAAAATGCACGCGACTACTTCCACGCCATCGGCAGGGCGACTCCAACCACCCGATCCACTCAGTCTGACTGGTCCGCGCCCTCGACTCGAGGAATTGGCCCGTCTGTTACGCATCTGCGTCGAGTTCTTGCGCGGCTTTCGGCATCTGCACTTTGTTGGCCCCTGTGTGACCGTGTTTGGCAGTGCTCGATTCGACGAACAAAACCACTGGTACAAACTTGGCAGG
Organism: Planctomycetia bacterium; assembly: GCA_005799495.1. Classification (GTDB taxonomy): domain Bacteria; phylum Planctomycetota; class Phycisphaerae; order Phycisphaerales; family SM1A02; genus F1-60-MAGs104. Next base: position 70,296 of record SYGP01000019.1, read on the forward strand.
TCTGTGGGGGCTGAACTTGGCCGTGCCGGGTTCAGCGTCATGACAGGGGGCGGACCCGGAATCATGGAAGCTGCAAACCGCGGTGCGAGGGATGTCGGTGCACCCTCGCTCGGATGCAACATCATCCTTCCATTCGAACAGAAGCCAAACCCCTACTGCGATGTGGTCATCTCTTTCCGCTACTTCTTCGTCCGGAAGGTGATGCTGGTCAAGTACTCCTACGGATTCGTCGTCCTGCCGGGTGGCTTCGGAACACTCGATGAACTCTTCGAGGCGATCACCTTGATCCAGACCAAGGTGATTGCGGGATTTCCCGTTGTGCTGGTCGGTCGGAGCTACTGGGATGAGTTGACCGACTTCATCGAAAGCCGCCTGATCAGCCAAGGCACGATCTCACCCGAAGACCGATCGCTCTTCCATGTGACGGATGATCCCGCCGAAGCAGCGAAGTACATCGAAGGCATTGCGCGGCAGCGTTTCGGCCTGCAGTACGGCCAGAGAATGCGACGCCGATGGTGGCTCTTCGAGTGAACGGCAATCCGACTCCCCACACGGCAATGTTTGGAGCTCTGCACGAAATCTCCTTCCGCCGCGCGGTGGCAGCGGATGGTCCTGCGGTTGTTGCGCTTGTCCAGAGTGCTTTTCGCGGTGAGGGCAGTCGGATCGGCTGGACCACCGAGGCGGACCTGCTCGATGGCCAGCGCACGGACTTGACCGAGGTGGGCGCGCTGATCGCAGACCCGCGCTCGTGCATGCTGCTTGCAGAGCACGGTGGAACGCTCGTCGGCTGCGTGAAGTTGGTCCGCGAATCAGATGCGGGCGTCATCGGCATGGTGTCTGTTGTGCCTGCACTCCAACGCGCTGGCATCGGCAAGACCCTCCTGCGCGAAGCCGAGCGCGTGATCCTGTCGGCATGGGGGCTTCGGCGCGCGACGATGACGGTGATCGTTCAGCGCGACACGCTCATCGCCTGGTACGAACGCCACGGGTACCGGCGAACGGGAATCACTTCTCCTTTTCCGTATGGTCAGCCGCGCTTCGGGCTGCCAAAGCGCGGCGACCTCGCCTTTGAAACACTGGAGAAGGATCTTGGCGGGCCATCATCTGCCGACGACGCCCTGCCACGACAATGTCACGGAGGACCCAACGAGAAATAGGCATCGAGGGGCAGGACGCGAACAATTCCCTCGAAGGGATTCTCGAGCTCGACCGTGACACCAACCACTGCTCCCACCGCGAGCGCGAGCAGGGTTGTCAACAGTATCCCATTGCGCCCGAAAGCGCCGAAGTCAAAGAGCAGCGCAGCGGTGAAGAACAGCAACGCTGCAACGCTCCAAAAGAGCGCAGAGGTTTCGGTCTTTGCATCGATGATCTGTTCCTGCCTGCACTGATCGAGTTGCGCCAGATCTTCGATCAGCCGCCGGCCAGCTGCCTCCGCGGACATTCGAATGCCAAGGTCGCGGATTGGCCTGAGCATCGACGACGCCTCCTCGTCAAGCGCATACCGCTGATCGGCAAGCGCCTCTCGCTGACGCGTGGACACGATGGCGATGTACTTGGCGGTGACTGACGGGACGAGGGACTTCGACTCCATGTCGCCCGCCGCGGCGAGCGTCCGCACCTGGCTTTCGATCTGACGAATCAACTGCGCTTCTCGGCGGATGTCCGCCTGGGATCGATCAAAGTTCGTGCGTGCATCCGTCAATGCCAAGGCAATCACGAACGTGAACAGCGTGAGCATCGCCACGCCGACATGATGGGCGGTCCGCTCTGCGGCTCCATCGACATGAAGGCCGAGCAGGCGCTTGCCCGAGCGAGCCGTGAACGCCAACAGGAGCGACACGAGCACGCACACGGCGAGTGAAGCCCACGACTGCAAGATGAATCCGAACAATACGGGACCTTCTGCCATCACGTGGCACTTCTCCGTTCTGCCACGGCGCGCACTTGCTCTGCGACATCCGGATGGCGTGCAAGCAGCATCTCGAACGAGCTGCGGTCCAGCGCATAGACATCGCTGTACTCAGACGCTCGGACACTCGCCATCCGTGGCTGCCGCTTGAAGAGCGCGATCTCGCCGAAGAAGTCGCCATGACGCAGCGTGCCGATCACCTGTCCATCCGACTTGATCACTTCAAGCACGCCTGTGATGAGGAAGTACATGCGGTCGCCTTCCTCGCCGGCTCGGCAGATGAACTCGCCGGGAACATAGATGTCCGGCTTCAGGCTCAGCGCCACTGCATCCACGAACTCCGCGGGGAGTGAGGAGAAAATGGGAATCCGTCGAAGCACTTGCTGCTTCAGATGCATCTCGACCTCACGCCGCAGTCCGCTCGGCAGCGTTTCGAGGAACTGGGACTCGTCGAATCCGAGCCGCTCCTGCCAGACATGGGTGTAGTAGTCCTGAATGCGCCTGCGAGTTTCCGCTGGCAGTCGGCGGTACTTGATGAACGCATTGAGTTGATCCAGGTTCTCGAAGTACTGTGCCTTTGCCGGATCGCGCTTCGCAAGCATGCTTGCGACATTCCCGATCACATAGCCATACACGGCGACACCACACAGCATGACACACAGTGCGAAAATGCGTTGCACGTTCGTCACCGGCGTTGTTTCCCCGTAGCCAATGGTGGTGAGCGTCTCGATCACCCAGTAGATCGATTGCAGGTAGCGGGTCGGTCCATCGTCCTCGTACGTCGGCGTCATTGTGGACCAGACGCATGCAAGCCAATGCGCACTGATGAGAACCCAGAATGCGAAGAACGCCAGCTTCAGCGAGTCGCTCCACTGCACCAGACTGACGCGCCAGGCATGCATGGAACGGGCCACTCGCAGCACCTTGACCACCAGCGGCAGCGCGGCCATCCCGTTGCTGCTCAACCACATCAACGGCAGAGCGGCGATCGCATCCACCGTGATCCAACCGGCGCCCTCCCTCGTCGGCCCCGTCGCCGATGTCCCAGTTCGCGCCTGGAAGCGCGCTCGAATGCGCAGGATCAAATCAGCAAGGAACACCAGTTGCGCAAGCCGAAGTCCTTGGACGGCGAGGAGTGGATGGTCGACATCGAATGCGAGCCGCACTGGAACGGCAATCGCAACGGCAATCGAGAGGGCGGTGACGATTCCGTCCCAGGTCGTTCGCATCAGAGCATCCGAATACGCCGCATGAACAGCACCAGCGAGAGCGCGATGGCGATGACCACGCCCCAGAACGCACCGTACGCCCATTCATACTTCAGTTCAGGCAGCACCTCGAAATTCATGCCGTACACCCCGCACAGGAAGGTCAATGGCAGGAAGATGACGCTTACCACGGTCAACTTGCTCATGACCTTGTTCGTGTTGTGCGCCACCATCGACATGTAGTTGTTCAGCGAGTCGGAGAGGATGTCACGATCCACGAGCACATCCTGCAGAATCCGTTCGACGGTGCCGACCATGTTGCCGAGAAATCCCTGCGACGCTTCACTCACGAAGGCTGACTTCCGCATGGACAGATCGGCCAGCACCGTCCGAGCAGGCAACACCACCTTACGAAAGTGCAACAGCTGCGAACTAAGCCCAGACGCATCGCGGAAGATCGACTCGTCGGGGCTTCCCGCGAGTGCCTGCTGGACGAGTACCACGCGATCCTCGAAGGACTTCTGCACTGAAGCAAAGTGGTCGAGCAAATGATCCCACAACTCGTAGAGCAGGAAACTCGGGCTCGCCGCGTGCCGCACGAAGTCGGTGAGGTACTCGCGCTTCACGGCACGCAGGAAATCGGGTTCACCGCGGTGCAGAGTCACCATCGCGTGTGCCGAGATGACCACATCAAGCCTCTCGAGGTTGAACACATCGCCGTTCAGCCTGCATCCAACGAGGACCAAGTGGATGCACTCGTCGTATCTGGAAAACTGGATCGCAGGCTCCTGCAGTCGCGCATGATCGAGCACCTCGGGTGGGCAGAGTCCTTGGGCCACGACCGCGTCAGCGGGTGCGCCGCCATCGGCGTCGAGATGCACATCCACCCAGCAGAACTTGCCGGATCGACCTGCGTCACGGACTTGCTCAAGGGTCATCGGCGCGTACGCCTTTGTCTTGAAGTCGAGGCACATCACGGACACTGCTGGTCGATCGGGTGTCGTGCCACTGCTTTCGGGAGATTTGGTTTGCATGGCGATTCAGCGCTCGTGCAGAGTGCGCAGCAAGGCGCGTGTTCTGAATGGATATTACTGCGATGCGGGCAACTGTCTAACCACCCATGCCGACACCTGCCGTCCAGCGAGGATCGGGCAGTGCCAGCACATGTTCGGCCTCCGCGAGTACCTCATCGATGGAAATCGCCGCCATGGATGCAGTGGGGCGCTGCATGTCCAAGGGCTCCGCAGCGAGATCGCGCTCATGAGTCGATCGGTCCTGAATGGTGCTGATATGCCCATTTCGGAAAGAACCGCCAGCGTGAGGGAAGTCGTACTCCACTGGCGCGAAGTTGTTCCACGGCGCCCAGCCTCGGGTTGGGGTCGGACCATAGACCGCCACGATCGGCACATTGCAGGCGGCGGCCATGTGTGTGACGGCTGTATCGACGCCGAGGTACAAGCGCGCGCGAGAGAGCAGGCATGAGATGGACGCGAGCCCAAGGACTCCCGCAGCCTGCACGGGCTGTACGCCTGCACGCGCTGCCGTTTCGCGCATGCGCTGTGCATCACTCGCTGCACCCGTCCACACGGGTTGCAGTCCATGTTGCCCGGCGATGGCATCACTGACGGCGATCCACCGTTCCAACGGCCACTCCTTGTAGGGATATCGCGAGAATCCATGCAGGACGAAGCAGCGCTCGGCGCCGCCAAAGGGATCGAGGAGCTTGGCGACCGCCGTCTCATCGTCCGTGCTCCAGAACAGCCGCGCCTCGCACCGACGCGGCTCGATACCCGCAGCCTGCGCAAGCGTGACACACCACTTGATGACAGGCTTGCCCCCGCGGACGGGCGCGATATCCGTCAGCACATACCGCTTCCAGAACTCGCGCGGTCGCACAGGATGTGTGCCAGCTGCGAAGCGGCGCCGCCGACCAGCAAAGGCAACGCTCAACACGGAGCGATCGGACAGGTTCTGCGTCAATGCCCAATCCGTTCGCAGCAGCGTTCTCAGTATGTAGCCGGAGTTCCCCCGCTGATGCTCAAGGAATCGGCGGATCCGCGGATCATGCCGAACGAGATCCGCCGCGCCCTTCGGAACCACCATGTCGATCGCGCACCGCGGATGATCCTGACGGATCATGTCGATCAGCGGCAGCATGAGTACGACATCGCCAAAGAGTCGCAGCGAGGTCAGCAAGGCACTGTCGGGAGCGCGGCTCATGCAGCGATGCTCCAACGAAATGCGCGCGACCTACCAGCCACGAGGGCCCGTTCCCATGGCGTTTGATGCGACCACCGACTCGCCACGATAGCCCTTGCCGACGACGAACATCTCAACACTCTCGCGCCGTGATGCATCGGGCTTCATTCCCTTGACCTCATCGAACAGGCGCTCCGTGCGACGAAGCAGTGCTGGATACTCGCCGCCCTCGTAGACCTTCATCACCAGTGAACCCTTCTTCCGAAGCCAGAACGGCAGGCGATCGAGCAGCGTGTTGCAGAGTCTCGCGGACCGCACGGAATCGCTCGCTGCATCGCCCGAAGTATCAGGCCCCATGTCGCTGAGGACCACATCAAAGAGCGCGCCGCCGAGCGCGCTTGCCTCGAGCTTTTCCAAGTCTGCCTGGAGCAGAGTGACATTCGGCGGCAAGCCCTTTGGCTCGATCGCCTTCAAGTCGAACGCAACCACCACACCCGCCTGCCCCACCCGTTCGGCAGCGACCTGCGTCCACGAACCAGGCGCAGCACCGACATCGAGAATGCGCTGCCCTCGTTTCAGAAGCCGCTTCTTCTCGTCGATCTGGATCAGCTTGAACGCACTGCGAGCCCTGAAACCGCACTCCTTGGCGCGGCGAAACCAGATGTCCTGCACTTCTTTCATGGAATTGGATCGATGGACTGCACGGTTTCGCGGGTGAACCCGCGATCACTCCTGATGCCCGCACTGTACGAGATGATCGCGCATCTCCCACGCGAAGCGCAGACGCGCGAGCATTTGTACATCAGCCTCGTCAGCGCCCCGCACAACTTCAATCCACCCGGGGCCGATCGGGAAGTCCTCCCCTTCGATCACGGCAGTCCGCATGTGCTCGAGGAGCACCCCCTGCAGATTCACCACTCCGCACTCCCGCATGCGGCGGTCGCGATCTCCCACCAAGATGCGCGCCACAGATGCGAGCGTCCGCGCAGAACCATCGCGATCCTTGCGGGCACGGCGGACGAGATCGAATGAACTCCACGATTCCACGACCACAGGATCGATCGCACCTGTCTGTGGATCACAGAGCCTGCGGGGCATGCCACTTGCCGCACCCGTTGGGCTGCAGCGAGCCGCCCACTCATCCCAGGCGTTTCCCGAGCGGCCAAGCGGGGAGACGACCGCCGCTGCCTGCACCTCCTCCACGATGCGGAGCGGGACGAGATCATGCTTTGGTCCAAATGGAACACGAAGTGCTGCCCGCACCTCACCGCTCGGAGAGAGGAACAGTGACTCGTCTCGGTAGATGTCCACTCCGACGATGCTGGAAAAATCGACCGCATCTGGACAACTCACGAATGCAGCACCGAATGTCCGTGGGTACTCCGTTGCCAACCAGAGCGCCGCCCACCCGCCAGCCCCGTGTCCGAGCAGCAGGCGTGCCGAGGACTCGGGGATCAACCGAAAGCGTCCTTCGAGCGCAGGGATCAACTCCTGCACCAGTGCGGCGGCACATGGACCGTTGGCCATGCTGTCCACAAACGCGTGATGACCGAATGGGCCGCTTGGATCGAGCACAACATGCACGGCATTCGGCCATGCTTCGGTTCCGCTGGCAACCCACATCATCTGCGCGATGTGTTCCACCTGCTGCATGAACTCGCCCTGCGAGGGAATCACATACACGGTGGGCCAGACTCGGCGCGCTGCACGGACATTGTGGTAATCCGCTGGAAAAACGACAGCCGCACGCTGGATGACATCGCGCCCGAGCGCCGAGGATCGAAGCGCACTTCGACGCTCGATCCACTCGACCCCGCGAATCGGTGCCCGTGCACCGTTCGTGATGCGGCGATCGATTGTCAGGCGAATCGAATCGACCGAACGCGAATCAAGGGAGACACGCACGGGAGCACCCATCCAGTTGCCTGCCGACTCAAGTCCGCACTCGTCGCCACCACCGACGATGACCGCCTGCACATCGAAGACGCCATCCAGTGCCTCGGGTGGGCATGGCCACCACAGGCCGTCGCGCGAGCAGTCGATCATGGACTTCACATCGCTTGGCTGAAATGCGAACGATCCGATCGGCTGCAGCGGTGCCTCGAATGCCGTCGCCAACGGAGTCTGCGACTGTCCACTCGAGGCCACGCGCGCGGACAGCACGAGTCGGCATGGAATCGCCCAATCTTGCAGCATCGCTTGGACGGATGGTGTGAGATCCACTTGGATGTCATCCGACGGGAACACTTGCCCATCCTCTGCCGCATCGAACATCGGCATCTTGTTGCGGCGCTCACGCTGAATCGACTCGATGCTGCGCTGTGCAGGAAGACTCACTGGCGTTGCGGACGGCTGCGGAAGCGGGACAGCTCGCGGCGGACCGAAGAGCGCAATCGGCAACAGGAAGGCAGCGATCGACATGGCGGAAGCGGGATCGTAAAGGGCTCGCCCGCTAGGATGCAGAACGTGGAGATCCGCCGAGTTATTGCAGCGGGCTATTGCCGAAGAAGCATGCTCTCTGCGTTCGCCAAGGCCCTTCCCGGCCTGCGCGGCGCTGCTGTCGCACTGACGATGATTTCACTGGCAGCCTGCACCGCACAGAGCAGACCCGGATTTGGGAACGGCCTCGGGCGAGTCTGGAATCAGACCTTTCACGGGCATACACACCAGGACGAGGAGATCGAAATCCCCGTCAGAGGCCTCACCGATATCGAGGTCGACAACTTTGCGGGCCATGTCCGAGTCGTCCGCTGTCGACCGAGCGGCGCGCCGACGATGCTGATCACTCGCCGCGCGACCCACGGCATTGGGAGAGGAGACGCGGCGTCGGAGTCCATGAGCCAGATGTCCGTCGACTACTCCGTCGAGACGGATGGAGAGCGCCAACGCTTCATTGTTCAGTCCAAGACCGATCATCTCGAACCCTGGTTCCAAGCGGTCGATATCGATATTCGCGTCGAACGAATCGGCATTGTGGTCGTACGCACGAAGGATGGTCATGTGGAAGTCGTCGACTATGAGGATGGCGTGGACATTGAGAGCAGCAACGGGGATGTGCGCACATCCACGCGTTCAGCCCTGACGCAGCCGTCGACCATCCTGAATCAGGATGGATCCATCGCCTGGCGAGTCGGTCCGCACGCGAGCGGTCTCCTCGATGCCGAGGCGGTCCATGGAACCATCCGAACCAATGTCCACAAGGGCAAATGGAACTCTTCGCGAAGCGGCAATGACCTCGACTCCTTGCGAGCGCAGCTCAATGATGGCACGGCGCGCATCGTGCTTCGCACCGTGGATGGCAACATCAGCGTCTATGTCGGCGAGCACCCGACCGAGTACGGGACTTTCGTTCGCTGAACCTGAGGACTTCGTCGGTGGTTCTTGCGTCCTTGGCAGTGCGGTCAACCGCGCAGCCACTCCGCGGGAACGCGCCCCGATGACACGATGATGCGCGAGCGAATGCCTCCACGGCCGCGCCAGTCGCTGACGATCTGGAGCCACTCTGGACTCATTCGCTCCGACAGGTCGGCGCAGATTCGATTGGTCACTGCCTCGTAGAAGATCCCTTCATTCCGAAAGGACTGGTAGTACAGCTTCAGGCTCTTCAGTTCCACGCAGACCGCGCGCGGCTGGTAGCGCAGCGTGATCGCCGCGAAATCCGGATGTCCCGTCTTTGGACAGACGGATGTGAACTCCTCTTGCACATGCTCGATGAGGAACGGCGTGGTGGCTGGGGTGTCGAAGAACTCAAGGAGATCGGGCTGCGGCATGAAGTGTCCTCAAAGACCGTATGTGGTGAAGAGCTTGACGACCTTGGGCTGGTCAGGGTTCGCTTGAAGCGACGATCGGAACGCCCGACGCGCCTCGTTTCCCGCATCGCTGTCGCGCTTGTCGGAACGAATCCATGCATTGAGTGCGTTGACACCAATGCCGTTCCACGCGGGCCAGTAAGTGGGATCGAGGGTGGCTGCCTGACGGTAGGCAGCACCCGATTCGTTGTAACGCCCTGCACGGAACATGGCCCAGCCGAGCCGTTCAAAGGACTCGGGGCGCTCGGAGAGTCGCGTGAGGGTCTGTGCGGTCGCGATCGCCTCCTCGAACCGTCCGTCCGCCACGGAGGCGTTCACGAGATTGATGAGCAGTTGCGGTGTGACGGGAAGCAGTTCAGCAGCGGCTTGGTACTGCCGGATTGCATCGGCGGGGCGGCCGAGACGCTCGTAGGCAACGCCGAGGTTGACATGTGCCGCACCACTTTTCGGATCGAGCTCGACTGCGCGCTCACCGAACCCCATCGCGGCAGCAGAGTCGCCGAGCGACAGATACGCGGTCGCCATGTTGGCGTTTGCTTCGGCACTCTCTGGATCTGCGATGAGTGCACGGTGATACGCAGTGATCGCTTCGGTGTTTCGCCCAAGCACTTGCAGCGACCGCCCGAGCCCGAACTGCGCGTTGAAGTTCTCTGGGTCAAGCGCGGCTGCACGGCGATAGTTGGGCTCTGCCTCGCTGTATCGCCCCTGCGCGAAACGCACATCACCGATGCCGATGAACGCCTCGGGCAACTTCGGATTGGTTTGCAGAATCGCCTGAAACTGCGCCAGCGCATCGTCGAGTCGCCCGTCCGCAACCGCTTGGGAACCCCCTTGCAGTTGCCGAAGTTCGGTGGGGCTCGGCTCGCCGCTTGCCGCCGCGGCCTTCGAGGCAGGTGCGTCCTTGGCGAGCGCCGACTTGGATGCACAGCCGATGCCGCTGATCCCGCTCGCGAGACACCCCATCATCCACAGAAGGGTTGTGGCCCGGCGCACGCTGCGCGTGCGGATCCGCTCGAGCGCGCGAATGTTGACTGTGTCCCACGGCTTCTTCGCAGTGCTCCCCGTCGGTTCGCCGTCTTTCGGTGTTTCCAGGATCATGGGCACATCCGCAAGCGCTGGATGCGTGAGGATAGACCGAAAGCACGCGTCTCCGCAGCATCCTTGACCGATATGGGCATGTCGATCGAGCCGCGAGGCAAGCGGTCCAGCAGAATCATTGACATGCACCACACGAACCGCCCCAAGCCCCACGCGCGCGTCGAACTGCCCAAGCACATCCGACGCACGCTGCGCCGTCGACATGTCGTAGCCAGCCGCAACGATGTGGCAGGTGTCGATGCACACGCCGAGCCGCTCGGGCTCGTGAACGCTTCCAAGAATGTGACCGAGATGCGCGAAGTCGTAGCCGAGGTTGGTGCCTGCACCTGTCGTGGTTTCGAGGCAGATTCGCACCCGTGCACCGCGAGTGTCACGAAGGAGCGTTTGAATGCTCGACACGATTCGTACAAGCCCCTCGTGCTCGTCTGACGTCGGCGGCTCGCCAAGGCGATTCGGCTCGCGCGGCTTTCTTGGTGCGCCGAGATGCGCGCCGGGATGCAGCACGCATGCCTCGATCCCCAGCGCCTCGCAGCGTTCGAGCTCGGCTCGCTGCGATGCGATCGACTTCCGACGCTGCGCCGCATCAGGCGACGCGAGATTGATCAGATACGAGTTATGGCTGACGACGGCACTGGGCGCATCAAGACCCGCGCTCTTGCGAGCGGCCGCGAAGGCTGCGATCTCATCCTCGCGCAGCGGCGGAGCGTTCCACTGCCGCTGATTTCGCGTGAACACCTGCAGCGAGCGCAGCCCGAGCATCTTGGCTTCCTCGACCGCGAGATGCAGCCCGCCTGCCACAGACAGATGGCTGCCGTACCGAGGCAGTCGGCCCGTCTGCGACAGCATCAGACCCGCCGCGCACCTGCGCGTCGCGCAGCCTGCACAATTCGTTCCGCCGTTCGCACGGCCGCAAATCCGGCTTCCGCATCCACCAGCGGACGCCCTCCCGACCGAATCGCGTCAGCAAAGTTCTCCAACTGCAACTTCAGCGGTTCTCCCGCACCAACCTGCAGTGGCTCCACCTTGACGAGTTCGAGGTAGTTCAGTCCCGACAGATCCTCGCCCGCCTCAAACCGAGAACGGATCGCGCGAAGTTGCTCGGCGTTCACCGCCTTGCGGACCACCGTTCCCTTTCGGTCGCCGAAGTCCGCCGAGACATAGGTGTCTTCGCTGATGATGCGGATCTTGCGCTCGGTCTTGAGTGCCAACCGACTTGCGGTCACATTCGCCGTGCACCGAATGCCATCCTTGCCCGGCGGGAAGACCAACCGCGCGTTGCACACATCTTCTGCCTCGCCAAGCACACTGACCGCGTTCGCATGAATCTCTTCAGGCTCTGCGCCCATCAACATGATGAGCACATCCAGATCGTGGATCATCATGTCCAGCACCACACCGACATCCACCGATCGGAAGGTCATTGGGGAAACGCGGTCCACCTCGACAAACCGTGGGGTGAGACCTTCCAACTGCCGAATGGCGACCATCACTGGATCGAAGCGAACCACATGACCGACCTGCAGGATCGCGGCGCTTCGGCGCGCAGCCTCCGCAAGCGCGCGCGCTTGCGCCTCATCAGGAGCGAGCGGCTTCTCCACCAGACAGTGGATGCGGGCGGCGAGCAACTTCTCGACGATCGCACGATGCGTGACCGTCGGCGTTGCGACCACGACTGCATCGACACCGGCCGCCACAAGGTCGTCCAACGCCTCAAATCCGCCGCAGCCATACTGCTCCTTCATATCGGAGCGGCGCGATGCGGAGGCATCGACGACACCAACGAGTTCGAACCCATCCATGGTGGCACAGAGACGCGCATGATGACGCCCCATTCGCCCGACGCCGATGACGCCACAGCGAAGCAGGCGACCTGCCACACCCGCACTCACTCGGCGGCCTCGCGACGGAAGATCATCTCCAGGTGGTTCCCGAGACCGTGATGGCGCACCTCGCTCATGTACGCGCGAATCAGCATCAGCCCGCGCCCCGATGGGATCTCCAGGTTTTCATCGAGCGTTGGATCAGGCACTGCGCCTGGATCGAATCCTTCGCCTTGATCGATGATGTGGAACGCCGCCGAGTCGGCGCTCACCGCCCAACGCACTTCCACCGTCTTTCGTGGGTCCGACAGGTTTCCGTGGCGGATGGCATTCATCACTGCCTCTTCGATGGCGAGGCGGATGGCGAAAAGGGCATGCTCCCCGTAGGTGTGCCGGGTCAAAGCGGATGCCACGGATGTCTGCAGCGCCTCCAGTTCGTCCGCCGAAGCAGAAACCATCACGCTACCGCTGTCCGATCCGGCCTTGCTCGTGCTCATGGTGTGCTCTTCCAACGCTTTGCGCGCAACCTGCACACCTTGGCGATCAGCCCTTGGGGAACGCGGCCAACGCCTGCTCGGACGAGTCGTGAATCTGGAAGAGCCGGTCCAACTTCGTGATGCGGAACACTTCCAGGATTGTCCCCTTGATGTTCGAGAGACGGAGTTGACCGCTCCGCTTCTTGACCAAACTGTTGACCGTGATCAGCGTTCCGAGCGCAGCCGACGAGAGGTGCTCCACCCCCTGAAAACAGATGAGAACATGCGCCGTCTTGGCGCCTTCGATCTGGCGAACCAGTTCACTGTTGATCTGGCGAATCGCGGCCTCATCCAACACATCGCGGTCGGCAAACTCCACGACCAGCACCGAACCTTGTGAAGAGAAGCGAAGCCGTGAAGTCTCAGAAGCCATGATCAGTAACGCGCTCCTTGGCTGCCGCCGCTCAACTGATCACCCAACCCAGGGAAGAGGAGATCCTCTGCCTCCTGCTGAATGATGATCTCTGGACGAATCAACAGCAGTGCCGTGCGCTCAATCTTGCTCGTCACGGAGTTCGTGAAGAATCGATTCACGAACGGCACCTTGGACAGCACTGGCACGCCGACCTCGATCTCTGTTTCAGCAACATCCCGCTGACCGCCCAGAAGCACGGTGCCCTTGTCGGGGCAAGAGACCGCCGTGTTGATCTGCGTCACGGCAAGTTCAGGCAACTGGAATGTGGCCGTGAACTGATCGCCGCGACCGCCCGTGAATCCACCGCCCACCGCGCCCTGAGTCGATGCAGTCGTGAACTTGATCAGGATGTTCTGGGCAAACTGGACCGTCATCGACACATAGCGCCGATCCGCGCTCGTGACAGCTTCGATGTCGAGCACGAAGCCCGTCAACAGCGGCTGGATGACCGGCGTGAACGCGCCCGAGCCATCGCCCGTGGTTGCCTGCTGATTCGCCACATACGACTGGGCGCCGCCAAACGAGATCCAGGAGCGGGACCCGTTGAAGAGAGTGAGGCGAGGCGCAACCAGCGTCATGGACCGCTGGTCAGCCTGTGTTGCCTGCACGAGCAGGTCGACTTGCACATCGTCGAGATACGTGAATCCAACGCTCAGCGCTGGATTGGCCAAAGCGGCAGAAGCGACCGTGCCCTTGAGTCCTGCTCCGAGCAACTGGATGAGCGGCAATCCCTGCTGCTGCACATTGATCGGCGACATGCCATTGGATTCGCCAGCCCCTGGATACAGCTGACCATCTCGACGAACGCCGATCGGCTCGTACACGCCCGTCTGGGTGTAGGTGATTCCCCCTGCTGGATTGGGCGTTCCAAGCGCAGAGCCAGTTGCCGTGGAATTGATCCCACTGGCCGGCGTCTGAGCTTGACCCACACCTCCAAAGACGATCGGATCCTTGAGCGTGCCCCATCGCGGGTTGCCCGACTGAGGGGCGGGTCCAGGGGGATTTTGATAGAAGAAGTTCCTCAGTTGAAAGTTCGGATCCTGCGAAAGCGCTGAATCGAACATCGCTGGATTGGAATTGAAGTACAGGTCGAAGTCGAGACCGATCTGCTCGAACCACTGCACATCGACGGTAATGAGCCGTGATTCGATGTTGATCTGGATCGCGCGCACGGCACGCAACTGCGTGAGCAAGTCGACGATGCTGCGGTGCGTACGTGGAGTTGCCGTCACGATCAAGTTGCCGGAGAAGTCATCCAATCGGCTCTCGCCGAGTCCGCCAGCATCCCACAGGGCCTGCGGAACCAAGTACTTGATGAGTTCCTTCAGACGCGTCAGGGTCTCCTCGCGAAGGTCTTCGATCCCTGCATCGCCACCCGAGCCAAAGAGGCTTCCTCCACCACCAACGCCACCACCACCGCCGCCGCCGCCGCCGAATCCACCACCACCACCGCCACCACCGAATCCGCCGCCACCCCCCCCCCCGCCGCCGCCCCCGCCACCCCCGCCGCCCGGGGTGGGGGCGG
>SYGP01000020.1 GCA_005799495.1 Planctomycetia bacterium
CGATGGTGAAGTCGACGTGACCAGGCGTGTCGATCAGGTTGACCTTGTACTCAATGTCCTGATGGGTCCAGGGGCAGGTGGTGGCAGCGGACTGAATCGTGATGCCGCGTTCCTGCTCTTCCTGCAGCGAATCCATCGTGGCGGTGCCCTCATGCACTTCACCCATCTTGTGAATCTTGCCCGTGTAAAAGAGGATGCGCTCGGTGACCGTGGTCTTTCCAGCATCGATGTGGGCGCAGATGCCGATGTTGCGAACGCGGTTCAGGTCGGTAGACATGGGGGTTCCTTCGATGGAGAGAGCGTGCCTTGTTGGAAAGTCCCGAAGTCTAGCAGGCTCCCCCGAAGTTTCAAACAGGACGCGCCTGGCCTCGCCGCAGGTTCGGAGGGAAAAAGGGGGCGCACAATCCGACTAGATCGCCCGCACCAGGCGCGTGCAGTCAATGCCGTCGCGGTCGAGTGCAGGCCGGATTCCGTCGATGAAGCGCCGCCCATCCGTGACATATCCGGCGGTCGGCTCGAGCCCATCCACGCGCGATGTGAAGAAGCGGTTCAGTCGCTGCATCCAAAGTTCACGGACATACTTTGCGGTCATTGATGCGAGCGCCACGGGCAGGTGCACAGCCTCCGCATCGACGGTGAACGAGATCACGAGGGTGCCGAGTGATCCCTCGAGGCGATAGCGACTCTCCGTCTCATCTTCCCGCTCGATGGCGAGGCGATCGTTGGGAAACTCGCGCAGCAGTTCCTCGACATGGCGCATGCGTCCGCCTTGGCGGTCGACCGCAAGTCGCAAGGGTTGCCCGCCCGATGCGGCGCGCAGGCGGTGCGTGTGTTGCATGACCAGGAGCCAAGGGAGACTCGACTTCACCGCGCCTCGGCGCGCCGCATCGTTGATCGGTCCTGCATCGACCGCCGCGCAGTGCAGTCCATGCATTCGCACTGCCGCGTGCTCGAGACATCGGCGAAGCATGCTGGATCCGAGCGAGAGATGCGGCGCATCACATGCGCAGGGCAGGGGAACACACCCCTCGTACCAGGGCTCCGAATCGGGGGGCGCCGCACTGCCGAGTCGGTCGAACACATCCGCATCGGTCCTGCAAGGCGTGGCGTGAAGTGCGCCGAGTGCGGCGAGAACACCACGCTCGATGTCCGCCAGCGGGTGGCGTCCGCCCGCGCCTGTTCCCTTCAACTTCTTGCTGTCGTTGATGGCGATGCGTCCGCGCCGATCGCGCGTCTTGCGGCAGATGGCTGTCTTGAGACGCTGCCAGAGATCGGGCGGTGCGGCGATGTCGTCGTCGTCATCGATCTGCCATGCGGAGCAGCCGACACACAGTGGCCCGAGCAGCGGTCCGTATCCAGCTTCATCGATCCCCGCGTAGAGCATGGGACCATTGTGATCGCTGTCGGCTATCTTTGCACAGAGACCTCGCGACCTCGCACCGGCCCCCAAGGAGTCCATCATGACGCAAGCACCAGCCCGCCCGACCACCGCAGCATCCACAACCGAGTCGATCCTCGGTGCCGAGGCGCAAGCACTGCTGACCTTCCAGGCGAAAGTCAGCCGTGATCTGCTGCACCTGCCTGGTCCAGACTTCATCGATCGGACCTTCCTGCAAACCGACCGCAATCCGCAGGTGATTCGCAACATGCAGGCGATCTTTGGGCACGGACGACTCGGCGGCACCGGTTACTGCAGCATCCTTCCCGTGGATCAGGGGATTGAGCACTCCGCTGGCGCGAGTTTCGCGCGCAATCCCCTCTACTTCGACGGCGGGAACATCATCAAGCTTGCGATCGAAGGCGGTTGCAATGCGGTGGCAACCACCTTCGGCGTCTTCGGCAGCGTGGCGCGCACCTATGCGCACAAGATTCCCTTTCTCGTGAAGATCAACCACAACGAGTTGCTCACCTATCCGAATCAGCACAAGCAGATTCTCTTCGGGTCCGTGCGCGAGGCGTGGAACCTCGGCGCGGCCGCCGTGGGTGCAACGATCTACTTCGGATCGGATGATGCGGATCGCGAGATCATCGAAGTGGCGGAGGCGTTCCACGAAGCGCATCAACTCGGGATGGTGACCGTGCTCTGGTGCTATCTGCGGAACAAGGCCTTCGTGAAGGATGGCCGCGACTTCCACACGAGCGCCGATCTCACGGGGCAGGCGAATCACCTCGGTGTCACGATCCAGGCGGACATCATCAAGCAGAAGCAGGCAGACTGCAACGGGGGCTATGAGGCGCTCAACATGGGCGGCTCGAGCTATGGGAAGTTCGACAAGCGGATCTACACCGAGTTGTGCTCGGATCACCCGATCGACCTCACGCGCTATCAGGTGCTGAATTGTTTCAGCGGGCGCAGTGGGCTCATCAATTCGGGTGGCGCGAGCGGCGGAGGAAACGATCTTGCCGAGGCGGTACGGACGGCGGTGATCAACAAGCGCGCGGGCGGGACGGGACTCATCTCGGGCCGCAAGGCGTTCCAGCGCCCCATGGCGGAAGGCGTTCGCCTGCTGCATGCGATCCAGGATGTCTATCTCGATCCCGCGGTGACGATCGCCTGATCAGACGGCGCGCTGCGCTGCGCGGGTCGGCTTGGGAGCCAGCGCCGTTCGCGTGGCCCGCCGAATCTCCTCGGCGTCGGCATACTCCTCGCCGAAGCGAACCAGCCGCAGGCTGTTGGCGATCACGAAGATGTACGCGGTGGCTTGATAGAAGGGGGTCACCCAGATGTCGATCTGCCCCGTGGCAGCGAGCGCCAGGCCGATGGTCGCGAGCAGCAGGCTGATGCCGATGTTCGCGGCGATGATTCCCTTCGCCTTCGATGCGAGTTCGACGAGGAAGGGAATGTGGCGCAAATCCTCGTTCATGAGTGCCACGCCGGCGCTGTTCGTTGCGATGTCCGATCCCGAGAGTCCCATCGCCACGCCGACATCGGCGCTTGCGAGGATTGGGCCGTCGTTGATGCCATCGCCCACCACGAGCACGCGATTGCCTCGGCGGATGAGGTACTTCAGTTCCTCGTGCTTCTCCTCGGGGAGGCACTCCGCCTCGATCGTGTCGACGCCCACCGACTCGCCCACACGCTGCGCGACACCGAGGCGGTCGCCGGTGAAGATGCAGACGCGTCGCACGCCGAGCTGGCGCAGTCGGCTGACCGCCTCCGCCGCGTGCTGTCGAAGCTTGTCTTCCAGACCGACGGCGCCGAGGTAACGCCCATCCTTCATGACATGCACACTCGACATGCCTTCCGTCCGCTCCTCGACCTGCTTGATCTGCGCGACCGCACCGGGATTCAGTTCGGCAATCCACTGGGAACGACCCGCATGCAGCACCGTGCCCGCCTGAGTTCGGGCGAGCACGCCACGCCCATGGATCTCCTCGTACGAATCGATCGCCGATGGAACGATGCGTGCACGCTGCGCGGTTTCGAGGATGCTGCGAGCCAGCGGATGATTGCTCGACTGCTCGCAGTCCGCCGCGGCTTGCAGCAGCGCTGCGCCCTCGGCGCCCTCCGCAGGTGCGAGCCGACTGACGGAGAAGCGCCCCGTGGTGAGCGTGCCCGTCTTGTCCATCACCACCGTATCGATGCGCGCGGCCTCCTCGAGCGTTCGGGTCTGCTTGATCATGATCCCCAGCCGCGCTGCGGCGGCAAAGGCTGCCACCATCGCCGTTGGGTGTGAGATGAGCAGCGCCCCCGGGCAGGTCACCACAAGCACGGTGATCGCGCGCACGGCCGCTTGGCTTCGCACATCCGCCGATGCGCTCTTGGTCGTGAAGAACCAGACGAGGCCCGCCACCATCAGCACGACGGGCACGTAGTACGCAGCGAGCCGTTCGATCATCTCCTGTCGATCGCTGCGGGAGTTTTCCGCTTCACGAATGAGCGATTCCACCTTGCCGATGGTCGTCTCGCCGGCGACGGCAGTCACCTCGATGTCGATCTGTCCCGTGAGGTTCGTCGTGCCTGCATAGACCTCGCTCCCCGCTTGCGCTTCGATGGGAACCGCTTCGCCCGTCAGCGACGCCTGATTGATGCTCGTGGTCCCGCGCCGGACACGCCCATCGGCGGGCAGATTTTCGCCGGGTCGCACCCGCACCAACTGACCGACCGCGAGGGCGCTTCGGCGCACTTCGCGTTCAGTGCCATCGCTTTCGACGATGCGCGCGACATCGGGCGTCAGTTCCAGCAGTTCGCGGATCGCGCGCTGCGCTCCCCATGCGGTGCGTGAGAGGATGAGTTCCGAGAGCCACAGGAAAAACGCAAGGAATCCAGCGGCGAGATAGAGCTGGTTCGCCATGGCGGCGAGCACAGCCAGCGTCGCGAGCGAGTCGCTCGAGGGGCGCCCAGCGCGAAGCTCGGCGATGGCGCCCGACGCCATGGGAATGGTCAGGATGATCGCACCGAGGACGGCAGGAATCTGCGCAACGGCGGGCTCGATCCCGAGGAACGACTGCCCCACGGCGGCCACAAGTAGGAGGACACCGCCACACAAGGCGACGAACAGCCGCCGCTCCAGCCGTGCGCCACCCTGCGATGCGTCGTCGTCGCGTGTGCGTTCAGCCCACTGCGCTCGCGTGTCGATGGTGCTCACGTGGACGCTCCTTCGGCAAGCAGGACGGGGCGGTTCGTTCGCAGCGTGTCCATTGGGCAAAGGGTAGCACCCACCGCTTCGCTGCGGCGTGGTAGCGTGCAAGCATGCCCGAAGAGATTGCCGTCATTGGCTGCGGTCAGTTCGGCAGTGTTGTCGCGAGTCATTGCGCTCGAGCGGGTCATTCGGTGCGTCTTTGGGGGCGGAACGATGCGGAGGTCGGGGGGTTGCTGCAGAGTCGTCGCAGCACGCGCGTCGAGGGTTTGGTGATCCCTGATTCGGTTGTCATCACGACGGATGGGTTGGCTGCGATGAACGGCACCAGCATGGTCATCACGGCGATCCCATCGCAGTACGCGCGGAATGTGTGGCAGGTTCTTCGCTCTGCATGCCCGAAGGATGTCACGGTGGTGAGTCTGGCCAAGGGATTCGAGGTGGAGACGCTGAAGCGCCCGAGCGAGGTGCTGCGGGAACTTGGGGTTGGCGGCGAAGTCGTGACGCTTTCCGGACCTTCGGTCGCGAGCGAGGTTGCTCTCGGTCTCCCGACCGCCCTGGTGGTGGCGGGCGAAGCCGTTGCGGCACGGCAGGTGCAGCAGGCTCTCTCCACCTCCGCATGGCGCATCTATCTCTCCGCGGATCAGGTCGGCGTGGAGGCAGCCGGTGCACTCAAGAATGTCATCGCCCTTGCGGCGGGCATGGTCGATGGAATGCAGCTGGGCATCAATGCGAAGGCAACGCTCCTCGCGCGCGGGACGGCGGAGATGGCGCGGCTTGGCATGGCGCTCGGTGGCAGTCGAGAGACATTCTTCGGCGTCGCGGGAGTGGGCGATCTCGCCACGACCTGCTTCAGCGCCGATGGGCGCAATCGAACGCTCGGCGAACGCCTCGGACGTGGCGAAGACTTCGCATCCGCGCTTCGGTCGATGCACGCGGTGGTGGAAGGAGTCGACACCTGCCGAGCAGTTGTCGAACTGGCTCGACGGCTGGGCGTCGAGGTGCCCATCGCATCCGCGGTGAACGCAGTGCTCTTTGGTGGCGTGACGCCGCGCCACGCGCTGCAGGAACTGATGCGGCGGACGAGCGGCGAAGAGCGACTCTGATCGCGGGCGAGTCGCACCCGTTTCAGGGCTTTGGGTCGCCGTTCTCGCGCGGGACGGAAACCTTGTTTCCGCCCGCATCCACCGATCGGATGAATCGGTGAGTCCGCAGGAGATCCACGGTTCGTTTGAGATCGCTGCGCAGGGGTGCCTCGAACACCATCGGTTCGTTGGTGATCGGATGGCGAAAGCCGAGCATCGCAGCATGCAGCCCTTGCCGCATCAGCAGAGGCGCATCGGTGTCGCCTCCGACATCGGACTCGCGCAGGTGCGTTCCGCCGTACATGTCGTCGCCCGCAAGCGGATGGCCGAGATGGGACATGTGAACGCGAATCTGATGCGTGCGCCCCGTGCGGAGTTCCAACTCGACGAGCGCGAAGCCCTGAAAGAGTTCGAGCGTTCGGTAGAAGGTCTGCGAAGGCTTGCCGCTGTCGTCGAAACGCACCGCATACCGCTCGCGAATCGATGGATGCTTGCCGAGCGGCAGATCGATGAGATCGGCCAGTGGATCGGGGTGACCCTCGACGAGTGCGATGTAACGCTTCTGCGTGGTGCGCCGCTCGAACTGCTTGCCAAGCCTCCAGTGCGCGGTCTCCGTCTTGGCGGCGACCATGACGCCACTGGTGTGCTTGTCGAGTCGGTGCACCACTCCGGGGCGCGCGTGTTCACGGCCGACCTCCGAGAGTTTGCCGCTCGAGCGGTGCAGGAAATGCCATGCGAGCCCGTTGATCAGCGTTCCGGACTTGTGACTGCGTGCGGGATGCACGATCAATCCCGGCTGCTTGTTGATGACGATCAGTTCGTCATCCTCGAAGAGGATGTCCAGAGGGATCTCTTCGGGTGCGATCTCGTTGCTCGGTGGTGGCGGGAGGGTCGCAACGATGATGTCGCCATGCTGCAGTCGCGTACTCGACTTCGGCAGGCGCCCGTTGACCGTCACGGCCTCCTCATCGATCAGCCGCTGCAATGCCGTTCGGCTCAGGAACGGCACTCGGTCCACGAGATAGCGGTCGAGGCGCTTCGAGAGGTGGTGCTGGATGCAGAATGTGACGCGGACAGGCTGGTCATCGTCGCTCGCGGCAGAGCGCTCGTAGACCGCGAGCAATGCATCGCGGTCGACCGTGCCCGCCGCGGTGAAGAGTTGCATCGCATCGGCATCGTGCGATCGCTCCTCCGAGTCCCCCTTGGGCGCTTCCTCGGGAACGCTCACGGAGTCTCAGGGCTTTGGAGCATCGCCACCGGGCGCTGCGGGTGCCGGGGGAGCCGCAGGATTCGCGGGCGCCGCTGGCGTGATCGGTTGATCCGACGCGGGGTTCATCGCTCCCCCTTGGAGACCGCCAATCAGCGCGCGCATCGCTTCCTCATCGGTGACCGAAGCGCCCGTCGGCAGGTTGAAGCGCGTGCCATCGGGCAGCACAGCCTGCGGCATCGGTGCATCCGGAATCTGATAGGGCGACGACACCAACGCGATCGTCTCGATCCGCGCCTTCGCTTGCTGGGAGAGCCATGGCATGCTCTGCGAGGTTCTCGTCTCGATGCGCTCGAGCGAGGACTTCGCAATATCCACTTCACCGCGCGATTCGGCAACCGCCGCAAGGCCGAACAGCGCCGCAACTTCAAAGGCGACATCATTCGGGTCATTCGACGACTCGGCACGCGCGAGCACTTCGCCGTACAGGGTTCGCGCCTCGAGAAGCCACTCCCTGCGCAGTTCAGGTGTGACGGCGGCATCTGCGGCGCTCGGCTCACGGTCGAACCGCTGTCCGCTCACGACGCTTTGCAGATGGCGATCCGCGGCTGTCAGCAGCGCAAAGGACGCTACGCCATCCACATCCGCATGCTTGGACGCAACATCACGGAGCGTGGCGGGGATGTCTGCATCGGAGAGTTCGCTCCACGCCGCATCACGCGCCTGGCCCTGCTTGTTCTTCCACCAGTTCCAACCCATGGCGAGCGTGAGCACCACGAGGACTGCGAGAAGCCAGTTCGGGCCGCTGTTCTTCAGCCAGAACAGGAAGTCATCGTTGATCCGACTCTCCGTGAGGTCGGACTGTTGCACATTGGCGAGCCGCTTGCGATCCATACGTCGCGAAAGAGTAGCATTTTGTCGGTTTCCATGCCCGCACGAATGTTGGTGACCGATCTCGATGGCACGCTGCTCGATAGCGAGGGGCGTGTGTCGCAAGCCAACCGAGACGCGATCGCCCGTGCGCGCGATGCGGGGATGGAAGTCATCTTTGCCACAGGCCGATCGTGGCTGGAGTGTCGATCGATCGCGCAAGCGGTGCTCGGTCAGGGGCTGATCATCACGGCCGGCGGTGCGGCACTGCATGACATTGCGACGGGCCGCTGCGAGGACTGCATCACGATTTCGACCGAGTTGGTGCAGCACTGCACCGAGAGCCTGCTGCTGCACGGTCACCTCGCGCATCTGCTGAAGGATGCATCGAGGAGTGGATACGACTATCTGTTGGTGGGGAACCGCGAACTGGATGCGGCGAGTCGCTGGTGGTTTGAGATTCACCCCGTGGCGACTCGCTCGCTTGCGGCGCTTCCGAGCGATGCCCAGGAGCGGCAGATCCACCTGCAGCATGTCTTGCGCGTGGGCACCGTCGCCCATCAGGCGGAACTGGGCGATGTCACCGCTGCGCTGCTGCGCGAAGTGCCTGAACACCTGTCCATCAAGCACTGGCCCGCCCTTGTGTCAGCGGGGAAGCAGGGAGCGGATACGCATCTGCTGGAGATCTTCGATGCCGCCGTCGACAAGTGGACGATGGTGCAGCGGCTCTGCCGTACGCACGGCATCGACGAGCGTTCGGTCGCAACCGTGGGCGATGGACTGAACGACATCGGCATGCTTCGAAACTCGCGACTGTCCTTTGCCGTGTCGAATGCCATGCCCGATGTTGCATTGCACGCGGCCGAGCGCGCACCCAGCAACGATGCGCATGCGATCGCGTGGGTGGTGGATCGCCTCCTCCGGGGCGCCTGATCGCTGCGCGGAGGCTTACCATCGTTCCCCATGGACGCGGTGGACGACGCGCGAGCTCCGATGGAGGCGACTGCGCAGGACCGCACGCGCGGCTCTCGCTCGCCGCTCGATCGTGTCGACGGGGCTGCACTCTTTTCGGCCGCGCAGGCGCTGCTGAAAGGACTCCTCGAAGCGGAACTCGATGTGCATCGGCTGCTCGTGGTTCGGCATCCGCCCTTTGAAGCGGTTCTTGCCGCAGCAGAGGAAGCGGGTGCTGCAGAGGTGTTGGAGCGAAATGCCCTTCAGGTGACAAGCGTGGCCAGCGGGGCACGTGCACTCGAACTTGCGGCACAAGAGGCTGCGCGCGGACGACGGAGTGTGGTGCTCGTTCCCAATGAGGAGCTCGATGGGCTCGTGGGTCAGATGGAGGAGATCGGGCGCCTGCCATTGAGTGAGGGTGGCGGCATCGTGCTCGTCCTCGAGGACCATCCTGTCGCGGTGCCCACCACCTGTCCGCGGCGCGTCTGCCGCCGTGCGGGACTGACGGCGATTGAGGCTGCGGATGTGGATGGGATCCGCGGCGGCTGCGATGTCGCCCTTCGCCTGACTCGTGCCACACGGCGCCCAGCGGTGTTGGTGGTGCACATCTCGCTGCTGCGTTCAGCGGCAACGCTGAGCGTCCTGCCCAACCGCCATGTGGCGCGAGTGGATCACGATGCATGGCTGCGCCGTCGGCGCCTTGCACGAACGGGTGAGTCCGCGGACCCGCTGCGCATCATCCGCGTGCTGGAACTGAACAGCGTCGAGCACTTGCCCAGTCCGGGTGAACACGAGCAGTATGGATTCATTGCGATCGGCCCCGCACTCGTTTCCGTGCGTCACATGCTCGATGAACTTGGCATGAGCGCGCGTGTTCCCGTCCTTGGGATTGGCGCGCCAGAGCCGCTCGATGAGTCTGCGGTGGGGCGGATATTGGAACGCTGCCGGAATGTCATTGTGCTCGAAGCGCGCCCCGGGTCGGTGGCACCGCGGATTGTGGCAGCGGCGGAGTCGTTGCGGGCATCCGGCGGCGATGTCGCGCGCGTCTGGTGGAGTCGCCTTCCGCCTGCTGCGGGAGATGTCGAGCCGCTGGCCGTCAATGACGCGCTGGTCACGAGTCTGCTGACGCGTCGCGTGATCCGTTTGCTGCATGAGGTGCGCCCAGGCCTCCAGTTGGAGGAAAAACTCGCGCGTATCCCCGCTTCGATTGCGACCATGGAGGTCCGACGGCGCGGGGAGGACATCGGTGTGGCGTCAGCCGAACGCCTGATTGCCTTGGCGATCCATGATGCCGATGCGTTGCTGGCGGAGCGGACGCAGGAGGGTGCGTACGCCTGCGCGCTCGTGACCGGGCGCCAGGGCCTGCGTGCGGGAGCCATCCCGTGCGTCGTGGAGACGTGGCATGTGCAGCGCTTTGTCCGCGACGGCATCCTTGCCGTTCGGCAGGCCGCGGTGGAACGCCAGCGTCGTGTGATGGTGGTACTGGACTTCGGCGCCGCCGAGCGGGTGGACGTGGAACGACTCGCGCGCGCAGCGGCGGGTGCCGAGGGGGAGCCGCGTCTTCGAGTCGTTGCCCTCGATGTGAACGACAGCGAAACCCTTCGCGATGCGCTGGTGGCCGCGGCGGAGGTGGATGCGCTGACGCTGGTCATTGCGCGGGATGGTCCACCGCCGAGGCGTGATGTCTCCGCGCTCGAGCGGTCCGCGTGCGAGGTGGACCGCGATGGGTTCCTGCGCTTTCAGCGGTTCATCCTTCCTGCGGACCATGCGTGCGAACTGCGCGATCCAGGACTTGCCGCACAGATCGCGCGCGGACTGCTGCGCGGGAGCGATCCGCTGCGTCCTGAGCCGCTCGTCGATCGGTCGTTGGTGCCTGGCGCCCGAGGCGTCTTCGTTCGACTGGAGCCGTTGCTGGAGCAAGTCGAGATCATCCGAACGCGTCCGCCGCCAGGACTCGATGCCCTTCGCACCGTGGAGCGTTTGCCCGTACCGCAGCCCATCCATGGCGATCAGGGATTGTGGCGCGCACACATCGGCGGATTCCGAGGTGATGCCCCGGGAATCATCGGCAGCGTTCTGTCGGAAGCGGGTCGCCACATGGGATTTTCCGTGTCCTGGACGCACCGCAGCACGCCGCTTGGACCAGGCAGACGGGCATGGTCGCAAGTGGTGTTCACGCAAGGTGAAGCGCCCACCGCCGAGGGCGCCGAGGCGTCACCACAAATGCGCGGACAACGGTTCACGACGCAGATTCCCTACGGTGAGGCGGATCTGGTGCTCGGGATCGATCCGCTCGAGACCATTCGGGCGCTCGCGACCGACCAGCGTCTGCGGGTTGCCGACCCTCAGCGCACGGCCGTGGTTGCCAACAGCGGGACGCTCGACGATCAGATTTCTGAAGAGTGTCGGCGCACCGCGGCACGGCTCGCATCGACGGCGGAGGCGACATGCAATCAGCGCTGGACGGAGTTGCTCGATCTTGCCGAGTTGGCTCGTGCGACTTTTCTCACCGATCGACCCGTGGATGTGATCGCGCTGGGGGTCGCATTCCAGCGCGGCTGGATCCCGCTGTCCGTCGAAGCCTTTGAGTACGGCATCGCGCAGGTGGAGGCATCGGGCATTGCGTCGGTCCGTGAGGGCGTTCAGCTCGGTCGGCGCATCGCCGCGGGCCTGCAGAAAGTCCGGAGCCAGCCGCGTGCGTCGGCAACACTCAGTCCCGTGCACGAGTCCGATGGGTCCGGGCAGCGTGCGTTGCTTCGGCTCGTGCGCGTCGCGACAGCGGCGCGGCAGATCGGGAATCGTCGGCAGCGCACGCAGGCGCGGCGCATGCGACGACGCGTGGGTGCTTCCTTGCAGCAACTCTCGGGATTGCTGTCCACGCGTCATGGGCATGAGGCACTGCAAGACTTCGCCATGGCGATGCGGCGATGCGAGATGTGGGGAGGGCTGGACTATGCGCTTCGCTACGCCGAGATCATCTCGGAACTGTGCCGGGCCGATCCGACGCTCGAGTTGCCGAGGTTGGCGATCCTGCCCCTTGCGGAGGTGTTCCTGATTCGGGACCTCTGGTACATCGGAACGCTGACCACGAGCGTGGATGAGAGCCATAGGATCCGTGAGACGCTTGGCGTGAGGCTCGCGCGAGGCGACGAGATTCGGCGCCGTTATCTGCATCGACTGGAAGCACGCGTGCGGGAACATCAATGGGTCGTGGAGTTTCGGTCGAGCGACTGGCCTGACCGCATCCTGCAGTTCACGCGTCGCTTCGTGCCGCTGCAGGTTCGTGGTTCCGTGCAAAGCCGTGCGCTCCGCGAGACCATCGTCGAACTGCTGATGCGCGCTGCCCGCGAGCCTGATCGAAATGCCGCATGGGTTGCCTGGGCTCGACGCATGCACGACGGCGCGCTCGCAGGCTCCGTGCGATCGATGACCGATGCCGAGGTTCGTCAGCTTGCGGTCGAGAGCGGGGCAGTCGTGAATCCGCTCAGCGCTGGGTAGCGCTCGCGTGTTCATGCCGCAACTGGCCGCAGGCAGCGGCGATGTCCCGTCCGCGGCTGGCACGGATGTGCGTGTTGACGCCACGCTCGCGCAGGATCTCCTGGAAGCGAAGCACGCCATCGGAGTTGGGACGCTGGTAGGGCATCCCCCGAACCTCGTTGTAGCGGATCAGGTTGACGTTGGCGTGGATGCGCCGCGCATGCTCGGACAATTCTTCGGCATGTTCGGCTCTGTCATTCACGCCGCCGAGCAGGATGTACTCGAGCGTGATCTCCCGACCCGTGCGCCGGAACCACTCATCGCATGCGTCGAGGAGTTCCTCGATCGTGCTGAAGTCTGCCCAGGGGATGATGTTGCGGCGTATCTCATCGTTGGGCGCATGCAGGCTCAGTGCGAGCGTCACCGGCAGTTCGAAGTCGCAGAAGCGGCGGATCGCCGTCGGCAATCCGACCGTCGAGACCGTGATCCGGCGCGCACTGATGCCGAAGCCCCAGTCGGCATGCAGGGTTCGGATGGCATCCGACACCGCGCTCAGATTCGCCAGCGGTTCACCCATGCCCATGAAAACCACATGCGAGATGCGTTCCACCGCATCGAGTGTGGAGAGATGAAAGACCTGCTCGATGATCTGTCCCGCGGTCAGGTTGCCCTCGAGCCCGCCGATTCCCGAGGCGCAGAAGCGGCACCCGACTGGGCAACCGAGTTGACTCGAAATGCACGCGGTCCGGCGGGGATCGGCGGGAATCATCACACACTCCGTCTGCCGACCCGATGCGACGGGCGTTGCGCCGAGCACAGGCAACAGCGTTGGAGTCGCTTCCGAGGACCCGCGTTCCCATGCCATCAACAACTTCTGCGTTCCATCGGAAGCCATTCGGTGGTCGATGCGGCGCGCTGTCGTGAATCGCATCGATTGTGCAAGCAGGTCGCGGTTGCGCTTCGACAGATTGGTCATCCCCATCGGATCCGCACACGCCTTCCGATAGACCCAGTCCAGGACTTGGTCGGCAGTGTGGCGCTGCATCCCGCGCTCGGTGCACCACTCGCGAAGCGCGTCTCGCTGCAGAGCGAAGAGGTGCGGTGCATCGGTCACGGTGCGACCGCCGCGCCCTGCACCGTGAGGTCCACGATTCGGAATGGGATGTTGTGTGCGCTGAACCACTCACGCAGTTGATTCCCTTCGTCACCGCGGACGATGCGTCGTCCCTCTGGATCGACGCCGCGCTCACGCATCAGCGACTTCAGGCTGCCCGGCAGCCCGAACTCGACTTCCTCATGGCGCACATCATGCTGTTCGACCTCGGCACCGAACGTGCGCACGAGCTCTTCGATGAGATCGTGCACCAGATCCTCGGGGGCGCTTGCGCCCGCCGTCACGAGCAGTGTCTGCACCCCATCGAACCACTCACGCTTCAACTCGCTGCGGTCATCGATCAGCCGTGCCGGGGTGCCCATGTTCATCGCGATCTCCGTCAGGCGAACGGAGTTGGATGAGTTCGAGCTCCCCACCACGAGCACCAGGTCACACTGGGGGGCGATGGCACGCACGGCAGTTTGTCGGTTCGTTGTCGCGTAGCAAATGTCGCTCGCAGGCGGCTCCTTGATCTGCGGGAATGCGCGCTTGAGCGCGTCGATGATGACGCCTGCATCATCGAGCGACAGGGTCGTCTGGGTCAGGTAAATGAGCTTCTCGGGATCGTTCACCTTCAGGGATGGAATGTCGGCCGGACTCTCCACCACTTGCATCACTTCGGGAGCCTCGCCGAGGGTTCCAACGACCTCCTGATGATGTCGATGACCGACAAGCAGGATCTGAAATCCTTTGCGCGCGTAGCGGATGGCTTCGGCATGAACCTTCGTCACCAGCGGACAGGTTGCATCGACTGCCATGAGTCGCTTCGACTGCGCCAGTTGTCGCAGGGCAGGACTCACGCCGTGAGCGCTGAAGACCACGATGGAACCGTCGGGCACCTCATCGACCGATTCCACGAAGCGCACGCCACGCCGCTGGAATCGTTGCACGACATGGCGGTTGTGCACGATTTCGTGGTACACGAAAATCGGCTCATCCGGGCATATCTCGAGGAGTTGATCGACGACATCGATCGCCATGTAAACGCCCGCACAGAAGCCGCGTGGATTCGCAAGGATGATCTTCATCTGAGTCGGATCATAGCCATGCCTGCGCGAAACTCCGCGGTAGCCTTGGATCGGTATGGGAGCTCCCAAAGTCGACCGCACGCTCGAACTCGGGCGATACGGGCCCGAGTTGGACTGCACATGCACGCTGACTGAGGCGCAAGCGTGGTGCATGCGTCTCGCGCGCGGACATGGCGAGAACTTCAGCGTGCTGAGCGGATTCGTGCCGAGCGCACTCCGCGACGACTTCGCTGCGGTGTACGCGTATTGCCGCTGCGCCGATGACCTTGGCGATGAGTGCGGATCGCCCGAACGGGCAAGCGCCCTGCTTGCGTGGTGGCGCCGAGGCACGGAAGCGATGGGAAGCGGGCGTTCATTCCACCCTGTCTTCACGGCGCTCGCGCCGGTGGTGGCGAGGCATGGGATGCCGCTGAAGCCGTTTCTCGATCTCCTTGCAGCCTTTGAAATGGACCAGCATGTCACGCGGTACGCAACATGGGATGAGTTGCTGGGGTACTGTCGGCTCAGTGCAGATCCTGTTGGACGGCTCGTGCTCATGCTGCTCGATGAGCCACGCGACGAGGCCGCGCTCGCGGCGAGCGACGCCATCTGCACGGGACTCCAACTGGTGAATCACTGGCAGGATGTGCGGCGCGATCTCCTCGAGCGCGGACGCATCTATCTGCCACAGGAGTCCTGGCAGGGGGAGATCTTTGACGAGCGGCTCTCCTGGACCTGTCACCGTGGGTTCGCGCCGGATCGGGACTTTCTTGAGGAGTACCGTGCAACGATTCGTTCCCTCGCCGAGCGAACCTGGCCGCTCTTCGCTGCGGGCGGCGAACTGCTCGAGCGACTCCATCCGAAACATCGACCTTTGGTGTGGTTGTTTCGGGAGGGTGGGATGCACACGCTCCGGTTGATCGAGTCTTGGAACTACGAGACCTGCCTTGCGCGCCCCACGTTGACATCATTCACCAAGATTCGACTGCTGCTGCAGGCGCGCTGGAGTACCGTGCGCGCCATCCGATCTGCGCGGCGGGAGGCGCGTGCAGCATGAGTACGACTTCGGAGGCACTGCTGCTCCAGGAGGATCTCCGCGATGCGGTCGAATACTGCCGTGATGTGACGCGCGCACGCGCTGCGAACTTCTACTGGGGGCTCCGCCTCACCCCGGAGCCGCAGCGCTCGGCGATGTACACGATCTATGCGTGGATGCGTGAAGCAGACGACATCGTGGATGGAACATCGGTCGACGGTGATGCCGCATCCACCATCCAGGCATTCCGTGCGAACACGCGCCTTGCACTGCGCGGCACGGTGGCGGAGCCGACATCGCTGTGGCGTGCGTTCGCGGCGGTGGCGCGTGCGTACCCGCTCGATCTGAACGACTTTGAGGCGATGATCGACGGCCAGATCGCTGATCTCCGCCCGCAACGGCTGCACCAAGAAGAGGAACTCCGCCAGTACTGCGAACAGGTCGCAAGTTCCGTCGGGCGAGTGTGCGTGCGTGTGTGGGGATACCAATGCGTGGATGCCCTTGCGCTCGCATCGGAGCGGGGCGTTGCATTCCAGATGGTGAACGTGATCCGTGATGTTGCGGAGGATGCGCGGATGGGGCGCGTGTACATCCCCCAGGCGCGTTTCGATCGGGCGGGCATCGATCTCGAGGCACTGCTCCAGTGGAGAGATCCGCCGCGATGCATGGCGCTGCTCGAGGGCATGATCGATGCCGCGCGTGATCGATTCGAGGTGAGCGCACCGCTCGAGTCCATGATCGAGCCAGCCTGTCGTCCGACGCTGCGTGGGCTGACGGGCATGTACCGCGCGCTGCTCGAGCGATTGGCGGCAGACCCCGAGCGTGTCGTGCGCCAGCGCGTCTCCGTGCCGACGCTGCAGAAGGCGCTTGTCATCGTGCGTGCGCGGCTTGCGGGCGAGCGCTGATGGGACCGCCCATCGTCATCGTGGGCGGAGGCCTTGCCGGACTCGCCGCCGCCGTGCGCCTGACAGAGGCGGGGCGCGAAGTCGTCCTGATCGAGTCCAAGCGAAAACTGGGCGGGCGCGCCACCAGTTTCGTCGACCCCCGCAGCGGCGAGACGCTCGACAACTGCCAGCATGTCCTCATGGGAAGTTGCACGAATCTGCTCGATCTGTACGGTCGGCTCGGCGTGCTGGACCTGATCGAGTGGCACCGCACCATTTGGTGGGCGAATCCACCGGGCGATCCGGATGAAATGACCCCGTCGTCCCTCCCCGCACCGGCGCACTTCGCGGGCAGTTTCCTTCGCATGCGGTTCCTCGGGCTCGAGGACAAGCGCGCAGTTGCCCGTGCCATGTGGCGTCTGATTCGTCTCGGCCGAGAGGGCCGTGAACGCTGGAAGGGGCAGTCTTTCGGGAGGTTCCTCGAGGAGACTCGGCAGACGGAACGGGCGCGGTCGCACTTTTGGGAGCCCGTCATCATCAGCGCGTGCAACATGCCGTGTGCGCGGACGGACGCGTCGCTGGCGATGTATGTGTTTCAAGCTGGGTTCCTCCAGGATTCGTGGAGCCCGGTGATGGGGCTTTCGATGCGGCCTCTGGTGGAGCTCTACGATCCTGCGCAGCAGTTCATCGAGTCGCGTGGGGGAGCGATGCGACTTGGCGTCAGCGCCATGTCCCTCTCATTCGACGGCACTCGCGTGCGCGGTGTGGTGACCGATGAGGGCATGGTGGAAGCGTCGGCGGTGATCACTGCCGTTCCTCCCGATCGGCTTGCGAAGCTCTGCTCTGGGACACTGACGAGTGCGGATGTGCGACTTGGGCGACTGGATGAGATCGCCTTCAGCCCAATCCTGGGTGTGCATCTCGCGTTTGACGCACCGATCATGGAGACGCCCCATTTGGTATTGCCTGGCCGCGACACGCAGTGGCTGTTCCGTAAGGAACGCGATGCACAGGGACGCCATCGTGTGCATGCGGTGATCAGTGCCGCCGATTCCTGGATGGATTTGGACGAGCGGGCGATCGTCGATCGGGTGATGCACGATGTGCACTGGGCGCTGCCCCGTGCGCGGGGACTGCAGCCTGTTGCGTTTCGGGCAGTGAAGGAGAAGCGTGCGACCTTTGCAGGTGTGCCGGGGATCGATGCGCTCAGGCCGAAGGCAAAGCGCGACGGCGTGCGCGGCGGCGTCGAGAATCTGTTCCTCGCTGGTGACTGGTGCGCGACGGGTTGGCCCGCAACCATGGAGGGGGCGGTTCGCAGTGGCTATCTCGCGTCCGCGGCGGTGTGCGGCAGGTCCGGCGATCGATGCGAGGATGCGCTGGTGCCCGATGTTCCTGCCGCGCCTCTCTCGCGTTGGCTGGGGCTGTAGGAGCAACGAGGAGAAAAGCGCAGTGCCTCCCTCCACCGACCCAGCGGCTTGCACGGCGTGGTGTTTGGCGCGCACGCGCGAACTCGGCTTCGCTGCAGCGGGGGTCTGCGACGCCTCGCCAAGCAAGCGAAGCGGAGCGCTGCGCGCGTGGCTCGATGGGGGCCGACATGGACCGATGGAGTGGATGCGGTCCTATCTCGAAGTGCGAGTCGATCCGGCGCGCATCGTGGATGGAACGCAGAGCGTGCTCGTCGCCGCAGCGAGGTATCACGATGGACGACCGGATGCACGATTCGTGGGCGCAGACGGCACCTCCTCTGCTGCGTTCGGTCGCGCTGCGCGTTATGCCCGAGGTCCCGATTATCACCGCGTGATGAAGCGCCGGCTGCGCACGCTGCAGCGAGAGCTGGAGGATGCGTTGCCGGGCACCCGCGGCAAGGTGTGCTGCGACATCGAACCGATCCCCGAGCGTGAGTTGGCGGAGCGTGCCGGCATCGGACGCATCGGAAAGAACACGCTGCTGATCGCCGATGGCCTCGGTTCGTGGACCGTGCTTGCCTGCTACTTCACGACGGCTCGACTTCAACCGACGCCGCGAGCGGACGATTCCGATCCCTGTGGAACGTGTACCCGCTGCATCGATGCATGTCCCACCGCGGCGATCTCGCCCTGGAGTGTCGACGCATCGCGCTGCATCACGACGATCACCATCGAGCAGCGATCGTTGCCAGATCCGCAAATTGCCTCCAAGGTCGGTGACTGGCTGTTCGGATGTGACATCTGCCAGGAGGTCTGCCCGCACAACCAACCGACGAGGCAGTCGCGAAGGCAGGGGATTGATCAGGCATGGGATGGACGCACTGCCGCCTTTGCCCTGCGGGATGTCCTTCGGTGGGATCAGACCTCACGGCGGGCGGCGATGGGCACCAGTGCGCTGACGCGCGTTCATGCAAGGCAGGCAAGACGCAATGCCGTGTGGTGCGCACTCGATGTGCTGCAACAAGACCCAAAGCACCCGCTTCGTGGCGATCTTGAATCCATTGCAGCGAATGAAGCGGATGATCCGCAGGTGCGGCAGGCCGCGCGGACAGTGCTTGCCATGATCCGATGATGCCGTGCAGGACGAACGCGCCCTGAAAACGGCGCCGGGACACGCGCTCGCCCCGCATCAAAGCCGCCCCTCAGGGCTCCTGCGCCTCGCCATCACCCGAGCTGCTCGGTGGACCGCCGCGCATCCCGCCCATCGCCCGCTGCATTGCCATGCCGAGAGCGGCTTGCACGCCGGCGGCATCGCTGATCTCTCCGGACTCCACCTTCTGCCGGATCGAGTCCATGGCACCGAGCAGCGGACCGACGATCGCCTGTGCGGCAGTCAGCTGCATGCGGACCTGATCGGGCATCGCTGAGCTGGTGGCATCCATATCCAACTTCCATCCGTTGTCCGTTCGCGCCGCCTGCATGCTGAGAGCTCCCACTTGGGATCGGAGCTCGAGTGTTGCAGCAGAGTCGGTTGCCTCGATCACGCTGACCCGTCCTCCTCCCCCGAGGGCTGCCTTCATCGCGCCGAGGTTGGTGCTTCCGAACTTGTCGCGCATCGCGACTTGCAGTGCGCCCATCGTGCGCATCGGAGCAATCAGCACATTGGCAACCTGCCGACCCTCGTCCGTTTCCGCAACCGTGAACTCATCGACTGCCGCCATCGCGGCCGGATCCTTGTTGGCATCACTCATGAATGCCGCGAGCGCTTCCACAGTTCCGAAGGGGGGGCCGGCGGATGGTGCGGTGTCCGCAGCGGGAGACTCGCTCTCAGCCGATGGACTGTCCGTTGTCCCTGTCTTCGCCGTCGGAGCGGTTGCAGCAGCGGTTGCAGCAGCGGCAGAGACGTCGAAGGTCGGCTTGGTGATCGACTGCAGAGCGCGCGTCACGGTCTCTCCAAGCGCTCGCTTCGCTTCGGATTCTCCGCCCGACGACAGCATCGACTGCAGTTCGGTGTATGCCTCGATCGCAGACTGGGTGGACGCCTGCGCCTTGGCAAGCCAGGCATTCGCCTTCGATTCGTACTCGCCAGAACTCTTGCGCAGCGCATCACTCTCGGACAACGCATGAAGAAGCAGTGCGTGCTGAAACTCCGACTGTCCTTTGCTGAGGAAAGACCGCGCGACCGCCGCCTGGATCTGGAAGGCGACACTCGACTGTGCCCCGATCAACTGCGCCGAACTCCGCGCATTGTCGAGATCCTGCCGAGCGCGTTCCGTGCAGCCTGCGAGCCCCGCATCGGCCTCTGGGTCGGCGGTCGTCAGCAGCTCGTCAATGCGACTCCCAAACTCCGCAGCCATCTCTGCCGACGACCGTGCTGTCCGTTCGCGCGATGACCCAAGGCGCGTGATGGACTCCACAGCGCGTTGAATGGCCTCCACCCGTGTCGCAGCACCAGCTGCCTCTGCCGTTCGTATCCGCAGGAGCGACTGCTGCATCACGGCATTCGACTCAGCCGTAGATGCTTCTGCCTGCAGCGGTATCGCAAGGTCGCGCTGCTGAGCCGCCTCCTCCGCGATCTGTGTGATCTCGCCGGGTCCCGCACTCGCCGCGCGCTGGCGAATCACCTCGGCTTCGTCCAGGATCGCCTGTGCACGCGCGAGCGCATCAGCGCTTGCGTCCTGCAGCGCTGCGACCTGCGTTTCCAACTCCTCCCGCTGCCCCTCCAACTCCGATCGAGCCGCCGATGCAGCGGACAGTTCCGAGCCGAAGTCGCCGGCGGCGGAGTCGTTGCTGGAGAGCGAGGCAGTGAGGTCCAGTTGATCGAGCACGGAGAGAAGTCCTGCGGCGACACTTCGAGCTGCGCGGTTCTCGCTCTCCAACTGATCGGCGCGGCCGATTTCGAGCAGGGCTGCCTGGGTCAGGGCGCCAGCCGCCAAACCCGCAGCAGCCTGCTTCTGCGCACTCGTTGCGTTCGACACGCGGGAGAGGTTGGACGCGGCCGCTCGAAGGGTCTCTGCCGCCGCGACTCGATCGGTGCTGGCCAACCTGGCCGCTTGCGCGATCTTGGCGCCCCCCTCGCGGATCTGTCGCTCGGCGCGATCGCGTTCAGCGATCTGGGGATCCTCGCAACCAAACGTCAGACAAGCCGCCATCAGGGTCGCGAAGAGGCGAAGGAGTGTGCTCATCATGGAAGCCCGCAAGTGTACTTCCGCTCCCATCAGCGCGATGGTTCGTCCTGATCGGCCTCGCTGCCCGCGGGCGGCAATCGGAAGTCGGGAGGTTCGTAGTCGACTGGGTAGGTTGGACGCGGTTGATAGAGCGAGCGAATCCACGACACGGACGCGGCGAACTTGGCATCGTTCATGCGCTTGCCGAACGCAGGCTTCCAACCCTGCACGGGCGGATGCGGAGTCGCGGTTTCATCCCTCGGCAACGCGTACTGCAGGAGCGGCGAGCGTGCTGCATCACTGAAATCGAGCAGCGGGCGATCGCCGGTCCGACCCTGCAGGATGTGCAACATGTTCGTTGTCGCCACGTGCGTGTCGCCCCGCTCACCCCGATGCAGGAAGAGCGAACCTCCGTTGGGACCTCCATGGCATCCGCTTGTCGCACAGTTGGGAATCAGCCAACTGTCATGCACATCACGGCGAAAGCGCAGCATCGACTCGGGCTCGGTGAGAACGCGAATCTTCGGATAGAAGTCCCTCGCCTTGAGATCAAAGGCGAGTCGGACAAGACGCAGCGGGTCCCCTTCGGCAAGTGCCGATTGTTCCGCGGGATCTTGTGGAACTCGCGGATGGGATGCATGATCCGCAAACAGCTGGCGTGCATCCGCTGGGGCGATCGCGATGCGCGGCGGCCTGTCGAAGTCGATCTCGTACACGCGGATGAGATTGACTTCCGCATCACTCAGGAGGCGCAGCCCACTCATGTCAAAGAGTGGGTCGGCATCCTTGTTCGCACTCTTGGCATCGGCACTTGCTCGCCCAGACGCCGCAGCGGCTCTGCCTGCGTCGAGCTTCAATTGTGAACGCACCCGCTTGAGCAGTGCAACCGCCTCAGGCAACTTGCTCGCCTCGACGAGCGGGACGAGTTCTTGCTCTGCCATGGCGTACTTGCGCTGCGAAACAAGCCAGTCGCACAGTGCGAGCCGCCGGGCATGATCTTCGGGATCAATCGACTCGCGCAGCGCCTTGTATTGCTCGTCGAAGGGTCGAATGAGCACAACGCGGTACACCTCTTCGCGCGGGATGCTGCGCGGCGCATCCCCGATCACATGTCGTACTTCGTCGAAGTCATCCGAGACCAGCTGCACTCGGCGAACGCCGCCATCGCGCAGGTAGACAAGGGCCGGAGCGGGTGATGTCACATCCACAAGATCGATGACATCGATCACCAAGTCCTTGTTGAACTCTGTTCGCTTGCCGTTGCGCTCGATCACGAGCCTCGTTTCCTCTTCCGTGATCACCGTTCCGCCGACTCCCGACTTTCGATCGACGATCACATGGACTCGACGGGCGGGTTTGGACTCGCCGGGCACCTCGCCCTGAGCCTGAGCAACTTCCTGTCCCGTGGGGACTGCGGACTGCCCAGACCAAACCACGTTGGTCAGGATCAGGGAGAGCGGAAGAACCAGGGTGGTGATGGGCATGGCACTCTCAGCGAACCATCACGGCGGCAGGGGCGTGATGTCCAGTTCCTTCGGGCGGCTGACGATCGTGCGCCATGTCACGAGCATGCCATCCTCGCCTGCGCGTGTGGGAGGCACCGCAAGATCCCAGCGAAGCAAGCCCAGCGGAGCCGAAACGGCGAGGAATGCACTGTCCGCCGAGAGCTGCGGATTCACATCCTCCACACGAACTTCAATGCGGTCGCTGCCACTCACGGGCTTTCGGTCGAGGAGTTCCATGTCGATCGTTCGTCCGCTGCCGTTCTGGACCGAGATGCGAAAGGAAGAGACCGTATCGATTCCACCACCAAAGAGCCCAGACTGGCGGTCGACTCGTTCCACTTCCTCGCGCCGCACGGTCACGGATGGGTCGATGCCGAAAAACACGGAGACCTCCGCATTGGGTGCGGCGCCGTCGAAACGGGCTGCACCGACGAAGTCGTTGCCAACGAATGCGGAGCACTTCCCCGGCAACAGATTGAAGCTGCTGCCGTTCACGAGCGTTGCACGGAGGAACGCGCCCTCGCCCGCGACGGGCTGTGCGCAGTGAACGAAGCGCGCCTTCGCTTCGAAGGATGCGATGCGTGCGCGGCGGCTTGCTTCCCTGTCGCTCACGGCATCGAAGGGAAGGGCAATGGTGTAGGTCATGGCTGGCCCAGTGCCGCCGATTCGCGCATCGGAAGAGAGTTCGGCGGCATCGCTTGCCGATCCGATCTGACCCGCCATCTCGGATGGTGCAGCGTCCACCGCCATCGCAGGTTCCATCATCTCAGCCCCAACACTTCGGCCAACCACGCCTCGCACCGCGGGGCGAATCGGCTGCAGCACATCCACACGCCAGGGAGTCACGAGGGGGGGTGCAGCCGCGCGCGATGGCTGCGCCGTGGAAAGTGCCAGCTGCACGCCGCGCCAATCTTCACCCGAAGCCTGGACGACGCGAGCATCAAACTCGATCCGAACCGATCCGGCGGCAGGGTCCGCGCGAACGGAGTAGGTCGGCTCCCATCCGGCTTGCGATACCAAGTACGAGAGCCGAACATCCGAGCTCCCACTTTCGGGAACAGCAACCACGACTTCCGCTGCCTGCACCGTACTGCTCATCGAGCCCAGTCGCGCTCGCCGCATCTCCGCCGCGACCTTCTGTTCACGCAGTTCATCCCCACGCTGTTCCGTTGTACGAAGCGCCTCCGAGATTTGCTTCTGCTGTTCCGTTATCCACTTGAGCAGCGCCTCGAGCCGAGAAATGTCGAGTTGGGAAGTCCCGGCGGTCGCGGTTGCATCTGCGGTGGCACGAATGCCAATCGCATCGATACGGCGCTGATCTGCTCGAAGCCCAGACAGTGAGTCCTCGATCTCCGCCAGCTTGCGCTGGATCTGCTTGAGCTCTGCATCGATCGCCTGTGCTTCGTCCGTGGTGGGGGACTCCACGGCGCTTTGCGCGAGGAAGTCGACCGACAGGATGCGGCCGATGGACGATCTCGCCTCGATCGTGTCAGGCTGAACGGATGCCGGGAGTCCATTGAAGCGAAGGCGCCAGACGCCCGCGGTCAGCGTGAGCGTCGCCCTGCGCGTGACGGCAGCGCGTCCTTGGTAAAGCAAGACCGATTCCACCTGTGCATCGCAGGTTCGTGCCGATTCCACTTGGGGTGCAGGAACTGCAACCTGGGCATGACTGGCCGGAACGGACAGCGAGAGTGCCACGGTGGCGATCGTCGATGGGAGGCATGCCCTGCTCATGAGTCCGCATCCAAAAGTGCAGCGCGCGCGCCCGCACGCTCCAGCAGCGCCGCGATCTCCGCCGCATTTCCCAGTCCGCTCGTTCGGATCTGATCGACCAGGGCACGAATCCGGCGGGACTTCTGCAGATAGCGGAGTGAAACGGACGCAAGGGCATCGCTTCCCATCGATGCAAAGAAGTCGATCCCCTCGCGGTAGACGAGTCGGCTTGCAACGCTCTTCGCCACCATCCATTCCAGGTATGGAACAGGCAAGTCCGTGAAGATCCGCTCGCCGCACGCGCGGTGCAGTTCGGTGGGCAGGTGGCGGAGGACGACCTCGCGGAAGAGATCGGCATGGTCGCGACGCCAAGAGGCCACGGCGGGCTTGATTGCATCGGCGCCCGAGTTGATGGCGCGCGAGAGGCGAGTCGAGAGTTCCGGCAGCGGTATGGAGGGATGGCGTCGCGACTCCGCGAGCAGGATGACCGCCTCAGCCTGCGCGATTTCGCGCAGCCGCATCAGAACCTCTTCGACATACCGCGGCTTGATTGTCAGGAACTGCGATTCATCCATGAGCATGCTCGATGCAATTTCAAAACTCGAGCAGATCACGCCACACTTGTTCGCGCTCGAGTCCTTGAAGATGGTCGTGCCAGCCTCCGTGAGCAGGTTGCGCGCTTGTGGTGTCAGAAAGAGATTCGCGCCTTCCACGATCAGGGGGCTCGAAGGTCGACCATCGGGCTGCAAGTACTCGCGCCAGTTCCGCTCGTTGATGGTGGCGGGGCGTCCACCACCTGGGACAAACGCATCCGCCACGAGCCGATTGTGGAGTGAGTTGCGAAGTTGGACACCCTCCGCTGTGCTTGCAGGAACGACGCGTCCGTGAGGCGAGAGCCGTGCGGGATCGAAGTGTGCGATGGCAAGTCCCGCATGAAAGAGCCGCAGGAGTTCGCCGTGATCGAGCCCGTGAGGATCCTCCCCGATACCGCTGCCGTCCGCCACACCGACGATGCATGCGTTCTGTCCGTAGTCTCGCGACAGGATCCGCATCATGTTGCCGGCCACATCCCCGTCTGGACCACCTGTGATCTTGACGGTGAAGCGCTGCTTCGCCGGGTCGATGCCACGCGCGAGCAGAGCCGTGCGGAGGAACACATTCACGCCCTCGCTCGTGACCCCGAACTCCTTGTGGTTGATCCCACCATTCGGCTTGGAACTCATGAACGCATTCGCCAGGGGATACCGGCGGATGGCAGCGCGGGCCACGATCCACTCGATGTGCGCTGGCGTGATGTTCTCGTCGGGACCGAGGTAAATGAACTCGTCGAACCCCAGGAGGTCGACCACGAGTCTGCGTGTTCCAGGTTCAGGTGTGATGAGATCGAGGATCCCGTCCACGAATGCCTTGACGCAACGCGTGGCCTCGGCCGGGGGTTCGAGGACGATGGCAGCCTTGGCGCCGCCCTCGGGAATATCCTTGTTCTTCAGTTGCTGCGCAAAGGACAGGCCGTACACCTCGTCGTAGAGCCGCTCCGATTCGCGGTCGTACAGGACGGCCGAGCTCGGCTTCACGATGCGGAGCCCACCGCGCGCGATTTCCTTGAAGCGCACATGGAAGCCGTGGAACCCGCGCCCGTAGACGAAGAACACGCCAAACGGCAGTTCTGGTCGTGACGGGCCTTGGAGGAGATCCGGCGCAAGCCGCAGTGCCAAGGAGAAGCGGTTGGGGACGAACAGATTCGTGCGCAGCGTCGAACGGATCGCCTTCCACAACGCGTCGAAGATATCGTGCGCGTCATCCGAGTCGCCGAGGGCGGCGATCCGTGTCGCCAGTTCCGTCGCTCGGCGGTCAAACTCATGCGCAGGAAGCGGGTCCGCGGGATCAAACCGCTGCTGGAAGAGTGCAAGCAGTGCCTTCGTCAGCTGCGCGTGCGTCGCGAGGGTTTCGGTCACACGGTCGCGGGTGAACGCCAGCGGGTTCGCGGGCACCAGCATGTGCCGGACCAGATCGGCAAAGGCAGCCACCAGTTCTCCCTCGGGCACCGTGAATGCTGGGTGGCGTTCCACGAACTCGATGACGCGGAAATCCAGCCACTTCACGCGCAGAAGTTCTGACCGGAGCTGCAGCCACCGCGGATCGGTGGACTCGATGCGCGTTCCATTGGCCCACTGCGCGATGAATGCGATGAATGTCACTCGCCCTCCATCACCATCACGCGCCACATCGAGGTGAGCGCGAACGACACTCGCGTCATGGCGCTTCAGGACGCGAGCAGCGCGCTCGAGCATCGTCCGAGTGCGAGCGTTCGACACCGCAAGCGTGATGCGTGCAACCGTGGGATCGTCTTCCGTCTCGAGTGAGATGGTTGGCAGCTCCGTGCCGCTCACCGCCCGGAAGAGCTCAAAGTGTCGGCACATCCGCAGAGCGGTGAGTGTGAGCAGGTAGCGCGATGAGCAGCCCGCGAGATATCGGCGAAAGTCCGCGCCATCCATCGTTGGGTGGTGCAGGGTGGCGTAGTCGACCGCCGCATCGATCGCCGCGCACTGGCGGGGGTGAGTCGGGTCAAATGGTTCCTGTTCGCCAAACTCGAAGGTGTCGATGATCAGCGAACCATCACGAGAGGTGTGGATTTTTGCGGCGCGAAGCGACGCATCCAGCGGCAGATCGCGCACGACTTCCGCCAGGATGCCCGTTCTGTTGCCGGATCGGATGGCAGTGATGGACGATCCATCGCTCGAGCGGAAGGTCGTATCCACGGGACGGCCCGATGCCCGTGCAGCCAAGATGGCGCGCAGGTGCGCACGCTGGGCGGCAGGGGACGTGTCCAGGAAGTACATGCGCGGCATGTTCTCGACGAACCAAGGCACGAGTTCGGCAGCGATGGATCGGAACTCTCCGCAGAGGTCGTCCAGAAGCGTGTCGTGCGCGGGGACCGATGGACTGCCAGTTTCGGTTGATCGAACTCCCTGCATGGCGTAAAACTACCCGTTTCGGTCCCGAACTGGGAATGGTCATTCGATGGATGCGGTCCTCATAGGCAATTTCGATGGTGTCCACCTTGGGCACCAGGCGCTCGTGCATGCTGCGCGGAAGGCAGCGGATATCGAGTCCGTGATAGCGGTGACATTCGATGCCCATCCGCGAACGTTGCTCCGCGGAGGTGCACCGCCACTTTTGACGCTCCCCGCGGAGCGCTCGCGTCTGCTGCGCCATGCAGGGGCGACTCGCGTGGAGTCACTCCAGCTCGATGATGGCTTGCTCGCGCGGTTGCCCGAGGAGTTCATCGAGTGGCTCCACCAGCGCATCCCGTTTGGTCTCATCGTGGAGGGTGCAGACTTCCGATTCGGTCGCGGACGCAGCGGTGATGTGCGAACCCTCGAAGCCGTGGGTGCGCGTCTTGGGTTTGAGACGCTCATTGCGAAGCAGGTCGAGGTCAGCCTCTGTGACGGCAACATCGTGTCCGCGCGCAGTTCGCTGGTTCGCTGGTTGCTCGAACTCGGGCGGGTGGCTGATGCGGCGCGCGTCCTCGGGCGGTCCCACGCGGTCGAAGGTCCTGTGGTACGCGGCGCGCAGCGCGGAAGAGGGCTCGGCTTTCCGACGGCGAATGTCGATCCATGCGGCATCATGCTCCCGGCCGACGGCGTGTATGCGGTGGAGGTCACGAGCGCGGATGGCGACCGATGGCGTGGCGCGGCAAGCATCGGCAGCAACCCGACCTTCGGTGAACAGCCGCGAACGCTCGAAGTGCACCTGCTTGGAGTTGGTTCCTCGCTGGACCTGTACGGGAAGACCATCCGCGTGCACTTCCTTCGGTGGATTCGCGGCATGGTTCGATTCGACTCGGTCGACGGTCTCGTCGCGCAGATGACGCGGGACTGCGAGAGGGTTGGGGCGTGAGCGACTACACATCGACCGCGACGATCGCGCAGATTGCGCAGAGGATTCGTCGTGCCAAGCACATTGCCGTGGTCACGCATGCGCGACCCGATGGCGATGCCGCTGGATCGGTGCTGGCAGCCGTTCGTGCGGTTCGGGCAGTTGGGTTGCGCGCTGAGGGGTACTTCTGCGGCTCCGTCGATCCGAACATCCAGGCACTCGCGCGTCCTGGAGAGACGATCCACGGCAATCCGCCCGCCATGGATGCGGACATCGATCTTGCGCTTCTCGTCGATACTGGTTCTTGGAATCAGGTCGAGCCACTGGACGGGTGGCTGAAGTCCATGGCGGGACGCGTGGTCGCGCTCGACCATCACGGACGCGGCGATCCGATTGCCAGTGATCGAGTGGTCGACACCTCGGCTGCTGCCGCGACGCAGCTTGTCGCCCAACTTGTGGAAGCGCTCGGAATCGATCTGCAGAAGCATGGTGGCCGACACTCCATCGCCGAGGCGCTCTTCACGGGACTTGCGACCGATACCGGTTGGTTCCGATTCCAGAGCGTCACTCCCGCCGTGCTTGCGCTTGCCTCGCGACTGCTCGCAGCGGGAGTGGACCATGTCCACCTTCATCAACTGCTCGAGGAGAACGGCAGACCCGCTCGACTTGGCATCACCGCGCGTGCGTTGTCTTCGATCACCCTTCTGCGGGAAGCACGCATCGCCCTGATGCAGCTCGGTGCCGCTGATTTCACGGCAACGGGAGCCAGCAGCGATGACATCGGGGGCATCGTCAACATCCCGCTGACCATTGGTGGCATCGACATGTCCTGCCTTCTGAGTGAGCAGTCGCCCGGAGTCACGAAGTGCAGTTTCCGCAGCAAGCCTGCCGGGGAGGGTCAGCCGAGCATCGATGTGAACGCCTTCGCGGCGCAGTTCGGCGGAGGCGGACATGTGCAGGCCGCGGGTGCACGCATTGCCAAGCCGCTCGCGGAGGCGCGGGCGCTGGTCGAATCGGCGCTTCTCGCGATGGTCCTGAGGGCGCACGCATGGTGACTCGGCACACACTCCGACGCGCTGCATTCCCCATCGTGATGCTGCTGTGCAGCGCGTGCGGTCGTGACAGTGCGCCTGCGCCAACCGAGCCGATCGCCGTTCAGCTCGCCATCCGCGGAATGCACTGCGGCGGCTGTGTGGAAGCAATCACCGCAGAGGCGCGCGAAGTGGATGGCGTGGAGTCGATCGATGTGTCGCTCGAGCGGCAGGCTGCCACGCTACGCGTTCGCGATGAGGCAACGGCGGCGGAGGTTGTGCGTGCGATAGGGGCGCTCGGATACCAAGTGACTCGCGCACCGACTCAGGGTGATGATGGATTGGAGTCGCCGCCAGCGCCTGCGGTACCACCATCGGACGGTGGATGACGGCGTCCGGCGAGAGCAGGGGCGACGCACAGCAGTGCGGGCAGCACGACGACCGAGCTCACCAGTGCGCAGATCGAACCGACGAGGATGAGCCAGCCGAGTGATTGAAGCCCGCGGTGGGACGCAAGCAGAAGCGTGCCGAAACCCGCTGCAGTCG
Source organism: Planctomycetia bacterium (assembly GCA_005799495.1). Taxonomy (GTDB): domain Bacteria; phylum Planctomycetota; class Phycisphaerae; order Phycisphaerales; family SM1A02; genus F1-60-MAGs104. Next base: position 29,498 of record SYGP01000020.1, read on the forward strand.
TGACTGCGCTCAGCACCACCGCTCGCCTCGTCCACATCCAGGCCCGGGGATCGCCACCCTCGCGTGCTCGGTGCAAGATGTGCACGCCACCGTCCACGCCGAGCCCAAAAAGCATCGAGACCCCAAAGAAGTTGGCCAGATTGAGTGACACCCCACAGGCAGCCATGCAGCCGAAGGTCCAAAGCATTCCAAGAAGGAGAACGCCGAGCGCGGTGGCGGTCGCGCGGATGCTCCGCAGATCGATCCACACCAGCACACCGACGATGAGCAGGGACCAGAGCGCCATCGTGATGAATGCCTCTTCCATGTCGAGGAGCGATTCATAGACGGTGAATGGAACGCCCGTTGCGCGCCCATCGATTCGCGTGAGCGCGGCGGTGAATGCGGCGAGTGGTTCCTGGTCCCAGATGTCCTCCTTGGGAAGCAGCGAGACGAGATAGGTGCCGCGCGTGCTGATGAGGCGATCACGCAGCGCCCGCGGCAGCGCATCGCGCTGCGTGCCAGCCGCACTTCGCGCCATGTCGCGCAGGGCCTGCGCTGCGCGTGCGGCGTTTTCCTGCGCGTGCGATGCAGCCGCATCCACCTCCGCAGGCTGTTGCAACGCATGGTCGAGCACGCGCAAGCGGTCGGTTCGCTCGCGCAGCGGTGCAAGCTGATCCGCGGTGGCGCCAAGCGCGCCGAGCGTCTGCAGTCGTTCAAGGGCCGAGAGTGCTGCCGCTGTCGTTCGTTGAAGCGCCTTCACGCGTTCTTCGACGGAGGCAGGGCAGGGGGTGGTCCGTGTGTCGCAGGCTGCCGCAAGATCACTGCGCAGCCGCGCGCGCTCGGATGTGTCGAGTGGCATGAGATCTCGGATGCTCAGCGTGCGCCCGATCGTCGCTTCGCCCGCCGCCGACGAACGCACCCGATCCACGCAGGACTCGTCGGCGCAGATGATCGCACCGAACCAAGAAGCACTCGTGGAGTCCTCGAGAATGCGATGCTCCCACTCGATCGACTCGAGCCCCTCTGCCTGCAGTTTCAGCAGGTTGCTCTCGAACGAGAGCCGAGGCAGCAGCCAAGCGCTTGCGGCGGAGACGAGCAGTGCCACGAGCAACACCCCGTGCGCAGAGCGCCGTTCCTTTGCCCGCTCGGCCGACGTGCTTCCCACTCGCTCCGCGGGCGATGTTTCCTCCCGCCACGCCTTGTCCATGCCTGCCCGCGCTGCAAGGGTGAGCAGGGCAGGCAGCACCACGGTCATCAGGAGTGCACAGATCAGCAGTCCGCTTCCCGCGATGATGCCCAGTTCGCGAAGTCCGCCAAAGTCGGTTGTCAATGCGAGGAAGAAGACCCCGGCACTTGTCGCGGCCCCGACCCAGATGGGCACGAATCCGCCTGCCATCGCGCGTCGCGGCGCCGCGAAGGGCGAGACCCTCGTGCGCCAATCCGCGTGGTGTGCAAGCGCATGGATGCCGTAGTCAATGCCCGCGCTGACGAGCACCAGCATGAAGACCAGGCTCAGGAGATTCAGTCGCCCGACAAGCACGGCGGCAACTCCGTAGGTGCAGGCAAAGGTCAGCCCGAGCAAGAGTGCCGCGAGCAGGGGGCGCAGCACGCTTCGGAAGACCGCGATCAGGAGTACCACCACGATGCATGCTGCGATCAGCGTCCCACGCGAGGTGTCTGCACTGGTGGTCGACAGTTCGTCCGCCTGCAGAACGGGTTTCCCCGTCAGCCCCAACTCGACCGATGGCTCGGCCTGCCGAACCCGCGCCATGATCTCGCGCACCTCGTGGAGGAGCGGCTCGATGGTGGCGAGGCTCGAGAAGTCCTTCTGGGGCTGAATCTGCACGAAGAGCAGCGATCCACCATCCGAGCGCAGGTACTCCGCTTCCCGCGGCACCGCGAGTGACTCCCCCGAAGGAGGTGGGCACACCGCATCGACCAGGAGCAGCGCGCTCGCGACGCGAGACTCCTGCTCAGCGCGCGACGCCGCCACACTGTCCCTCACTGTTGCGGTGAGAAGATCGCGCGCCCTCTCCACCGCGCACAGGGACTCCGCACCTGGACTCGCCTGAAGCAGCGCCGGGAACGCGCCCTGAGCTTGGAGGAGGTCCCGCAGTTGTGCAGTGGGCATGGACCACGGCGCCAGTCGCCACTGTTCACTCGCGTCGATGCGACCCACCACATGGGGAATGCCAGGCAACGCTTCGAGTCCGTGGACCAGCGCATCGACAGCGCGTTTCGCGGCAGCATCATCGCCGCGCGGATCGACCGCGATGGTCAGTCCTTCAAGATCACCGAACTCATCGAGAAACTCGCGGTACCGAACCATGAAAGGACGGTCTGGGCTGATGAGCGAATCGGTGTTCGCATCGAGCACGAGGGATCGGAGCGAAACGACGATGGAAAGAGCAGCGGCAACCACTGCGACGAGTACCACGGTCCAGGGATGTTCGGTGACCCACAGTGCCAGCCGCTCCTGCCACCGTGAACCACCATCGGCATGATGACTTGGCGATGCGTTGGTATTCATCCGTCCTTGTGCGCGCCGGTGGCAGAGGGATCACCGCTCCAGCGGCTGCGGAGCGAGCGCCACTTCGCACCGACTGCGTTCACCGCGATGGCGCTCAGAGCAGTCCAAGCGGGTCCGCCAGGGGTTTCGAGATCCCGGACCGCTCGCGCGAATGCAGCCGTGAACAGATCGATCTCCGGCTCGCTGATGACGAGCGGCGGCGTGAGTTTCAAGACTGGGATTGCATGCCCGGCGACCTGCGTGAGGATTCGGTCGCGCTGCATCAGCGGGATCGTCACTGCTTGGACAAACAGGTTGGGGTCGATCGCCTTCGTCAGATTCCAGGCGAGTCGCAAGCGCGGCGACTCCGGCGCAGCGAACTCGATGCCGACCATCAAACCGCGTTGGCGCACAGCCGAGATGAATGGTGAATGGTCAGCGATCGCATCCAGCCCAGCACGCAGACGCGACCCCGCCAGAACGGCGCGCTCGCACAGGCGCTCCTCCTCGATGACCGAGAGCGTCGCCAGTCCAACCGCCATCGCGAGTCCATTCATGTGGAAAGTGGATGAGTGCACTATGGCGCGGTCGAGCCGAGAAAACACGCGCTCCCAGACATCGGTCCTGCACAAGACCGCGCCCACGGGAACCTGTCCGCCGCTCAATCCCTTGCTGAGGATCACCATGTGCGGTGCGACATCGCCCTCTTGATCGATTGCCAGGAACGATCCGGTGCGTCCGAGCCCTGTTTGCACCTCATCGACCACCAGCAGCGTGCCAAAGCGGGCGCACAGACGGGACGCTTCGGCCATCATCCCACGGGGATGCGTCCAGACACCCTTGCCTTGAATCGGTTCGAGCACCAGCGCCGCGACATCTCGTCCTGCGAGGTGCGCCTCCAGCGCCGAAAGGTCGCCGCGCGGAAAGGCTCGCGAGTGCGCGCACAGCGGCTCGAATCCCTCACGAAAACTCGGACAGCCGTTGATCGCGAGAGCGCCGGTCGACAGTCCATGAAAGGAGCCGGTTTCATGCAGGATGGTGGGGCGTCCCGTGGCGCAGCGCGCGAACTTGATGGCTGCCTCGATGCCTTCGGTCCCCGAGTTCGTGAAGAAGACGCGGTCGAGGTCACGCCCGATACGACCCTTCAACTGACGCGCGAGTATCCCTGCGAGCAGCGGCGCATCGAAACACACCATCGACGCAGCCTGTGAAGATGCAAAGTCCGAGATCGCCTTGCACACCACAGGGTGATTCCGCCCCACGTTGCAGGTGGCGTAGCCACCGATCATGTCGAGAAAGCGATTCCCCTCGCCGTCCCAGAGCGTGCATCCAGACGCGCGCACATACTCTCGGTCGAAGCCGATCAAACCAAGGGCATCCATCCACTTCGGATTGACATGCTCGCGGTGGAGATCCCGCGCCTGCCCCTGCGAGCGCTGGAGCAAAGCGGCGATATCAAGACCCATGCGCCACCATCTCGCCCGTGGGCCGCGTGCGTGCGGCGAGAACGCCGCTCCGCAGCACCCAGCGGCCTCCGACCAAGACATCCGTCGCGCGCCCCCGAACTTGCCAACCATCGAATGGGCAGTTTCGACTTCGAGATTCGAACGACTGCGCATCGATCGTCCAGCCGGCGTTCGGATCGATGACCGTGATGTCGGCGGGACCGCCGACGCGAAGCTGTCCGAACCCCGCATCGTCGATGCCGAGCAGTCGAGCCGGTCCGATCGTCAGCAGCGCGATCAACTGCTCCCAGCCGATGGCGCCTCGATCCACGAGAGCCTTGGCGTACAGAGGCAGAGCGCACTCGAGCCCGATCAGTCCGAACGGTGCGGACGCGAAGTCCACCGCCTTCTCCGATGCAGAGTGCGGCGCATGATCCGTGGCGAGAACTTCGATCGTGCCATCGACGATTCCCTCGATGAGGCAGCGGATGTCCGCATCGGTGCGCAGCGGGGGATTCACCTTTGCGTTGGTGTTCGTGTGGGTACACGCCTCCTCCGTGAGCAGCAGATGATGCGGCGACGCCTCTGCCGAGACTCGTTCGCCGGCAGCACGCGCACGGCGCACGATGTCCACGGATCCCGCGGAAGACAGGTGCTGCACGTGATACCTGCAGTGATGCGCACGATTGAGGCGGATGTCACGCTCGATGATCACTTCTTCTGCAACCGCGGGCCACCCGCCAAGACCAAGTCGCGCGCTGGTGACACCTGCATTCATCACGCCGCCCACCGTCAGCGTTGGATCTTGGCAGTGCTGCATGAACGCCTTGCCGAGCGAAGCACACACGGCGAGCACCTTCCCCATCATTCCCGCGGAGGCAACGCAGTCCCCATCATCGGTGAACGCCACCGCGCCCACGCCCGCCATCGCACCCATCGGTGCAAGTTGCTCACCCTTGCGCCCAACCGTAGCGGCACCTGCCACATGCACGCGTGCCAACCCCGTCATCGCGGCGCGCATCTGCACGAACTCGACGGTGCTCGGGAGATCGATGGCGGGCGTTGTGTTGGGCATGCAGCAGATCGCCGTGAAGCCGCCGCACACGGCCGCTGCTGCGCCTGATGCGATCGTCTCCTTGTGTTCCGCACCCGGCTCGCGAAGATGCACATGAGGATCGATCAGCCCGGGAACCACCAACTTCCCTTCGCACTGCACAATCGCCACGTCGGCAGCGTTCGCCCGAGTGCGTTCCTGTGCACTGGTTGCGATCGCCGCAATGCGCCCTTCTTCGACGAGCACATCCGCGGTTTCAGCGAGACCGCTTGCTGGGTCAATCACCCGTCCGCCGCGCAGGATCACTCGTGCCATGCGACAGGCGATCCTAGCGAATCAGGCGAAGCCGCCGCGCGCTCCTGCGCTGGAAAAGAAATGCGGCAGGACCCGCATCAGCGAGTCCTGCCGCAAAAACCGTTGACTTGTTGGAGTCAGTCGGAGCTGAATCAGCCGTTCGACTTGCCAGAGCCCTGTGACATGGGGCAGGTCGCTGGGCACGCCTTCGCGCCGGAGCAATCCTTCTTGCCGCTCACAGCGCCTGGTGATGCTGCGTCGGTCTTGGCTGTGTCGCAGGTTGCTGCCTTGTTCTCCTTGCAGCATGCCTTCTTTTCCGCGCACGAGGTCGAGCAGGACTTGCTGCTCACAGCGCCGGGGGCGGTGGTGTTCTGGTCGCCAGTGCAGGCGCCGAGGGCGAGAACGAGAGCAACTCCGAGTGTTGATGCGAAGATCTTCATGAAAGACTCCAAGTGGGTGTGGTGAAATGAATCGGGGAGATGAAACGAAGTGAATGCGGATGACAAACTTGGGCAGTGACACACCGCCCACTGTCATTTATACCCATGAAGTTCATCGACTGCTTCCCTAACATCAAAGAAATGCCTTCGTCGGCCATTCCGCAACTGCTTCAGAAGGCTCGTGGGCTGCCGAGCGTGCCGGGCGTGTATCTCATGAAGGACGAGGCAGGGGCAGTGCTGTACGTCGGGAAGGCCTTGGTTCTCCCCGACCGAGTGAGTTCGTACTTCTTGCCGAGCACGGATCTTGGACCGCGGAAGCAGCCTCTCCTCGATCATGTGGTCAACTTCGACACGATCGAGTGCGACAGCGAGTGGGAGGCGCTGCTCCTCGAAGCGCGGCTCGTCAAGGATCTTCAGCCACGGTTCAACGAGCGCCTCCTCGATGGCAAGTCATTTCCGTACCTCGCCGTCACGATGCGCGACGAGTTTCCCGGCGTGTTCATCACGCGGACACCTGCGCACGAGCGGTTCAAGGGCGCGCGCATCTTCGGGCCATTTCTCAGTGGAGGATCGCTGCGGCACGCCGTGCAGATTCTGCAGCGCGTCTTCCAGTACCGCACCTGCGAACTCGACATCCGCTCGGACAACCCTGCCAACAGGTCCTTTCGACCCTGCCTCCTTCACTCGATCGGGCAATGCACGGCGCCCTGCGCCAATCGGATCTCAGCGGATGCCTACCGCGAGGACGTCGATCGGTTCCTCCGATTCGTCGTCAGCAAACGCAGTGCGATGCTTCGCGAGTTGCGATCCGAGATGAAAACGGCTTCCGACAGCCTGCTTTTTGAACGCGCCGCCACGCTGCGCGACCAGATCCGCGCCATCGAGCGGCTCGATCACCGCGAACTCGGGCGGAGCGATCCCCGCAGCGACTGGGAGGGGCGTAGCAACGATTTCATCACGAACCCGCTCGACGGTGTCGGTGCGCTGCAGTCTGCGCTCGGAGCGGACGCGCCGATCCGCTGCCTCGAGGCGATCGACATTGCGCATCTCGGCGGCGGTGAAACGGTCGGCAGCAAGGTGTGCTTCATCGATGGAAGGCCCTTCAAGGATGGCTATCGACGGTATCGCGTTCGCACGGCGGAAAACGATGATTTCATGGCGATCCGAGAAGTGGTCAGCCGTCGTTACCGTGATGCGGGCGATGGACTCGAGTTGTATCCCGAGCTCGTTCTCATTGATGGCGGCGCTGGGCAGCTCTCCGCCGCGCTCGAGGCATTCGCCACGCTGGCGGTGAGACCGCCACTCGTCATCGGTCTTGCCAAACGCGAGGAGCTGATCTACCGCGCAGGCGATGCGGAGCCACTGCGCTTGCCGCGAAACAGTCCCGCACTGAAGCTTTGCCAGGCGGTTCGCGATGAGGCACACCGCTTCGCCCAGCGGTACCACCACCTGCTTCGATCGAAGAGGATGCTCGGCGACGCGTGAAACCGTCAGGCAGGTGAGGGGAGCGCGCCCGGCGGCAAATCCTCGTGCGGCTGCTGCTGCCCAGGACCAGGGCTGGGCGCGGCGGGGTTCTTCGGCAGTTCCCTCTTGAGCAGGTCTGCCACGGATGGCTTTTGGAAGGGCTCGCCCGCCATGATGCGATCCACATCGTCGCGGGAGAGCGTTTCGACGGCGAGCAGAGCTTCCGAGATGGCCACCACTTTGTCCCAGTTCTGCTCGATCATCTGCCTCGCATCGGCATACGCGCTGTCGATGAGCGTTCGAACTTCCTGATCGATGACGTGCGCCGTCTCGGGGGAGTAATCCTTCTCGGGGATGAACATGTCTCGCTCATCGGATCCACCGTAGTTGACGAATCCAAGTCGATCGGACATGCCCCATTGCAACACCATGGTGCGGGCGTAGGCGGTCGCCATGCGAATGTCCATGGACGCCCCGCTCGAAATGTCGCTGGTCTTCTTTTCTTCGGCGATGCGCCCACCGCACAGCACACGCATCGTGGCCAGGAGGTGCCGACGCGAATAGCCATAGCGATCCTTCTCGGGGAGGCTGAAGGTGGCGCCCATCGCCTGCCCTCGCGGGATGATCGTCACCTTGTGCAGCGGATCTGCATCCTTCAGAAGGACCTGCAGGAGCGCGTGGCCAGCTTCGTGATAGGCAGTCGCCACACGTTCTTCTTCCTCGATCTTGCGGCTGCGATTCGCGCGACCGAAGCGCACCTTGTCGCGCGCTTCCTCGAGGTCGGACATCTCGATCGCATCCTTTTCCGCCATCGTCGCGATGATCGCCGCTTCGTTGATGATCGCTGCCAAGTCTGCACCGCTGAACATCGGCGTTCCACGGGCAAGCCTCTCGAGATCGACATCGGCGCCAATCTTCACTTTCCGCGCGTGAACGGCAAGGATCTGCCGTCGACCGCGCAAGTCAGGCAGCGGCACGGCGACCTGACGATCAAAACGACCTGGACGGGTCAGCGCAGGATCGAGGACATCCGGCCGATTCGTCGCTGCAATGACGATCACCTGATCATTCGCCTCGAAGCCGTCCATCTCCACGAGGATCGCGTTGAGCGTCTGTTCCCGTTCATCGTGCCCGCCCGAGGAGAACCCGCCACCACGGCGACGACCGACGGCATCGATTTCATCGAGAAAGATGATGCA
>SYGP01000021.1 GCA_005799495.1 Planctomycetia bacterium
CGGCGGTGGCGGTCCAGGCATGGGACCGATCGGTGTTGCCGAACACCTGCGCGACTTCCTGCCTGGGCATCCTGTGGTTCGTCCCGAATCAGCGGGTCGCCATGCGATCGGCCCGATCTCCGCGGCACCGTACGGCAGCGCATCGATCCTCGTGATCTCGTGGATGTACATCGCGATGATGGGCGCGCGCGGACTTCGCCGCGCCACCGAAGTGGCGATCCTGAACGCCAACTACATGGCTGCTCGGCTCGCACCGCACTACACGATCCTGTACACGAACGCGCACGGTCGGTGCGCCCATGAGTTCATCGTGGACTGCAGGCCATTCGAGAAGTCCGCTGGCATCCGCATCGATGATGTGGCAAAGCGCCTGATGGACTTTGGCTTCCACGCGCCCACGATGAGTTGGCCGGTGCCCGGCACGCTGATGATCGAACCGACGGAGTCGGAGTCGCGTGCCGAGCTGGATCGATTCTGCGATGCGTTGATCGCGATCCGAGGAGAGATCAAGGCCATCGAGGAAGGTCGATCGGACCGCAACGACAACCCTCTGCGACACGCGCCGCACACCGCCGCCGCGGTGAGCACCGACGCTTGGACGCACGGCTATTCGCGTGAGCAGGCCGCCTACCCGGCGCCCTGGCTGCGCGAGGCGAAGTTCTGGCCCTCGGTGGGTCGCGTCGACAATCCCTACGGTGACCGCAATCTCGTGTGCACCTGCGATGGGATGGATGCCCACCGCTGAAGGTGATCAGAACGCGAACACCAGTTGAAGGTCAAAGACATATTGCCCCTGCTTGTTCGGTTGACCTGTCGGCGGCGGGCCTGATTCGTCCGTGTAGCTGAACTGCGTCTTGACCGTCAGCGTTCGGTCGAGGCGCCACCCCACGCACGCATCGATGCGCCAGACGTCGTTGTCCCACGATTCACTGCTGCCGGGTGCATCGCCGTAGAGCTGCTGATTCCAACGCCCCGCCAACCACCACTGCGCATCGAAGCGCCAGCGCGTTTCCATGAAGTAGCTCACGACACCGACTGTTCCAGCCGGCGACAGCGGACCAGATCGCACGTTGAAGTTCGACCAGTGCGCCTCGCCCCACAACTCGAGGTCGCCATGCGCCCAGGACACATCGACCCCAACATTGTTCTGCAGGTAATTCTGCCAGCCCTGAAACGAGTTCGGCACGACATACGAACCCGTGCTCCCGCTTGCGCCGATGTTCCATTCCGTGGTCGGGCGCCACCCGAGGCGACCCGTGTAGGTCAGCGCGCTCCCATCCAACGGGTTCTCCCACAGTTGCCAGTAAGGCACCGCAGAACTGAGCGCATCATTCTTGAACTCGAACGCCCAGTCGATGCGATCCATCGTCCCGTTGAACTGTCCACCACTGGTGTAGCTCGGTCCCCAGATGATCGGGAGCCATGTGCTGCGGTTCGCGGGCGCCGTCTTCGGCGTGATTCGCGCCGTATCGCCACGAATGCCCATGAACCACTCATAGGCAAGCGGGGCGTTCACCAGCGGATTCTGCCAACTGAAGTGGCGGTTCACCCATTGACCGTAGCTCGTCGGAATGGCGCCAAACTTGCCCTGCAGGATGCCGCCGAACGGACTGATCTTGGCGTAGTACACATCGGGTCGAATCTGGATGGACTCATCGGTCGGATCGAATCCGCGGTCGACATCGCCGAGTGCAAAGATGGAGAGCCACTCCTGCACCTGCAGCGTGCCGAGCATGCTGAGTCGCGGCGAATTGAGGTAGTTCTGCCCGGTCACCATGATGCCCGGCGGTGGTTGTGAGATGACCCAGTTGTCGACCGTTGCGTAGAAGTCGAAATCAAGCGACACATCGCCCTTCTCGTTCTGGAAGGAAGTCATGTCACGAATCTGGTCGACCACATCGTCGAGCGGGTCTCCTGCACACGCAGCAGAGCACACGAGCCACGCGGCGCACGCGCGCAGCAGCGGGTACCCGAGTGCGGGACCGATCGCTGGGCTCATCCGTGGCCTCGCGCCACTTGCAGCGCCTGCAGATCACCGATTGCCATCAACTCGAAAGCGCGGATCTGCTCTGAGAAACCCTTCGCCTCGAGCGGGGGCAACTCCTGCACGGATGCTGACTCGATTCGATCCATCACGCCGGCATCAATGTAAACGGACATCGCCGGTGCCTTGGAACACAGGCGTGCGGCCAGATTGACGCGCGCGCCGAGCACCGTGTAATCGAGCCGCTGCGTGCTGCCCATGCAGCCTGCGACGACGGTGCCGAACGCGCAGCCAATCCCGATTCGGATCGGGCGCGCCGAGCCCTCATTCGCCGCCGCGCGCGCGCGCACCATCGCGAGAGCGCAGTGCGCCAGACGCTGCGCATCATCGGACGCACCCCTCGGCGCGCCGAACGTCACCATGATGAGGTCGCCGACAAACTTGTCGACCACACCGCCGTGGTCATAGGCAACCTTCGTCAGCAGCGTCATGTGCTCGTTCAGCATCGCGATGACCTGCGGCGGGTCCATGTGCTCCGTGAGCGATGTGAACCCCCGAATGTCGCAGAAGAGGACGCCGACATCCTTGCTGGTGCCGCCGAGATCGAGCTTGCCGGCAAGCAGTTCCTCGGCAACCTCCGGATCGGTGACCACATCGAGCACGCGTCGGTACTGGTCGCGCAGTGCCAGCCCTGCACCCATCTCGTTGAACCGCGTCGCGAGCTGGCCGAGTTCTCCGCGATCGCGCACGGGAACGCGCACCGTATAGTCGCCCTTTTCGATTGCACGCGCCGCACTGCTCATGTCCGCCACGGGACGCGAGAGGCTCCGAGCAATCGCCGCCGCAATCACGAGACCTGCGCCAAGCGCGACGGCGCCCGCGATCAGCAGCCGAACCATCAGCGATTGCACGGCGCGCGATGTTCCCGCCAAGCTGGCCACAGCCACATACTGCGCGAGCGGCTTCTCGGCGATCGTCTGCGCATAGGCAATCATCGGCTCACCCGCCACGACACACTCGATGTCCGAGCGACTTCCTGCTCCCCCCGCTGCAAGGAACGCCGACGCGACCGCGCTCCGCATGGAATCGGGCATGTCACCGCCGAACACCTGATCGCCGACCCGCAGCCCCACGCGGAGCACCGAATTGTCCGGCAGCTCGAGCGGCTTCGGCGCTGCGAAAGGAACACACAGCGCGAGAAAGCCAAGTTGCTCGTCGACACCGATGTCCACCACCGGCGCGACCACCGCTTCAGTGACCAGACCATTCACCGCGAGATAGAGCAACGCCGTCTTGTCACTTCCACGGACGAGCGGACCAAGCGCATCCGCGATGGGTCGGGTCGCATCCTCTGCACCTCGTCGAAGCGCAATGACCCCACCCTCGAGATCAAGAAACACGAATGTGGATCCATTGCCGCCCGTTTGCAGCGCAAACCGCAGCTCATCTTCTGCCGTCTTCGCGACCACAGCGCCATCGCTCGAACCCATCGCCGCAACGACACGCGGTGAGCGTGCAAGGCGTTCCACCTCTTCTCGGACGGCGTCCACGCGGAGTCGCTGCGCAGACATCGCACCGTCGACCTGCGCGGCAAGCGTGTTCTCGAGTGCCATCACATAGGACGCGCGTGCTGCAGGTCCACCCACAAGTGCAGCAACGCTCAATGCAACGACCACGACAAGCGTGATCGCGAGGGAGAGCCTTGCCGAAAAGGTCACTTGCCCGGCGATCCCTCGGTGGATGACCAGTCCACTTCGAGGAACTGCCCCTCCTGCACTTCCACTTCCTTCTCGATCAGTTTGCGCCTCGGGCCGACCCAAATGCGCACCGAGTGCTTTCCAGGTGCGATCCCCGCGATCTCGAACTTGCCCGCCGAATCGCTTCGCGCGAACCACGGCGTGTCCGCAACGATGATGTGCCCACGCATGTGGTCATGCACATCGCAGAACAGATCGACCACGCCGGGAGTCATGAACGCCTTCGCCTCGGGTTCTTCGCCCTTCACAAATCGGCCAACATCGAACTTCTGGCTTTCCGAGAGGCTGAACACGCTGTGATAGTTCTCGTCGTTGTTGGGAAACGAAACGCGGGTTCCCGACTGGATCACCGTCACCTCGGGGCGGAACTGATACCCAGACTGGATGATCTTCTGCACGGGCACGCTGCTGCCATCGATGGGCGCGAAGCCCGAACCAATCCAGACAACGCTCATCGCCGCATCCGGCGCTTCCACCGTGATTGCGGGCTGCGCACCATACTCCTTCACCTGAGGTCGCTTGCGCGAAACAATCGGCAGCGTGCCGCGAATGGTCGCGCCGGACTTGGTCGCGGGGGTTTCCTGCGCGGGCGTTGCCTGCGCGGGCGTTGCTGGTGCCGGCGAAGTCTGCTCAGGCGCAGCGTGCCCCTGTGGTCGACCAGCAGCGGCTGCGCCACACAGCAGGGTGAAGAGGGCGATCCCCCGCGCAGACCTTCGCGTGAAGAATGGCTTCCACACCGAGCACATGCAGTGCAATCTACCGAGTCACCATTGCGGCAACGAAGATGAGATGCACGATGAACGACCCGCCACCGAGAATGATCGCAATCCACGCGTGCACCGCCCCGCGGATCGCCGGCTGCCGGGCACGCCGAATCAGACCCATGATGCCAAGGACCAGCGCGATGGGGCCCGTCACGAATCCGAGTACAGGGATCAAACTTGCGATGCCCGTGTAGTAGCCAATCAGCGCCAGTGGATTCTTGTAAGGAATGAGCCCGCCAGTCGCGTCACCGGTCACGCTTGGAGCACCCGAGTGCATCACGGGTTGAGAGAACTCTGGTGGTGTCAGCAGCACATGCACTCCAGGGACGCGATCGAGCGCCACCCATTCGCGCAGACCTGGATACCAAGCCATGATGCCCAGCGACGGCAACTCGCCCGTTCGCAGCTTCGCATTCACTTCAAGGATGTCGAACGATCCGAGTTGTTGCCCGCCCAGTGCAAGATGGATGCGCGTGTGTGCAGCGCCATGCACACCCGATGCGGCCGTTGGGATCGGAGGTTGCTCGGCGGGTTCCGACATCGAAGCTCCTCGCGATTGCAGTTTACAGTCCCGCGGAGTCTCCACGGTTGAGCCACCAGAACGCGCCGTTGAGAACCGAAGCGAACGACACCCACACGAAGGAGGGCAACAGCAGCAATGCGCTGCCGAAGGACACTCGCCAACAGAGCACGATGGTCATGCCGAGCGCCGCCCACAAGAGCAGGATGTCCACAAACGCCCATCCAATGGCGTGCCGCGAAAAGAAGATCCATGGCCAAAGGAAGTTGAGCACCAAATGAAGCGCGAAGAGGATGATCGCCCAGCGTCCTCGTGACCAACCCGCGTCCTGCAGCAGCCGAAACGCGGCGATCGCGATCAGGATGTACAGCATCGTCCAGACTGGCCCGAAGACCCACGCGGGCGGGTTCCAAGAGGGCTTCACCAGTCCATCGAACCATGCGTCGGGCATCACGGCATGATCCATGCGCTGAAGAGGCTGGCAAGACCGAGAAACACGAAGAAACTCATGCTGTCGGTCACCATCGTCAGGAAGATGGTGGACGCCGTGGCTGGGTCAAACCCAAGTCGCCGCACGATGATCGGCATCGCGCTGCCCGTCGCGCAACCGATCATGAGCGTCACACTCATGCTTGCCGCGATCACGGCGCCAAGATGCCACGATGACCCCGTTGCCATTCGGATCGCGGCGACCGCACCACCCACGAGCAGTCCACAGAAGACGCCGTTCAGCAGCCCCGCCGTGAGCTCACGCCGAACATGTGTGAACGCCCTCCCGCTTGAAATCTCATCGAGCACGATGCCGCGCAGTGTGACGGCGAGTGACTGCTGCCCTGCGTTGCCCGACTGATTGGCGATGATCGGCATCAGCACGGCAAGCAGTGCGATCTCGGCGATCATCCCCTCGAACTGAAACACGACGATGGCGGCAACCGCGCTGGTGAACAGGTTGACGATGAGCCATGGAAAACGGCCTCGGAGCTTCTGGCGCACCGTGGAGTACACGCCTTCCTCCTTGCCAGCACCCACCATGCGCTGCGCGTCCTCGGTCCCCTCGGCTCGGATGATGTCGATCACATCGTCCACCGTCACGATGCCGAGCAGACGCTGCGACGAGTCCACCACCGGCAGCTCGAGATAGTCGTATCGCTCGAACTCGCGCGCGACCAATTCACGGTCCATCTCAGGGTGCACCGCATCCACACGGCGTTCACAGATGTCGCCGATTCGCTCGTGACTGCGCGAGACCAGCAGCCGCCGCAGACCGATCGTGCCCAGCAACCTCCCCTTTCGGTCCGTCACGAATGCCTGCTGCGCACTCTCCACGGGCTCGCCGCGGCGAATGTGCTCGATCGCCTCACTGACGGTCTCTTGCTCGCGCACCGAGAGGTACTGCGTGGTCATCATGCCACCCGCGCTCTCCTTCGGATAGATCATCAACTCGCGAATGCGAGATGCCGTTTCGGACCCCATCAGCGACAGCAGGCGATCGCGGTCTGGCTTGGGCATCGACTGCAACAGATCGGTCGCATCATCGGGCGCCATCTCCGCCAACACACGCCCCGCATAACTGGGGTCATCATCAATCAGATCCTCCAGAACGCTGACTGCCAGCGGCGTGACCATGTGACTCAGTGCATCCGCCGCAGCATCGACATCCATCTCGCTCACGACATCGGATGCCTCGTCCTTCGGCAGCGTCTCCAGCGTGTCCGCTGCGTCCGCTGCTTCCTGCGCCTCCACTGCCTCGGCGATCTGCTCGGCTGGCGCGTCCGCACCGATCAGGTCATCGACGCGAACATCCTCCGCACTCTCCACGGTCGGATCGACGATGCCGTGGTCGCCTGGCTTCTCTTCGGGTGACATGGTCAATGCCCTTCGAACGCCTGGACGCGGTCCCACTGCCAAATCACACGGTTCTCATGCTCGAATCCCAGCACACTGATCGACCCCGCCTTCAATCCGAAACTGCGTCCCCGTGTTGGTGCCAGCTCAAGCCACACGGCAGCGAGCATGCGCGTGAAGTGCCCGTGGGAAAAAAGCAGTGCGTTCCCGGATGTCGCGAGGCAGCGCCTGATCACGCGTTCGGCGCGCGCAGCGACCGCGTCGATTCCTTCGCCACCGGGGCAGCCAACACGCCAGAGATCCCAGCCTGGGCTGCGCGCATCAATCTCGGCCGATGTCAGTCCCTCATATGCACCGTAGTCCCACTCCGCGAGTGCCTCGTCCACCTCGACCGTTCCGCCGAACCCAGCGTGCCGCGCCGTCTCGATCGCACGGCTGCGCGGACTCGACAGCACCAAATCGAAGTGCACGGCGGCCAAGGCAGGTGCAAGTTCGTTGGCTTTCGCGATGCCGGCCTGCGTCAGCGGAATATCACTTCGACCGGTATGACGCCCAGAGACGCTCCACTCCGTCTCCGCGTGACGCACCAACCAGATCTGTTTCGCTCGCGAGGGCATAGGGGTTCACTGCGAACATTACCCTGCACCCACCGCGAGCGTCTCGCACATCAGGCCCCATGACAACCGACCACCAACCGCAGATCATCTCGCAGCGCGCCGGTCGGCTGCTGACCATCACCCTGAACGATCCCGCACGCAGGAACGCCCTCGGCGTCGCGCTCTTCGATCAACTCGAGAACGCACTCGAGGCGGCGGCCGCGACGAACGCCGACGATGCACCATCGGTCATCGTTCTGGCTGCACATGGCAGTGCATTCTGTGCCGGCTTCGATCTCGAAGCGTGTGTGCAAGACACTGCGCTGCTGCCGACCTTCGTCGATCGGCTCGGACGGCTCACCGCGCGGATCCGTGCGCTGCCGGCGGTCGTCATTGCGCAGGTGCAGGGTGCGGCACTCGCCGGCGGATGCGCGCTCGTGATGTCCTGCGACATCGTTCACGCCGCCGCGGACGCGACCTTCGGCTATCCCGTTCACCGCATCGGTGTCTCGCCTGCGGTCAATGTTCCGGTGCTCCTTGCCACGGCGGGCGGCGGCGGTGCTCGTCGCATCGCACTCTCGGGCGAACTCATCTCCGCACGGCTTGCCGAATCGCTCTGCATGGTGCAGCGCGTGCATGCCGATGAACGCGCGCTGCAGGGCGCGGTAGCTGACTTGGCCGAGTCGCTCTGCGCGAAGAGCCCGCACGCCTTGCGCGCCACGAAAGCGTGGCTCAACCAAGTCGACGGTACGGATCCGTCTGGTCCGCTCGGCTCGGCGGCTGCTCGCGCAGCGCAAGCGACAATCGATGCATGCCGAACCGACGAGTCGCGCCGCATGCTGGAGTCGTTCTGGCAGCAGCGGCGTTCCCGTCCATGATTCGCTCCGCCTCGCAGTGCTCCACTACCCTTGAACGCACCATGAACGAGCGCGCTTCCCTCACGATTTCCGATGGCTGCGCCACGATTCTGCTCCGCCGATCCGAAGCACGAAACGCGCTCGACTGCGACACCATCGATGCACTGCGGCGATGTATCGATGCGGCGACTGTCGAGTGCAACACCAAGCGAGGCATCGTGCGATCGCTCGTGCTCGCTGGTGAAGGCAAGAGTTTCTGTGCAGGCATGGATCTCAAAGGCGTCCTGCACGATCCCGTCCGCATGGGCGACATGCTGCGCGGGCTCTCCTCAGCGTTGCTGGCGCTTCGACGACTGCCGGTACCGACCATCGCGCGCGTGCAAGGTGCGGCCGTCGGTGGCGGCTGCGGACTCGCCGTCGTGTGCGACTTCGCGATCACGCATCCCGAGGCGAAGCTCGGATATCCCGAAGTCGATCTCGGCGTCTGCCCCGCCGTCGTTGCGCCGTGGCTTGTGCGCCGCATCGGTGCCGGTCCCGCGCGTGCGATGCTGCTCGCGGGTGGAACGATGGGCGGCGATGAAGCTGCCGCGCGCGGACTGGTGACGCGATGCGTTCCGGCAACCGAACTCGACGCCGAGGTTGCCGCGCTCGCTGCTCGGCTCGCGACAGGCGGCGCGGAGGCGCTCGCATGCACCAAGCGCATGTTGAACGAACTCGACGGATCGCTCGACGAGAAGATCGCGGCCGAAGCGGCGGAACTCTCGGCGCGCGTCATCGCTGGGCCCGAGGCCCAGGCCTCGCTGACACGCCTCTTCGCACCGAAGCCGCAGGGCGGTCCTGCGGGCGCAGGGAATCCCGCTCGCTGACCGCGCGCCAACGCACCACGGATCATTCACGATGCTCCCCACTGAAACCACGACTGACGGCATCGCCATCGTCACGCTCACGCCCAATCCCTCCAAGCCACGCGGTGGCGTGGTCGTGCTCGACAGTTGGCTCATCGCACAGATGGCCCAGACGCTCGATGCAGTCGCGGCATCGGGACCCCGAGGATTGATACTGCGTTCATCGAGCGAGCGAGTCTTCATTGCGGGCGCCGACCTCGCCGAGATTGACGCACTCGATGACTCCGCGCTGGACACGTATCTGCGAGCAGGCTCCGCAGCGTTCGCCAAGTTGCATGCCATGCACTGTCCGTCGATTGCCATCGTCCACAAGGCTGCACTCGGCGGCGGACTCGAAGTCGCCATGCACTGCGATGGTGTGCTTGGCGTTCTTCCAAGCGCATCGGAGAAACCATGGCGCATCGGACTGCCCGAATGCGGCCTTGGCATTTGTCCCGGGTGGGGCGGCACGCAGATGCTCCCCGCTCGCATCGATCCTGCCACAGCGATCGCCGCAACAGCGAGTGGCACGACCTCTCCGGTGAGCGAGGCGCCGCATGGACTGCTCGATGGCACCGTGAACGCCCTCGCCGATGCGCTGCCCGCCGCGACTGCGTGGCTCGCCTCACATCCAAGAACCCAACCACTCGCACATCCGCGCTCGATCGCGCCGGCCGATGCCGCGCGCATCCGCGCAGCCCTGACGCAGGCGCGCGGATCCGTGCCCGCATCCGATGCCGCGAACGCCGTGTTTGACTGCATCGAAGCGGGCTGCACATCGGGGTGGAACGCCGCCCTTGCGCTCGAGCGCGCCCGACTTATCGCCCTTCGCCATACCCCATTTGCGCGGGGAAAGCTCGAGCAGTTCCTCCGCGGCTGACGTCCCCGTTCCCGACCGCGCCCCGACCGCGCATGGATCGCTCGCGCCGCGCGGGCAGCGCCCCCGCTTGGGTGCCGCGATCCAACAACGCAGTTGGACTATCGTTGGGGGTTCGAACAGGCGTCGGACACTCCTCGCACCCATCGACCACAGTCATGACCACTCATCAAGGACCATCGTCACTCTCGAGCGACCTCAAGAACATCTCTGCAAAGGACCGCAAGCAGATCGAGGCGGCGCAGGAGATGCTTGGCCCTGATCCGGAAACGATGGGCCTCGTCAAGAACTACTTCTGGGGCAACTTCCGCCAGGATCTCGTTCTCCCCTATCCGACTCTCGCGCGCGAAGAGACGGAGCGCTGCAACGAATTGCTGGCTCGACTCGATCACTACATGCTCACGGAGCACCCAACCCACCACATCGATCAGGAACAGAACATTCCTGAGTGGGTCGTGCAGAAACTCTTTGACCTCGGCGTGCTCGGCATGACGATCAGCCGCGAGTTCGGCGGCGGCGGTTTTGGCATCACCAGTTACAACCGCGTCCTCGAGCGCATCGGGCGCACCTGCGGCTCGACGGCAGTGCTGGTCTCCGCGCACCAGTCGATCGGCTGCAAGGCGCTCATGCTGTTCGGTACCCCCGATCAGAAGCAGCGGTTCCTGCCGCGATTGGCGAAGGACACGCTGAGCGCGTTCTGCCTCAGTGAGCCGAATGTCGGCTGTGATGCGGGCGGACAGGAAACGCACTGCGAAGTCAGCGAAGATGGCCAGCACTTCGTGCTGAACGGCGAAAAGAAGTGGGCGACCTCCGGCGCACTCAGCGGACTCTTTACGGTGATGGCAAAGCAGCGCGTCACCGATCCAAAGACCGGCAAGACGAAGGAAGCGGTCAGCGCGCTGATCTGCACGCCGGACATGGAAGGGATCGACATCTTCAGCCGAAACCGCTCGAAGTGCGGCATCCGCGGCACCTGGCAGGCGCGCATCAAGTTCACCAATGTCCGCGTGCCACGCGCCAACCTGCTGCACAAGGAGGGGCGCGGACTGAATGTGGCGCTCACCTGTCTCAACTATGGACGCTGCACGCTCTCCGCAGGCATGCTTGGCGGTGCGCGTTATGCCTTCGAGCAAGCGACCAAGTGGGCGAAGTACCGCCACCAGTTCGACCGCTCGCTCGGCGAGTTCGATCTCGTGAAGGAACGACTCGCCCGCTGCGCGGCCTATGTCTACGCCATGGATGCCATGCTCTACATGACCACCGGCTTCCTCGACCGCGGGGACAGCGACATCATGCTCGAGACGGCGATGTGCAAGGTGTTCTGCAGCGAGTACGGCTACCAGACCGTGAACGATGCCTTGCAGATCATGGGCGGCGAGTCATACATGACGGAGAATCATGTCGAGCGCATCTGGCGTGACTCACGCATCAACACGATCGTGGAAGGCGCGAACGAGGTCATGCACACCTTCCTCTGGGCATGGGGATCGAAACAACTCGGCGAGTGGATGCTCAGCATCAAGAAGAACCCGATCCGCCAGCTCGGTGCGGCCGCACGACTCGGCGGCGAGCTCTTCATGTCCATGCGGCGTTCCGTACCCAAGTGCACCCAGTTGCATCCGAAACTGCAGCGGCACGCACAGGAACTGATGTTCCGCATCCGTGACCACTCCTACAACACCAAGATGATGAATCTGGAGCATCAGGAGTCGCTCATCAACAATCAGTTCATCCAGGCGCGGCTGTCCAATTGTGCGCTGTGGATTCATGCCATGACTTGCACCCTCAGCCGCTGCGATGCGAATATCCGTGCGGGGCTGCAGGGGGCCGACCTCGTTCATGAACTCAAGGTCGTCGACCAACTATGCGCCATCGCGACGACCCGCATCGACGAAGAAACCCGTGCCCTCCGCTGGAACCACGACGCGATTGCGCGGAGCTGCGCGGAATCGGTCATGGACCGTGCGGACCTGATGAGCAACGCGGAATACTCGATCCCCGAGCGCACGCCCGTCATGGCCGCCCGCGGCACGGGTCGGCCTGTGCCCACCGAGGGCATTCGGCAGTTTGGGAGCGGATCTGCGTTCCACGGCAGCAAGGTCTGATCTGCAAGTCGCTTCGCCCACAAGAGTTGACGCGAAACGAGCACGTCCGGTTTGGTGCCGACCGCCGGCACCCGCTACCCTACCGTCCCTTGCGGCTCAACATCCGCACGGTCTCGCCTGATCACTGGATTCCTCTTTCACCCCTCACTTGGAGCTTCGCATGCACATTCTTGAGAGCATGGTTCAGCACGGTCACGAGCGCGTCGCCATCTGCAATGATCCAACCACTGGCTTGCGCGCCATCATCGCCGTCCACTCGACAGTGCTCGGCAATGCGCTCGGTGGAACCCGCCGCTTTTTTTATTCGAATGACAACGATGCGATCTTTGATGTCCTGCGTCTCTCCGAGGGAATGACCTTCAAGAACGCCGCCGCGGATCTCGCGCTCGGCGGCGGAAAGAGCGTGATCCTGTTGAAGAAGCAGGGTGAACAACCAACGGAAGCTCAGGGGCGGGCCATGGGTCGCTTCGTCGAGAGCTTCAACGGCTCGTACATCGCCGCGGAGGATGTCGGCGTGAGTCCACAGTTCTGCGACTGGATGGCGCAAGAGTCACGCCACATCATGGGCGGAGAGGCCGTCTCGCATGGCGGCGACCCCTCGCCGTGGACAGCGCTCGGCTGCTTCAACTCGATGAAGGCATGTTTGCGCCACCTCGGCAGGAAGGTCGACTTCTCGAATCTGTCGGTGGGCGTTCAAGGGTGCGGCGCGACCGGCTACAAGCTCGCGAAACTCCTGCGCGCCGCTGGGGCCGCCGTCATGGTGACGGATGTGCATATTCCCACGATGAAGCGCGCGGTCGAGGAACTCGGCTGTGTGGCACTCGGCAACGACCGCAATCTCTTCCATGAGAAGCTCGACATCCTCGCTCCATGTGCCATGGGTGGCGTCCTCGATCACAACACGGTCGCCCAATTGCACTGCGAAATCGTGTGCGGCACCGCCAACAACCAATTGCTCAACCCACAACAAGAGGGCGCAGACCTGAAGAAGCGCGGCATTCTCTATTCGCCGGACTTCATCGCCAACGCAGGTGGAGTGATTCGCCTCGGCGGGCTTCACCTTGGCCTCACGGAAGCGGAGATTGACCGCAAGGTTGCGGCCATCGAAGACACGACGCTCACCGTGCTTCATGAATCTGCCCATGCGCAGAGCACTTCCGATGCCGCAATCACCTACGCCCGCCGCAAGATTGACGCGGCACGCGCTGGCAAGAGTGCGGCGACGGTCGGCGCCGCGCGCTGAGCGTTCGACTGCATGGCGACCGCACGAACCAGAGGCGGCGGCTGCTGCGGCTGTACAGGTGTCACGGCGTTGGTGCTTCTGGTCGTGTTGGTGGTCTTTGCCGTCCGCTGCGATCTCCTCGGTGCAGCGGAACGCTTCCGAACGCTCGTTCGCGACGCATTCACATTCAACCTGATCCAGACCTCGGTGCAGCAGTCGCTCACCACCGCACTTGGTGATCTGCGGCCGGATGGCGGGCTTGTGGTCGGCTGGCGCGAAGTTCAAGCACGGGTCGTCTCGGATCGCACGACATCCATTGGCGCATTCGGCATCCAAGTCCCCATCGGATCCGTCCGCATCGAACTGGATGTTCCAGGGAATCGCGTCCAGTATCTGCTGCCCGCAGGTGACGGCTGGAGTGTGCGCGCGCTCGATGCGAAGACCGTTCTGCTGACAGTGCCGCCGCCTGTGGTGAATGATCGTGTCGTCGAGGTGCAGTCTGATCCTTCGCGCCTGCGCGTCACCATCGACAACGACTGGATGGAGCACATGATTCCAAGCGGCGGCGATATCGACAAGGCAAAGGCGCTCATTCGCGCGGCAGTCATCGAGGAGGGTGGGTCGCGCCCGGCACTTGCCGAGGTGCGCCTGGAAGCGCGGAACGCAGCGCGCGTGTTTTTTGGCGGGCTCTTTTCCCAGACGCTCGGCTCTGAGGTGAATGTGATCGTGCAGTTCTCCGATGAAGCAGAGGGCGTTCAGCCCCCACCGCCACAACCATGAGTGATGGAACGCCGACGGATGCGATTGTTGGCGCTGGCATCGACTGCTCTGGAGCGCTCACCTATCCATCCCAGCGACAGTTGGTGTTCGGTCGCGAGATGGTTGCCACGAGCCAACCGCTCGCGTCGGAAGCGGGACTCGCCGTCCTTCGTGCAGGCGGATCTGCCGCCGATGCGGCGATCGCGGCGGCAGCAACGCTCACCGTGACGGAGCCGACCACCAACGGTCTTGGCGGCGATGCGTTCGCGATCCTGTGGGATGGTTCTCGACTGCATGCCGTGAATGGCAGCGGGCATTCGCCAGCAGCGTTCTCACGCGCATCCATTGGGGGCACTCGAATGCCAACCGAGGGATGGGTTCCCATCACGGTTCCAGGGCAGATCGCGCTCTGGGCGGACATGCATGCCCGCTTTGGACGGATCGCCTTCACCGAAGTCCTCCGGCCCGCCATCGAAATCGCGCGCGAGGGATTTCATGTGGCGCCTCTGACCGCGAAACTCTGGTCGCGTGCGGCGGCGACCTATGCCAAGCGCGCCAACATGGAGGCGTGGCGATCGACATTCCTCGTGAACGATGCTCCGCCGTTCGCGGGCCAGCGCGTGCGAATGCCCGACCATGCGCGCTCGCTCGAGGCAATCGCCGCCTCGAGCGGGGCGGACTTCTACCGAGGCGATCTTGCTGCACGGATGGACCGCGCGTCGTCGGATGCAGGCGGCTTCCTGCGCCTGGGCGATCTCGCTTCGCACGCCACGGCATGGGGTGACACCATTTCGATCCCCTACCGAGGATTCCGCCTCCACGAGGTCGGCGGCAACAATCAGGGGATTGCAGCGCTCATCGCCATCGGAATCCTTGCTCACCTCGATCTTTCCGCCGCGGATCCTGACTGCGCGGACAATGTTCACGCATCGCTGGAGGCGGTGAAACTTGGATTCGCCGATGCGCACGCGCATGTCGCCGATCCTCGCTTCATGCGCATATCCGCGTCGAATCTCTTGGCACCGGATCGGCTTCGTGAACTTGCTGCCCGCATCTCGCCGAGTCGCGCGCAGGACTTCTGCGCCGATGCGCCGCGACCGGGCGGAACCGTCTACCTCTGCGCGGCCGACTCGCGCGGACAGATGGTTTCGCTCATCCAGAGCAACTACACGGGGTTCGGGTCTGGCGTCGTCATTCCCGGAACGGGCATTGCAATGCAGAACCGCGGAGCCTGCTTCACCCTTTCCGCTGGTCATCCCAATGAGGCCGCGCCAGCGAAGCGTCCCTATCACACGATCATGCCAGGGTTCGTCACGCGAAGTGGTGCAAGCGGTGAAGTCCCCGTCTTGGCATTTGGTGTCATGGGCGGCTTCATGCAGCCGCAAGGACATGTCCAAGTGCTGACGCGGATGGCGGATCACAGACAGAATCCGCAAACCGCGCTCGATGCGCCTCGCTGGCAGTGGATGCGCGGACTCGATGTGCACATGGAACCACATTGGCCAGAGGCGACCATTCAATCCCTCCGCCAGCGCGGGCACCGCATCACGATCGCAGAAGAACGCAGCGTTGCATTCGGTCGCGGGCAGGCGATTCTCGCGGTCGGCGATGGCTTTGCCGGTGCAAGCGATCTCCGCGCGGACGGATGTGTGTGCGCGCGCTGAACGCCCCGCGCTACACTTCCGTAATGCCCATTCAGACGGTTTTCAAGGCGGAAATCGAGCGCATCTCGATCCTCGACGAGCACTGCCAGTTCGATGAGAAGCTCGGTGCGGGGCTGATCCCCGACGAGGATCTCGTGCGACTGTATGAGGCGATGTCCTCCTGTCGTTATCTCGACGAAGTCGCCTTCAAGTTGCAGCGCTCGGGTCGCATGGGCACCTACCCACAGAACATGGGGCAAGAAGCCACCAGCCTCGGCGCCGCCTATGCACTGCGCGGCGATGATTGGCTCGTGACCTGCTACCGAGAGAACTGCGGACTTTTCTGGCGCGGCGTTCCCATGGAATCGATCCTTCTGCATTGGATGGGTGATGAGCGCGGCAATGCGATGCCTGCAGCGCACTACGCGACCCCGATCGCCGTGCCGATCGGCACGCAGATGCTGCATGCGACAGGCCTCGCGTGGGCGAGCAAGTACCGCGGTGAATCGCGCATTGCATGCACCTTCTTCGGCGATGGCGCATCGAGCGAAGGCGACTTCCATGAGGCGGCAAACTTCGCTGCAAACCTCGATATTCCCGTGGTCTTCTGCTGCCAGAGCAATTCCTGGGCGATCAGCGTTCCGCAGCGCATCCAGTGCAGCGCACCGACCGTCGCGCAGCGCGGTATCGCGTACGGCATGCCGTGCATGCAGGTCGATGGGAACGACATCTTCGCATGCGTCTATGCGGTCAAGAACGCCGCTGCGCGCGCGCGCGAATCATCGCGACCCACCTTCATCGAAATGGTCACCTACCGTCTGGGCGATCACACCACAGCCGATGATGCGCGACGCTACCGCGATCAGGCGGAAGTCGATCTCTGGAAACTTCGCGATCCGCTGCTGCGAACCCGAAAGTTGCTGGAAGCCAAGCGGCTCTGGGATTCGTCCAAGGAAGATGCGATGCGCCAACGCATCGAGGTCACCGTGAACGCCGCCGTCGCGCGCGCGGAGGAGATTGCCGCGCCGCCCACGAGCGATGTCTTCGATCACACCTTTGCGCAGCTTCCACCCGATCTGGTGCGCCAGCGCGATTCGCTGCAGACGCATTCGCTCGCCGGCGAACAGGCCGTGCACACGGAAGGACACTGACCCATGGCGAACCTGAACCTTGTGCAAGCGATCAATCTCGCGCTCATCCAGGAGATGGAGCGGGACGAACGCGTCCTCCTGCTCGGCGAGGATGTCGGCATCAATGGCGGCGTGTTCCGTGTGACGGAGGGACTCCAGGCGCGATTCGGTGCTCGCCGCGTGGTCGACACTCCGCTTGCCGAGAGCGGCATCATCGGTACTTCGATCGGCCTGGCGATGGGAGGCCTGCGTCCCGTCCCGGAGATCCAATTCGAGGGCTTCCTCGGACCCGCCTACGACCAGATCTGCAGCCATGCTGCGCGCATGCGAACACGCACGCGCAGTGCGTTCACGGTGCCACTCACCATCCGCGTGCCTGTTGGTGGCGGCATTCACGCGCCCGAACTGCACAGCGACTCGCCCGAGGCGATCTATGCGCATCAGCCAGGCATCAAGGTTGTCATGCCGAGTTCCCCCTACGACGCGAAGGGTTTGCTCATCAGCGCCATCCGTGATCCCGACCCCGTGATCTACTTTGAACCCAAGCGCATTTACCGTGCCTTCCGCGAGGAAGTGCCGGAAGATGAGTACACGATCCCCATCGGCAAGGCGCGCCTGGTGTGCGAGGGCACCGACCTGACGATCGTCAGTTGGGGGTCGAGCGTGATTCAGTGCATGCAGGCAATCGAAAAGTCCAATCGATCGATCGAACTGATCGACCTGCGCACGATCTATCCGATGGATATCGATGCCGTCACCGAAAGTGTCCGCAAGACGGGTCGCTGCGTGGTCGTGCATGAGGCACCTCGCACATGCGGTCTTGGCGCGGAGGTTGCCGCCACGATCATGGAACACTGCTTCCTGCATCTCGAAGCGCCTGTGCAGCGTGTCAGCGGATTCGACACGATCATGCCTTACTACAAGCTGGAACTGTCGTACATGCCGGACGCATCGCGCATCGGCGGTGCCATCGAAGACGCGCTGACTTTCTGAATCAGCACCTCCCCTGCGCGTATCCTCCTCATCCCATCCCACTCGCACGCTTCGCGCTCCTCAACCCTCGCACATCCAACATGGCTGGACTCAAGCAACCTGCAGACAAGAGCCACTTCCTCCTGCCCGACCTTGGTGAAGGTCTGGTGGAGGCAGAGCTGATTCGCTGGCTCGTGCGTGAGGGCGATCAGGTGAAGGAGTCGCAGCCGATCGCCGAGATGCAGACGGACAAGGCGCTTGTGGAAGTACCCAGCCCCTGGGCGGGAACGATCAGCGAACTCTGCGGCAAGGAAGGGGAGATCATCAAGGTCGCGAGCGTCCTCGTTCGCTACGGCACGTCGGGTGCAAAGGCCCCGGCGAACGCAGCAGCTGCGACTTCCCCTCCCTGCATGTCGGCGCAGGTTGCCGCGGGCGCGAGCGGTGAAGATCAAGGAACGGTGGTCGGCAGCGTGCAGGGAACGCTCGATGTATCAAGCCGATTCACGCGCCGCAGCGCCGAGCATCTGGTCCCGCAGCAGAATGGGAAGTCGCTCGCCACGCCCGCCGTGCGCCGCATCGCGCGCGAACTGTCGATCGACATCAACCATGTGCAGGGAACGGGCCGCGGTGGTCGCGTGACAGCCAGCGATGTCGAAGGGTTCGCACGCAGCGCCAAGGATGGAACACCCGCCGTCGCATCACTCGCCGTCTCCGCCCGCGCCGTTCCCGTCCCGACGGCCGCGCCCCCCGTCGACCGTGATGGGATCGCGCAGCGCATTCCCTTCCGCGGTGTCCGCCGAAAGATCGCCGAAGCGCTCGCCCGTTCTGTGCAGACCGCGGTGCACTTCACTGCGACGGATGAAGCGGATGTCACCGCACTCGAGGCAAAGAAGCGGGAGTATTCGCGGGTGACGGGCGAGAAGCTGTCGCTGCTTCCCTTCGTGATCATGGCGACATGTCGCGCGCTGCGGACTTTCCCTGCGCTGAATGCGAATGTGGATGATGCCGCGAGCGAGATTCTGTTGAAAGGCGTGATCAACATGGGTCTCGCCGTCGACACCGATGTCGGACTCATGGTCCCGGTCATTCGCGATGCCGATCGCAAGTCACTTCTTGAACTGCGTCGCAGCATCTCCGATCTTGCCGCCCGCTGCCGCGATCGTTCCATCACGCGCGAGGAGTCGCTCGGCGGCACCTTCACGATCTCGAATGTCGGATCGCACGGCGGGCTCTTCGCCACGCCCATCATCAACTACCCAGAGGTCGGCATCCTCGCCGTGGGACGCGGGCGCGAGCGCGTTCTCGTGAAGGACGGCAAGTTCTATGCGGGGGTCATTCTGCCCCTTTCGATCTCCTGCGATCACCGTGTCGTGGATGGAGCAACGGCCGTTCGCTTCCTTGGCGAAGTGGTGCGACTGCTCGAGCACCCGGACGAGTTCATCTCCTGACGCGGCACGGGCCTGCAGTCGGAGGCGCCACGGCAACGCATGAGCAGCGGCACAGGCGAACACATCGCTGACCTGAGCGATCCCCGACTCGATGACTATCGGTTCCTGCGTGATCGCGATCTCAGTGGGGCGCGCCGAGCAGAAGGCCTGCTCGTCGGCGAGACGCTTCCCATCATCGACATCATGCTGCGCGTTCCAAGACTCACCCGCAGCGTGCTTACTTCTCCTCGCCTTGCTGCGCGTGCGGCCGAGATGATCGCGGCATCCGCGAACCCCACCACGCCGCACTTCGTCGCCGAAGAGTCCACGCTCGCTTCCCTGACGGGGTTCCATGTGCACCGCGGCGCACTCGCCATCGGCGTACGGAGTGCTGTCGAGTGTCATCACTCCCAGAGTGATCCCTTCCGCCACGGGATGCTGCTCGTCGCACTCGATGAGGTGAGCAACATGGACAATGTCGGCTCGATCTTCCGAAGTTGTGCGGCCTTCGGCGTGGATGGTGTCCTGCTCTCCCGCCACTCGCATGATCCTCTCTATCGCAAGGCGCTTCGCGTCTCGATGGGACACGCGTTGACCGTGCCCTTCGCATGGTGCGACGACTTGGCGAGATCGCTGCTCGCGTTGCGCGCTGCGCGTCCGACGCTTCGGATCCTTGCTGCCGATGCGAGTACAGATTCGGCATCGATCGATGATGCATGTGCTCACCGTGGCGCCGATGGACAGCGCAGCGATCCGCCGCCAACCATCTTGGTGATCGGCGCGGAGTTCGCTGGAGTTTCCGCTGCCGTGCGCGCTGTGGCGAACGCAAGTGTTCGAATCCCAATGGCTTTGGGCATCGATTCCTTGAACGCAGGCGTTGCCGCGGGCATCTGCCTGCACAGACTCTCTAGATTCGCCGCTGGTTGACTGGCTTTTTCTCCGAACCGCCCTCGGCGCCGCGGCGTACTGATGAGGTTGAAAGGAGAAGGTCATGCGAGTCGAGGGCGATGAGGCGACAGGAGCGAGAGGGATGGATAATTCCATGCCGTGGCAAGCCACAAGTGGGCTGATGGGCTGGTTGATCCATCGACGACTTCGCACACCGTGGAAACGCTCGCTCGCACCAGCACTCCTCCTCACATGCTTCTTCACCTCCGCGCAGCCGCCTCGGGCGGCGGCAGCCGAGAGTCCCGATACAGACACAACAAATGCAGCCAATGTCCGCGGGGATCTGCAGCATGCACGAAATCTGTCGCGTGCGTTCCGCGAAGTGGCGCGCACGGCTCAGGCAAGCGTCGTGTCCATCACTTGCATCGACCGCCCTCCCTTCTCTGCGAACTTTGGACGCAGCACTGGGCAGCCACGAATGCCCTCACCGCTCGTGCCGCAGCGCGCACCGCGCAGCGGTCAGGGAACCGGCGTCATCTACTCGGCGGATGGCCTGATCGTCACCAACCACCATGTGATCGATGGTGCCGATGAGGTGCTGGTGCGCCTCGAGAATGGCCGCGAACTCGTCGCGCGGATCGTGGGAACCGATCCTGAAACGGACCTTGCAGTCGTGCGTGTCGACGAAGCGGGGCTGAATGCGGCGCCGTTTGACGCGAGCGACTCGATCGATACCGGCGATTGGGTTCTCGCCATCGGATGCCCGTTCGGACTGCGGCAGACGGTGACCGCAGGCATCGTGAGCGCGAAGGGGCGTGACGGCGTCGGGCTGTCGACGCTGGAGGAGTACATCCAAACGGACGCTGCGATCAATCCAGGCAACTCGGGTGGTCCGCTCGTCAACCTCGACGGCAAGGTTGTCGGCATCAACAGCGGCATCGCTTCGCGCGATGGCGGCAACATGGGAGTCGGGTTTGCGATCCCCGCACATGTCGTGCAGCGGGTCGCATCAGCACTCGCCGCGGGAACGCAAGTCCGTCGTGGGTGGCTCGGCGTGTCGATGCAGGAACTCGACCGCGATCTTGCGGCAAGCTTTGGGCATGGATCGAACAGCGGTGTGCTTGTTGCGGCAGTGATGCCGGATACTCCTGCCGCGCGCGCAGGCATCGAAAGTGGCGACATCATCCTCGCGGTCGACGGCGCCACCGCAGCGACGCCATCGACGATGATGCGGATGATCGCAACGCGCGAACCGCAGGATCGAGTCACGCTCGCGCTCCTGCGCGCAGGTGAGCGTGTGGAGGTGCAGGCTGTGCTTGGCGAGCGGCCCAATCAGGGTCGTGTGGAGGCTGCCGATGAACCGACGCCCATCTCGACCGCCACGGACAACATGGGCATCGAAGTGCTCGATCTGGATGCGGAGACAGCTGCCGCACTGCAGGTGCGACAGCCTGGTGTGGTGATTGCGTCCACACTCGATGGCGGTCCCGCGGCGCAGGCTGGCTTGCAGCCTGGTGATGTCATCCGTGAGGTGAACGGTTCGGCGGTGCGCAGCGTGAAAGAGCTGCGGTCGATGCTCGAGCGCGCCGGTTCGCGTGGCATGGTTCGGATTCTCATCGAAAGGGAGGGCAGCACACGCTTCACCATGGTGAAGCCCATGCCCTGACAACGAACAACTTTCCCCCGCTTCACACGAAGCGGGGAACCTGCGAAGCGTTTTCGCGGGCACCAGCCACGGCAGAACGCCCTCTGCCGTGGCCTTCTCCATGGAGACTCTCCATGGAGACGGGCGACGCGGCGCGTTCATCGACCTATCCTTCGGGGTCCGATGCGGTTTGACGAGTCCTTCCAACTCTCTCTTCAGCACCGCGTGATCTTTTCCGCAGCGCTGCTGGATCCCAACAATGGCGTCCTGCGAGATGTGATTGCCCACAGCGGTGCACGGCGAGCGATCGCGTTCGTGGATGCTGGAGTGGAGAGCGCACATCCGCAAGGTGCGCGCGCACTGCAGTCATGGTTCAACGCGCAGGCATCCGCCGGGCACTCGCTGCCGGACCTCTGCAGCATCGACGTCGTTGCTGGTGGTGAGGCGGCCAAGAACGACTCCACCGTCGTCGACCAGGTCATTGCCGCGACGGAGCGACACTCCATCGATCGTCGAAGCTTCGTGATCGCCATCGGTGGCGGTGCGATGCTGGATGCGGTCGGCCTCGGTGCGACACTCGCGCACCGCGGCGTGCGCCTTGTTCGCATCCCGACCACGACGCTGGCCATGGACGACGCGGCAATGGGCGTGAAGAACGGCATCAATCGCTTTGGAAAGAAGAACTATGTCGGTGCCTTCGCCGTTCCGTGGGCTGTGCTCTGCGACGAGACCTATCTGACCACGCTCGACAGCCGGCACTTCCGTGCTGGAATCAGTGAGGCGGTCAAGATCGCCTGCCTTCGCGATCCGTCCCTGCTGATGCAGTTGGAACGCGACGCGGCCGGGATTGCTGCGCGCGACATGCAGCTCTCCATGCCGATCATCATTCGCTGCGCGCAGCTGCATCTGGAGCACATCACGCGTGGAGGCGATCCATTCGAACTGCGTGAAGCACGACCGCTCGACTTTGGGCACTGGTCCGCACACAAGCTGGAGTCCATGAGCGGATTCACGCTGCCTCACGGCGAGGCGGTTGCCATCGGCATCGCACTCGACTGCGCCTATGCGCAGCGTGCTGGCCTCCTCGGGCAGGATCACGCGGCGCGGGTTACGGCATGCCTTCGCGCGCTGCACCTGCCCACCTGGCATCCCCTGCTCGAGGACTTGGATGCACTGCTCCGTGGACTGCAGGAGTTCCGTGAACACCTCGGTGGCGTTCTCACGATCACGCAGCTCACGGCGATCGGTTCGTCCATCGATGTGCATGAGATGGATGTGGATGCCCTCCGCGCCGCGGTGCGTTCGCTCGCTCCGTAGGATGGGTGGCATGTCGATCCCGCTGAAAGCACGCGAAGTGGCAGATCGCTACTTCCTCGAGCACCGAGCGAAGGTGCTGGATCTTGCGGCGTTTCTCGATCGCTACGACCGAGCCGCGCAGGCAGATGGGCAACCTGCCTCCGATCGCAGCGACGATGTTCGTCTGCGTGCCATGACAGCAGCCCTCCGCCTCCTCATCGATGGCAAGCCTGAACGCGCTCGTCGCGTGCTCGAACTGTGGAGCGATCACTCGACAGAACCGATCGAGCGCGCTCCGATGAAGGGTGCCATCGGAGCTGCCCCGCTTCAGGATCGCTGATCCATGTACATCGACCCGCACATCCACATGGTCTCGCGCACCACCGACGACTACCGCCAGATGGCGCTCGCCGGTTGCGTGGCGATCACAGAGCCCGCCTTCTGGGCCGGCTACGACCGTTCCAGCGCGCAGGGATTCGTCGACTACTTCCGCCTGCTCACGGATACCGAACCGCGCCGCGCCGCGCAGTTCGGCATCCGCCATCACACCTGGCTCTGCATCAACCCGAAGGAAAGCGAAGACATCGGGCTCGCGCGCGAAGTGCTCGCGGAGATCCCTTCTTTCCTCGATCGCCCCAATGTGCTTGGCATCGGCGAGATCGGACTGAACAAGAACTCGCGCAACGAACTGATTGTGCTGCATGAACACATCGCGCTCGCGGCGAAGCATCAGCTGATGATCCTCGTTCATACACCGCATCTCGAGGACAAGTTGAAGGGAACGCGCCTCATCATGGATGCGATCCGCGAACATGGGATCGATCCTGGTCGTGTGCTCATCGATCATGTCGAGGAACACACGGTCGGCGAAGTGCTGCGGCGCGAGTTCTGGGCGGGCATGACGCTGTACCCGGACACGAAATGCACTCCACAGCGCGCCGTCGACATCTTTGAGATGCATGGGACCGACCGGCTCTGGATCAACTCGGCGGCCGATTGGGGGGTGAGCGATCCACTCGCTGTTCCCAAGTGCCAACAGGAAATGCGTGGGCGCGGACATCTCGAAGTGGCAGTCCGCAAGGTTTCGTTCGAAAACCCCCTTCGATTCCTCTCACAGTCGGGTCGCTTCTCGACGGGCCGCTGACGCCGGATCGCCGGCTCGACCGCCGCGGTGACCCGCCGCATTCAGCGCACGCCGAGATCTTTCAGGACACGCACGGCGCAGTTGTGCCCCGCCGCCCCGATCACGGACCCAGCGGGATGGCAACCGGCGCTGCACGCGTAGAGCCCCTGCACGCCAACGGAGTAGGGCATGCGCCGATCGAACCCAAAGGTGTTGTCGACATGATGGATGTGCCCGTGCGTGATGCCGATCTCCCGCTCGATCTTCGGCGGAGTCAACACGGCAGTGTCCACAACCTGCGACGAGAATCCCGGACAGAATCGCTCGGCGACAGAGATCAGGTGGCGCACATAGGAATCCTCTTGATCCTCCCACGATCCGCTTCGCAACCGATTGGGAACCCACTGGATGAAGAACGCGGCGTTGTGATGCCCCTCTGCATCACGCAGCGACGGATCAACCTGTGTGTGGATGTACCACTCGATGGTCGGGAACTCAGGCAGTTCTCCGCGCATCGCCTGATCGAACCCGGCACGGATCTCCCCAATCGGATCGCTGCCCTGCGGCAGCAGATGCATGGTGCCATGGTGCTGACCGCGTTCCTCCGGAAGGCAGCGGAACACCGGCAGACCACGCAGCGCCATGTTGATCTTCATGGTCGTGCCAGGTCGCTCGAATCCATCGATGCGCACGTTCATCGCGTCGGGCAGTGAGCCCCTGCCGACGAGCGACCGCAACTGAAACGGATCTGCGCCACTGATCACGCAGCGCGCCCGAATGTGCCGACCATCCGCCAGTGCAACGCCATCGACGCGGTCGCCTGTTCGCGTGATGCGCTCCACTGCCGTACCGCTCTCAATCGTCGCGCCATGCGCTCGCGCTGCCGCTGCGAACGCGTGCGCAATGGCGCCCATGCCGCCGCGCGCCACCATCCATGTTCCATCACTCCCTGGCCATCGGCACATGTTGTGGACCAGGAAGTTCATTCCCGTACCCGCGGTACCGAAACTTCCGCATAAACCAGAGAAGCCATCGGTGACGGCATACATCGCCAGCAGCAACTGGCTTTGGAACCCAAAGCGAGCGAGGTAATCCTCCACCTTTCCATGC
Organism: Planctomycetia bacterium; assembly: GCA_005799495.1. GTDB lineage: Bacteria > Planctomycetota > Phycisphaerae > Phycisphaerales > SM1A02 > F1-60-MAGs104. The sequence goes on from SYGP01000021.1 coordinate 25,405, forward strand.
ACGAGGTCCAAGAACACCTGCTGCAGCGATGGCCGGATCCAACGGGACGCCGTTGCTTCCGCCGACAGCGGTTCTTCCAGCCAGCTTGGTGCGAGGTCGTCGCGCAACTGGCTGATCTCCTCGGCGAGCGCACGGTTTGCACGCCAATCCGCTTCCGAGAACATCGCAAGAAACTGGCTGCGCAGCGCATCGTGATCCGTGCCGAGCAGCAGATATCGGCCATCGAGCATGGGAAGGAAGTAGTGCGGATCGCGCCGAATGACCTCCAGTTTCACTCCCGTGCGCTGCTCGATTTCGGGAGGCATCAGTCCGAGCAGATAGGACGCCGTGGATGTTGCAAGCCCTGGCGCCTTCCGAAAGGGGCGCTCCGTTCGTGTGGCCCCGCCGATGATCGCGCGACCTTCCACCACATGAACGCGCAGTCCAGCACGCGCGAGCATCGTTGCGGCCACCAATCCATTGTGTCCAGCACCGACGATCACCACATCTGCTTGAGGTGGATCGTTCATGCGGACTCCGCGCGAGCATGATCCGTGGGGGCAGTGCGTCGGTGCACGGCGCGCGGCGAGTGCGTTCCAATGACAGCGGTCGCAGCACTGACGATGGGAACGACGGCCACGATCCAAAGCGGAGCCGCGCTCAGGGCACCACTTGCGCGTGCCGAAAGCAGTGCGGCGACACTGATCACGAGCAGAAGCGCAGCGAGGAGATAACCACAGACACGACCGCCGCCCCACCATGCGGCCGCGAATCCGCCGCACCATGCGCTCGCCGCCGCGATCAGGAGAACAACGGCGGACTGTGCGAGAGACCAAGTGTCGGCCGTGCGTGCGTCCAAGAACCTTTGTCCAAGCGTGAGTGACACGATCGCCGTGAACAACATCGCCGTCACAACGACCGCCGCGTAGCCGAGCGCAACGCCAAGGAAAAGTCGAAAAAGCCGCACGATGCCACTGTACAAGCGCGAAGTGATCCGTAGCCTCGCCCCCATCAACGCGGCGCACGGAAGCCCGCGTCATTCGCACACGCGGCAGAATGAACCTGCAGCACGGAGGCTCACCATGACATCACTCTCTTCATCCTCATCGTCGTCCCCCCGCTTTTCGAACGCTCCACGGAGTTCGGTTGACATCGGGTGGGCCATGTTCATGCTCGGTGGATCGCTCGCTGTCGGACTCGTCCTTGCATCACAGTCACTCGGCAATGCCATCGCCCACTTCAACGACAGCGCGGCACCGATCGACGTGCGTGGTGTCGCGACTCGTGCCGTGACTTCCGATCGAGCATCATGGTCCGCAACGATTGTTGCTCGCGCTGCAACGCTTCCAGAAGCCTTTGAGATCCAGCAGCGATCCACCGCTGCGCTGACCAAGATGCTCGCAGCGTCGGCACTTGCCAAGGACACGATCGAGATCTCCGAGATCGACTCGACGCAAATCCACGCAAAGACTCCAGACGGAAAGGACACGAACACGGTCGAGTCCTATGTGCTGAATCAACGGGTGCGTGTCCTGAGCGACAATGTGAAAGCCGTCGCGGAGATGTCTCGCGGTTGCACGAACCTCATCAAGGAGGGCATCGAGATCCACTCCCAGTCGCCTTCGTTCCAGGTCTCATCCCTCGAACAACTCAAACTCCAACTGCTCCGCGAGGCAACGGAGAACGCCGCTGAGCGAGCGCGGTTGTTGGCCGTGGGGTCGAGCAAAGGCGTTGGCCACCTGCTCAGTGCCTCCCAGGGCGTGTTCCAGATTGTCCCGGAGGGTTCGACGGATGTCAGTGACTATGGGTACAACGACACTTCTGCGATCCGAAAGAGCGTTCGAGCCACCGTCTCCCTGCGCTACGCGATCGCCCAGTGATTCCCCCTTCAGCCGATGACAGGCTCGGTGCGGTGGGCAATGATCGACCATAATGGTCGGATGCACCTTCCTGTCATCGGAATCACAGCCAATCTCGTACGCGATCCACAGGGACGATTGCGCCATGAAGTGAAGCAGAGCTATCTCGATGCGGTCATCCGAGCGGGCGGGGTTCCCATCCTGCTTCCCGCGATCGCGGAGACCCGCGCAGCACTCCTCGAGCGCTGCGATGGGATCGTGATCACAGGCGGTGATGACATCGATGTCCGCCCCTTCGGAATCGCACTTCACCCTGAGGCGCAGGTGATGGAGCCTGCTCGACAGGCTGCGGAGTTTGCCTTGCTTCGCGCGCTCGATGCGCAGCCGGAACTTCCCGTGCTCGGTATCTGTCTGGGCATGCAGCTCATGGGTGTGTATGCGGGCTGTCCGCTCATTCAGCACTTGCACGATCTCAAGCCTGATGCCGATCGGCACAGATTCGACCATGTGCATGCGGTCGAGAGCGCGATGGGCAGCGGACCCGTCGCGAGCTGGCATCACCAGGCTCTCGCCGAACCAGGATCGTTCGATGCGATCGGGTGGAGTGACGATGGCATCCTCGAAGCCATTCGATCGCCCAAGCGCCACTTCTATGTGGGCGTGCAGTGGCATCCGGAACGCACGACGGATGCCACGATGGGCGATGGGATCCTGGCGCGGTTGGTACATGCTGCGCGTGAGTACTCGAACGCCTCGGTCACACGATGACTGCGCCGATACTCGGCTACTGCACGAATGTGCATGGCGGTCCGTCGCTTGCACAGACGCTCGATGGACTGGAACGCCATGCGGTCGCGGTGCGCAGATTGCGCGGCGGTGCTTCACCGCTCCCGATCGGACTGTGGCTGAGCGCCCAGGCTGCGCAGGAGGTTCTTGCTGAACACGATGGCGCAGCGCGACTGCGTGATTGGCTTGGCGAGCGGGCGCTCTCCGTCTTCACGCTCAACGGCTTCCCCTTTGGCGACTTTCGTGCCGCGACCGTCAAGAAGTCCGTCTACCAACCGGACTGGCGCGATCCACGGCGCGCGAAGTACACGACTGCGCTCGCGGACATTCTCGCCGTGCTCTGCGGTGACGGCAGTCTCGGCGCATCGGGCGCAACACCCGTGCGCGAAGCGTCGATCTCCACATTGCCGATCGCATGGCGCGGTGGATTCCAGCACGACGGCTGTGGACAGGATGCCGCGATTGCTGCCGCACACATCGATCAGGTGGCGCGTCATCTCCGAGCAATCGAAGATCGCACGGGCCTCTGCATTCACCTCGACATCGAACCAGAGCCGGGATGTGTCCTCCAACGATCACAGGATGTCATCGATTTCTTCTCCCAGGCGATTCGCCCCAGTGCCGACCTGCCCGATCCAATGCGCCATGTGCGTCTCTGCCATGATGTGTGTCATGCCGCAGTGATGTTCGAGTCACAAGCGGATGTGCTGGCGAACTATCGCCGCGCTGGAGTCCGAATCGGCAAGATCCAGGTGTCGAGCGCGCTCGCATGCGATGCATCCGAACGCGCGTTCCGAGCGCTGCGCAACTTCGATGAACCGCGATTCCTTCACCAGACCTGCGTGCTCGATGGGGCAGCCAAGGTTCACTTCTTCGAAGACCTCGGGGACGCATTCGAGAATGCGCCCGACGGCGTCTGGCGCGTCCACTTCCATGTCCCAGTCGACTGCGAGTTCATCGGTCCGCTCAGCACGACTCACCGCGACATCGATGCGTGCTTGGAGGCGATCGAACCAAGTGATGGCGTGCGCCTCTTTGAAGTGGAGACGTATGCTTGGGATGCGCTGCCCATTGATCTCCGCCGCGACAGTTTGGCCCACGGCATTGCCGATGAACTGACATGGACCCAGCAACGGTTGAACGCACTTCTCCGATCATGAGTTCCCAGCCGAACACGACCAGAGGTGCGCTTGGGGAGTGGATGGCACTCCTGCGCGCATCCAACACGCCGACGGTGTTGGCGGACTGCTTGGTCGGCCTTGCGATGGCCGGTGCCGTTCGTGCCCAGCTTTCCTATCCCGGGCTGATCTTTGAAGGATGGATGGATGTCGTGTGCTCGATGTGTGCGATCTACTTCGCCGGCATGGTCTTGAACGCCATCGTCGACCGCGATGTCGATGCCATCGAACGGCCCATGCGCCCCGTGGCGAGTGGGCGAATCAGGCTCGCGGCTGCGTGGACGGCGTTCATCACACTGCTCACCATCGGTCTGTCATTTGGCGTCGGCATGACAAGCGGCATCGTTCCGCTCGCTGTTGCCGCACTCATCGGCGTCTGGACCCTCGAAAGGGCGAAACGATCGCACTCGACCGTACTGCATCAGATCGGACGAGTCTGGGTCGCGGTTTCACTCATCGGAATGGCGGTGTGGATCGCCGTGATGCTGCTGAGGGATCCATTCGACCTCACTGGCTTCGAGCCTGACCGCGCGGAGCAGATTCGGATCGGCTGGCGCGCCACGACCATCCCCGTGCTCCTCTTGGCGATGGCCGCCACCGCCTACAACCTGTTGCATCGACGGACTGGCTGGTCGGTGCTCCTGCTCGCGGCATGCCGACTGCTGGTTCCCGTGTGCGTGTGCGCTGCAGTCCTTGCGCGGGCAGGCTCACTCGATACAAGACTTCTCTCCCTGAAGGCGGCGGCAATCACTCCGATCCTGGTGCTGCCCCCACTCGCGATTGCGCTGCACACGCTCATGCTGTCCATCGTGGCGCGCCGCGAAGTGGATGCACATTTCACCGAAGCGCGATGCGCACGCTGCAATCACCAGCTGCATGATGTCGCGGCGGGGCGTTGCAGCGAGTGTGGCTGCGATCTCGCGGTGCATGCTCCCGTGTGCAGCCGTCCGATTCCCGAGGCGCTTCGGCGAAGGCTGCCGTTCATGGCGGCGATTGGGCTGCTCCCGGCCATCGTTCTGCTGATGCTGTCCATCGGCAGGTTGGGAGGAGGAGTCATCTTCATCAGCGCCCTTGCGGTCGTGACGGCCGCGGGCTTCGTGTGGATCTCGATGCGCGGACTCGCCGCTGCCATCAACCATCCTTCGCGTCGACCCGCTGGCGTGGGCGCGCTCATCGCAGCGCTTGCGATCCTTGACGGCTGTCTCTGCACCGTGCTGGGACAACCGCTGCTGCTGCCGGTCTGCGTCGGACTGTGGTTCACCACGCGAAGACTGCAGCGCAAGTCCGAAGGCAGCTGACCACGCGACGGTCGCCCGCCCTACCCTCTCACCGCCGTGGCACAGCGCCTTGCGATCCTCAATGTGGTCGGTCTGACGCCGCATCTGCTTGGAACATGCACCCCGAATCTCGTCGCATTCGCGCGCCGCTGTGGCGGGATCCGATCCTTGGTACCCGACTTGCCTGCTGTCACGAGCACCGTTCAAGCAAGCATCCTGACGGGCACGCGCCCTTGCGAACATGGAATCGTGGGAAATGGATGGTTCGACCGTGATTTGAATGAGGTGCACTTCTGGAAGCAGTCCGCCGCTCTGGTCCAGCGTCCGCGGCTTTGGGAAATCGCGCGGCGCCGCGATCCGCGGGTCTCGACGGCGAATCTCTTCTGGTGGAACGCGATGCACTCTGGCGCGGACATCACTGTGACACCGCGCCCCGTCTATTGCGCGGATGGTCGAAAGGTGCCCGACATCTGGACGACACCCTCCCAGTGGCGCGATGAGTTGCAAACGGAACTCGGTGCATTCCCCCTCTTCCACTTCTGGGGTCCCGCCGCGGACATCCGATCGACGCAGTGGATCGCGCGCGCCACCATGCTGACCGTTGCGCGTCATGAACCGACCATCACGCTTGTCTACCTCCCCCACCTGGACTACCCGCTGCAGCGGCTCGGTGGCGATGCGGCAAACCCACACCTCCGCGCTGATCTCCGCGAGATCGACGAAGTCTTTGGTGTCCTGCTGCGCTTCTTCGATGACCGCGGCATTCGAGTCATGGTGTTGAGCGAGTACGGGATCGCATCGGTCCAACGCCCCGTGCATCTCAATCGAGTGCTTCGGGGCGCAGGCTTTCTCTCGGTACGCAGCGAACTCGGGCGCGAACATGCCGATGTCGGCGCATCACGGGCGTTTGCCGTATGCGATCATCAGGTCGCGCACATTCATCTGGCACACGCCGAGGACAGAGGCGCGGTGGCCGAACTCCTGCGGGGTACGCCAGGCGTGTCAGAGGTCCTCGACGAAGGATCGAAACAGTCGGCGGGCATCGCGCACCGCCGCGCCGGAGATCTTGTCGCTATCGCCGCAAGCGACAGTTGGTTTGCCTATCCCTGGTGGAACGATGATGCACTCGCGCCCGACTACGCGCGGACTGTCGACATCCACCGCAAGCCGGGCTACGACCCGTGCGAGCTCTTCCTGGATCCGCAACTCACGCTTCCGAAGGCGCGAATCGCGCTGCGGCTTCTGCAGAGACGGCTCGGCCAGCGTGCGCTCCTGGATGTCATCCCGCTCGATGCATCACTGGTGCGCGGATCGCATGGACGGATCGAGGGTGCTCACGCACTCCGCCCCGTCCTGATGGTCGACGACACGGACTCCGATGAACTCGAAGTGCCTGCCCATCAGGTATTGCCGTTCATCCTGCGCCAGGTGTTCGGTCGGGACGGATGAACGATTCCACCTCTTGGAACAGCGCCGCATCATCTTCGCCCGCTCCGGAGCAGTCAATGGCGAGAAAACGATCTGATCCGATGAGATCGCGCGCCAGTTCTCGCGCCGCCGACTGCGGTGCGACCATGCTGAGGATGACGACCATCCCTTGATCGAGCAGGAGTCGTGCAACCTCCGCAGCCCGACGAAGGTTTTCACTGCGGTCCTCGTCGCTGAAGGTGAGATCGCGGCTGAGCCCCCCACGAAGCGCCTGTCCATCGAGCACCATCGCCGCGTGGCTCTGCTGCCACAAGTGGCGTTCGAGCGCGAAGGCGCGGCGCGTCTTCCCTGACTTTGGCGGGCCAAACAGCAGGATCGCGGCGGGTCGCTGCCGCCACCGTGACGCGCGTTCCACCGCTTCGATTGCGTTCCGACTCGCGGGCGGTTCGATCGTGGGCGCTGGATGCGTCGCCCAGTGCGCACGGCGCGGACTGGGTTCATGGGGATCGCCGCTCCGCACCATGCCTGCGGCGGCTGTGGCATGCGTCACGCGATCGATCAGGATGAGCGCGCCGAGTGATCGCATCTGTCGATACGGCTCCACCATGATCGGCTGCTGCGTGACGATGTCCACGCGTCCGATCTCGTTCCACTCCAGCGAATCGCGCATGTGCTGCGCAAGGGTGTCGACATCCACGACATGCCGAATGCGAACGACCGTCGCCGGCACAGTGCGCGTTCCAATGCGCATCAGGAACGATGCGCCTGCCACGAGCGGCGTTTCATCCATCCAAACCAGATCCGCCTCGATCGAAGTGCATGCGACGGGTTGCTGGGCGCCGCCCACACACGCAATCACATCGCCTCGGCTGCAGTCCACCTCATCGGCAAGCGTGACGACGATGCTGCGCGGTGCTGCCGCCGACTGCAGATCGCCACCATCGGATGGATCGCGCGCAATGCGTGCAATGCGCGTCTGCCGACCGGACGGCAAGATCTGCACGCGGTCACCCACGGCCATGCTGCCCGACTCGATGCGCCCGGCAAAGCCGCGGAAGTCCAGCGAAGGGCGGATCACCTGCTGAACGGGAAGGCGCAGCGGCGCATCGGCCGATGGCTTCATCACGGGCACGCCCTCGAGCAACTGAAGAATCGTCGGTCCGCGATACCAGGGTGCATGGGCACCAGGATGCACGATGAAGTCCCCATGCAGCGCGCTGATCGGCACCACCGTTGGCTCGGGAGTCCCAAGCCGCGCACACCACGCGAAAAAGTCCCGCTCCACGGCGCGGAAACACGCTTCATCCCACCCAACGAGATCCATCTTGTTGACCGCGGCAACCATCTGCGGCAGTCCGAGGAGTGCAGCGATGAACGCATGGCGCCGCGTCTGCCGCGTCATGCCATGACGCGCATCGATGAGCGTGATCGCCAACTGGCAGTGGCTCGCGCCCGTCGCCATGTTGCGCGTGTACTGCTCATGCCCCGGACAATCCGCGATGATGAAACTACGCCGCGCCGTCGAGAAGTAGCGCCACGCCACATCGATCGTGATGCCCTGTTCGCGTTCCGCCTTGAGACCGTCGACCAGCAGCGCAAGATCCACCTTGCCCCCCTGTGTGCCGTGGATCTTGCTGTCCTCCTCCAACGCCTTGCGATGATCGTCGTACACACGGTCCGTGTCGTGCAAGAGGCGACCGATCAGGGTGCTCTTCCCGTCATCGACGGATCCGCATGTGAGAAAACGCAGCAACTCCATCGATTGGTATCGATCGAGGAATCCACCGAGTGTCTCGCCCTCGTTCAACAGCGACGACATCAGAAGTAGCCCTCGCGTTTCTTCTCCTCCATGCTGCCAGACTGATCGTGGTCGATCAGCCGACCCTGCCGCTCGCTCGTGCGTGCGCGCAACATCTCTTCGACAACCCTTTCGAGCGTGTCTGCACTGCTTTCCACGGCGCCGCTCAGCGGATAGCACCCAAGTGTTCGGAAGCGAACAACGCGCTCCTGAACGCGCTCGCCCGCGCGCAACTCGAGCCGATCATCATCGCGCATGATGAGCAGCCCATCGCGCTCGACCACAGGACGCGGCTTCGCAAAGTACAGAGGCACGACCGGCAACCGGTGCTGCAGGATGTACAGCCACACATCCAACTCCGTCCAGTTCGACAGTGGGAACACGCGCATGCTCTCTCCCTCATGCACGCGAGTGTTGGGAATGTTCCACAACTCTGGACGCTGCCGCCTCGGATCCCAGCGATGATTGCGATCGCGAAAACTGAAGATGCGTTCTTTCGCCCGACTGCGTTCCTCGTCGCGCCGCGCGCCGCCGAGGGCCGCGTCGTAGCGTCCCGCTTCGAGCGCTTGGCGCAGCGCCTGCGTCTTCATGACATCGGTATGGACGCGGCTCCCATGCGTGATCGGTGAAATGCCTTGTCGCAGCCCCTCCGCATTCGTATGGACACGAAGATCGAGCTGGTGCTTGCGAGCCATCTCGTCGCGGAACGAAATCATCTCGCGGAACTTCCATGTCGTGTCGATGTGCAGCAGGGGAAATGGAAGCTTCGCCGGCCAGAAAGCCTTGAGCGCCAGATGCAGCAGCACGGTCGAATCCTTCCCGATGGAATACATCAGGACGGGGCGCTCGAAGCCCGCTGCCGCTTCACGAAAAATGTGAATCGCCTCTGCTTCGAGATCTTCGAGATGGGTCCAACGCCGATCAAGCATCTGTGAGAAGCCTAGCAATTGGACTACGCTCCATGCTTCGTCGGCTCCACTCGAAATCGCGCAGAGATCACCGTGAACGCTCCACGCCCAACTCCGAATGCCGTGCCGCATGCAAAACTCGCGGCAGCGCATCGTTTTGCTCGACTTGGGCGACGAGGCTGCACGATCTGGCTGACGGGCATCCCCGCTTCGGGCAAGACCACCATCGCCCTCGCACTCGAAGGCGCGCTTCTCGCCGACGGTACGCCCTGCATCGTGCTCGATGGCGACACGCTCCGACATGGATTGAACGCAGGACTTGATTTCTCCGCCAGTGGTCGTGCCGAAGCGGTGCGGCGTGCCGGCGAGGCGGCGCTCCTGATCGCCGAGAGTGGTTCCACTGCGGTCGTGAGCATGGTGAGCCCGATGGCCGATGACCGCGCGCTTGTCCGAAGCCGCCACGAGCATGCATCGGTGTTGTTCCACGAAGTCTTCATCGATGCGCCCGTGCAGATCGCTGAGTCGCGTGATCCCAAGGGGCACTACGCGCGCGCGCGCAGCGGTGATCTGCCCTCATTCACCGGCGTAAGTGCGCCGTATGAACCGCCGACCGCTCCTGCCCTTCATCTGCGAACGGATCAATCGAGCGTGCATGCGTGTGTCGAAGCGATTCGCGCACTTCTGAAGGCGTAGGAAAGCCGCGTGCGACGATTCTGGATGCCCGTTCTCCTGCTGATCGCTGCAGCCGCTTGGCTGCTTCCGGCGCGCAAGCCAACCGTGGATGCGCCGCCAAGCGATGTCCGGAGCACGGAGACGATCGAAACACATGGCACGGGATCCGAGCGCGATCCTTACCGACTGAACTGGGCGCTGCTGATGGAAGCTGAGCGAGGGGCGAGTGCCGATGGCACGATCACGGTTCCAGCCGAGATCGCGAGGTATGACGGAACACATGTGGAAATCAGCGGCTATCTCGCGCCGCCCGTGGCGGTCGATCGCACTTCGGAACTGCTCGTGATGCGAAACAGATGGGACGGCTGCTGCATTGGCACGCCACCCACGGCGTTCGACTGCATCGAGGCGACACTCGTTCAGTCCATTCCCATTCGCGGGCGACACCTCATCTCCTTCGGCACCATCCGAGGCAGATTGCGGATCGAACCCTTCCGGGTTGGGCGATTTCTGCTGGGGCTTTACCGCATTGAAGAGGGGATCGTCGACGGCTTGGGCCACTGATGTACTTTCCCTCGCTTCCCTGCAATGAGCATTTCTCCCCAACACCTCACGCCGCGTACGACAGACCGTCAGCCGATCAGTGATCTCGGTTCGTTCGAGATTGTTCGGCGACTTCCAGTCACGACATGGGCGCTTCGACCGCACATGGAGTTGCCGCAGATCGCCCCCTGCCACGAGTCCGCGAGTGCGCTGCTTGCGGTGGGGCGTCTCGCTGGATGGATCGATGCGGCGGAGTGGCGCGCTGCCGCAAAGGCGAGGCTTCTGCTTCGTTACTCACTCCACGGATCCAGTCCTTCGATTCGCACGACGCAGGCGTGGCTCGGTGCTGCTTCGGGTGGTGAGACTGGCATCGCACATGTGCCTGCTCCGCCAGCGTGGCTCGCCACAATCATGCCGAAGTGGGAGCGAGCTCTTCGAGAGAGTACGACGGGCCATACACACGGCGACAGCGATGACGGAGCTCTCCTCCATCGCACATTGTGCGGCGCGTCGTGGACGATCTGGCTCTTCACCCTGCTGCAGCCTTTCGGCGAATCGTCCCTCACTGTCGCGCACACGCATGCTGCATCCATGGTGAGCGCTGCGGCGGCGACTGCGGTCCCGATGGTTGCGGGCACTCCCACATGCAACGACTCTCGCGCAGAGCACCGACGCCTCCTCAGCATCGCACTCGACCGCGAGCGATTCGCCATGTGGCATCGATTCTGGCTCAGGCTTGTTGCAGACGAGGCCCATCAACTGCAGGCTTTGCTGCTCCGCTTCGATGCCGCGCGCACGCAACTCATCCATGTTGCGGAAGCCATGCGCGCGCCGCGACACTGCGTTCTTCTCGCGCACACCCTCGTTGAACGCCCGCAGGTCACCGTCAGCGATGCGGCCCGTACGCTCGACATCACATTCCGCGCGGCTCAGGCGATCATCGAAAAGTTCGTCTCACGCGGCTCGCTGCGGGAAGTCACGGGGCGCAAGCGGGACCGCGTCTTCGCCTGCGACTCGCTCATCGACCCGATGCTTCCTTGGTCGCAGCCGTCGAGTCTTCCGTGAACTGACTCGCGTCGCCATGCTTTGGCACATCTTCGATCGGTGTCGCTCTTGGCGAATTGGGAACGCCCGCGCGATAAAAGCGTGCGACGTAGCGGTAGAGCTGTCCGCCCGGCTGCGCGGGTGACCACGACGAAGTCGGGGGCATGGGTGTCAGAGAGGAGGACACCGTTCCCTCGCCCGCTGGTCGTCGTCCGTCGTCGAGCCCCTTCCCCCACTGCACACTGTTTGCCCCGACTGCACACGCAGCTGCAATCGCCTCAGGTTCACCAAAGCCTGCACCCGCAGAAAAGGAGGATGTTCCAATCAGCCCACTGCCTGCGGGCTGCGCGGCGACGACCTGTACGGTTTCCGTGGCCGGGAACCGATCGCCTTGATAACAGCTCAGGAACTGGTTGGAGCAGCCTCCGAGAAGCGGCGCAACGACGCCACAAAGGAGGATTCCCAGACGAAAGAGGGTTGGCATGGGCGCATCGTAGAGGACAATGCTCCGGTGCTTCGCATCGGACCGCTCACACTGAAGACTCCGCTGCTGCTCGCGCCGATAGCGGGGCACTGCGACCTTCCGTTTCGCCTGCTCTGCCGAGAACAGGGTGGCGTTGGGCTCGCCAGCACGGATCTGCTGAACTCGCGCGCCATTCTCAACGGATCAGCAAAGACCCTTGAACTTGCGGCGACTTGCCCCGCCGACGATCCCTGCGGCATGCAACTCTACGGCAATGGCGATGATCCGCTGCCGCAGGCTGCCTGCTGGGCAGTCGATCATGGCGCGCGCCTCATCGACATCAACATGGGCTGCCCCGTGGACAAGGTTGCGAAGAAGCACGGCGGATCATTGTTGCTGCGTGACTGCAGTGCGACAACGCTTCTCGCCGAGAGAATCGTGAAGGCAGTGGAACGCCACTCTGGAGGGCGCGTTCCCGTGACGGCAAAGATGCGACTCGGTTGGGATCCAGAACATTTCGTGGCGCCTCGGCTCGCGCGCGATCTCGAGTCCATCGGCATTCAAGCGGTCACTGTGCACGGTCGGTGGACGATTCAGTTCTTTTCTGGACATGCCGACTGGGCGCGAATCGGCGAGGTGGTCAGCGCCGTCCGCGGCATTCCCGTCATTGGAAACGGTGACATCACCGAACCGATGCATGTCCTCTCGATGCTGCGCCAAACAGGTTGCCAGGGCGTGATGATCGGGCGCGCCGCACTGCGCACCCCGTGGATCTTTCGCCATGCGTGGGAGTTGCTGCAGATGCCGAAGCCAGATCCGTCACTCCTGCAGGAGCCATCTGTGTCCGATAAAATATCGATGATTGGTCGGCACCTGGAGCTTCTCAGTGCCCAGAACTACTCAGAACGCCATGCGCTCCACATGATGAAGCTCCGAATGGCCTGGTATGGAAAGACCATTCAGAACGGGAAGGCGCTTCGAGAGTCATTTCGAACTGCCGTTTCGGTTCGCGAAATGGGTTCTGCTCTGACCGCATTTGCACAGTCGCAGGCTGCTCATGCAGCACCCAATCGCGCCTTGCCTTCCGCATCGACTTCAGTCTGAACGCCTTGCGCGTGCTGATTTTCATGAAAATCACGCGCCTTGAACTAGCCAATGCGGCATTGCCGGTTTATCTTTGGGCGTCTAGGGGATAGTTCTGTTGCGCTTTGGATACGTCAAGAACAGGGAAAAGGCATGCAATCCATCTATCACTTTAGCTACGCCTCGGTTGGCGCTTCGCTTCTCTGCGCGGCTACCGCGCTGGGCACTGTGTCGGCACCCCCATTCGCCTTCTTGCTTTCATCAGAAGGTGTCGCGGGTGGCGGACTGGCCTCCGACTTCGGTTCGGTCGTGCAAGTTGCACCAACCGAGTGGCTGTATCAAGGCAGCTACCACGGCAACACCGGCACGACACTCTCATGGATTTACTTGGTAGACCCCGATCCGTTTATCACAGGGACATTCACTGTGACCAATGAGTCGGATCTCGCGCGCGACTACCTCCTCGACTTTTCATTGTCCATCAGCCCACCCCTCGCGGCGAGCTTGCTCTCGGGACAGGTGAGCGGAACGCTCACAGATTCCAACGGATCTGGAAGCGCACTCCTGACTTCGATCAACGGGGGCTCCGTCTACTCGGCCCTTGCTGATCAGTCGGTTGTCCAAGCACTGATGGCAAATGCGTTCCAACAGGTGACAGCCGCGAATGGAACGACCTCGTTCTCCGACGGATCCTTTGGATTCCCAGTTCCAGTCTCGGGCCCCGCAATCAACTCCACGATCGGAATTCGATTCGCATTCTCATTGAGTGCGGGCGATTCCGTTTCGTTCTCAAGCGTCTTTGTTGCCAACCCAATCCCCGCCCCAGCTGCCTTCATTGTGTGCGGCTTCCTGGGATTGGAATCACGGAAAAGAAGTCGGTGCGGCTCCTCGCGAGCCAATACATCATTGATGCGCAGATAGTGCGCCAGTCAAGTCGATGGGAAGGAAAAGGTTGATCCAGACCCCAATGTCAACTTTGCTACCCAGAGCAGCACTGCTCTCGGGTTTGCTCATCAGCGGACCAGCTCTCGGCGGATTTTCCCTTGAGGGCTTTACCGCCTCGGTGCTATCCACTGCTGGCAGTTCAACACCGACCAACACAGTCACTCCAGTTTCGAGCACCACATGGTCGGCCACCGGTGCGTGGACGGCGGGCGGCGCTTCGGTCAGCTGGACCGACAACACGCAAGGATGGAATCCTGTCACGAACAGTGGGTTCACCAACGGCAACTTTGTTGTCCGAAACCAAAGCGCGTCTGCCCAGGACTTCTCGATCACAATCGGAATGACCGGCTCTGCCGCAGGCCCACTGACAATCAGCGGCTCCGTCGGCGGTCAGTTCCTGAACGCCTCAACTGCGCTCGGCAGCCTGACAAGCACCGTACCTCTGTGGGCTGCGCTCGTGGATGGCACGCCCGCGCGAAGCGAGTTCAACAACACACTCGTCTTTGCACAGCCTTTCCAGATCATTTCACTGGGCAACGCCAACTTCTCTGGAGTTGTGGTGCCCACATCAGCAGCCTCCAACATCTCGATCCGCCTGAACTTCAGGATGTCCGCGGGGTCCGAGGCGAGTTTTTCAAGCACCGTCGCCTTCCAAGCGGTTCCCAACCCTGGCGCCGTGGCACTGATCGCCCTCGCGGGAGCATTCGGACGGCGGCGACGGCGGCGCTGAAACAGCCGAGCCGCTGATCGACAGAAGCAGATTTCGTGTGCAGCCCCCGACGCTTCCAAGCGGTCGGGGGTTTTTTCACCCCATCTGCCGCTGGAAGGGATTCAGGCCTTGAGTTCGCGAGACTGCGGCAGGTCTGCCAGCGTGCCCAGTCCGAACACCTTCAGGAACTCGTTCGTCGTGCCATACAGCATCGGACGACCGAGCTCTTCCGCGCGCCCGGCAATCCGCACCAAGCGCCGCTCGAGCAGCCCGCGGAGCACTTCGCCACATGCAACGCCACGGATTGCCTCGATCTCCGAGCGCTGGATCGGTTGGCGATAGGCGATGATGGCGAGTGTTTCAATAGCAGGTTGGGTCAATCGCGCTTGCTGCCGCTCTCCGCGAAGGCGAGCCACCACGGGCGCGAAGTTCGGCTGCGTAAGCACCTGCCTGCCGCCCGCGACCTGTTCTATTCGAAACGCATTCGCCGATGCTGCATATCCAGCATTCAGCGTCTCGATCGCCTCGCGGATCGCTGCACCGACTTTCGACTGCTCCGCGATACCAAGCAGGTCCGCGATGCGCGCATCGGGGAGTGGACGATCTGCCGCGAAGACAAGCGCTTCAATGCGCCGCGCAAGAGGCTGATCGGCACACGGAACCTCGGGCTGCAGCGCAACATTCTCTTGTGAACCATCCACCTGCGCCGGGCTGTCCCCCCGCGCAGCGGGCTGCGGCGGCTCCGCGGACTTCCCTGGTCCAACCATGATCACGCCCGGCGCACAGCCGCGACACGCGCACGCGCGAGCGACTGCTCCGACTCGATCTTCTCCCGCTGCGACAATGTCAGCGGCTTGTCGTTCTGCGCCGTCACCTTCGCGTCGGCATCGGACACGCGCTTCGTTGCCTCCTCGAACTTGATCGAATCCACATCTTCCGCGCCATCGGCGAGCAACACGAGCGTGTTGGCGTTCATCTGTGCGAATCCGCCATTCAGGACATACCGCTTCGTGCCGGACGCGGTATCGATTCGGCACTGCCCTCCACCGAGCTTGGCGAGAAACGGCGAAGCACCGCGCATGACGCCGCGCTGTCCGTCGAATGCCTGGAAGGTCACATACTTCGCTTCCTCATCAAGCACTGAGTCGGCGGGCGTCACGATCTTGCACTGGAACATGGTCATGGGGGTTCTTCCGAGGCCGCAGAGTCTATCGCGTTCCCAACTCATCGGGCAGTCCGTGAACGGCCAACATGAAATTGCGATATCGCCCGTCGTCTGTCACCTCGCGGCGGATCACGCGCTCCAACCACGATGGAATCTGCAGCGCATGGTGTTCATCCGGCAGTTCCACCTCCGCCAACACCAGCGGCAGCTCCGTGAACTGATCGATTTCCCAGAGCAATCCGTCGCTCGGCACGCGGTGACGGATCTTGCTCACTCGCCTGCCAAGAGTGTCGCCCCACTGCGCAGCAAAGACATCGCTGCCGATCTGCGTCTCCCGTTCAATCCGAACGAGACCAACCCCCTGCTTCTGCGTGTGGTGATGCACCACTGACCCGTCGGGCATCGTGGTTCGGCGAAGTCGTCCACCCATCGGCTCCGCGCCGCCGAGATACCCCTGCTCGATCCGCCAGCGTTCCACCACACCGATGTCCGGCATTCCGCTCAAGAGGAACACACGCTCCACTTCGAGCGACTCGCTCATGCACGGTGCCCCCGCGCCACGCCGCCGCTGGGTTCGCCGAGCGAAGGACCCAGCGCAGCCCATGCCGATACGAACTCTGCCAACGCCAGCTTCTGATTGACATTCGCCTGCAGCATTCGCTCGGTCTCTGCGATCACCATCGGCACGCGCGCCCAATATCGAAGTCGCTGCGGCTGCGTCCGGGCAGCATGCATGCGGCGCCGAACCTCTGCACCGATCACCGAGAACACGATGGCGGCAGCGCGACGATTTGCCGCCTCCTTGCTTGCATGCTCATTCGTCTTCACCACCGCCTCTGCAGCCTCGGAAGCGAAGTCATTCATGAGGTCCGCCAACTCCAGCGGACACCCGCCACGCTCGAATCGTTCCATCATGGGAACGATCTTGTCATGCAGGGACTGCAAGTCCATCGCAACGGCGGTCACGGCCGCACCCGGTGAACCCGCCGCATATTGCTCGACGAATGCGCGGTGCGACCCCGTCACTTCACCGAGGCGGGCGTCGAGCCACTGCTTCATCTGCTCAGAGCGCAAGGGGGAGAAGCCGATCGACTGGCAGCGCGAGCGAATCGTCGGCAAGAGACGATCCAGGCTGCTCGTGACCAGCACGATGAATGTGCCCGGTGGCGGCTCCTCCAGAACCTTCAACAGGACATTCTGCCCATCTGCTTCGAGCCGTTCGGCCTCGTCGATGATGAACACCTTGCCCGCGCCCAACACGCTGGACTTGAAGACGGCTCCCTCCATCTGTCCGCCCGAACTGTTGGTGCCGCCGATCATGTGCTCGCGCAGCAGTTGCACCGGGATGTTCACCTGCTTTCGATCGCGGAGTTCCCTGTCTGCGCTCGATCCTGCCAGTTCAGCGCGAATGAGATGCACATCGGGATGCGTTCCCGCTCGAAGGAGATCGGCACTGCGCGACTGCCGCAGGGGTGCACAGGCCGCGCGTTCGGCGCTGCCGGACTGCGGGTCGACGAGCACGGCCGCGAAGCGCATGGCCGAAGTGCATTTGCCGATCCCGCTCGGACCGTGAAAGATCCATGCATGAGGGCAGTGACCCGATGCAAGGGCTGATCCGAGCGTGCCGAACACGCGTTCCATGCCAAGCAGTGGATGATCGATCGCTGTGCTGGCCATCGCCGCAACACACGCATCGCCGCCTGTGGGCAGCGGCTCCTCTGCCGATCGCGGTCGCGTTCCCTTCTTGGACGGCTGTCGCGTTGCCATCAGTTGGGCACCAGAATCAAGATGGGTCGCTCGGGCGTCACTTCCTTCGATCCACGCATCACGGGACGCAGCAGTTCCTCGCCATTCACGAGCAACTTCGAGAAATTCTTGCGGATCGCCTCGACTTCATCGGAGTACACCATCGTCTTCGCGTCATAGGCGTCCTTGCCAAATGCTCCGACCGTGACCATGCTCATGCGCTTGTCATCGTCATGTTGGTAGAACGCCATGTAGCCCTGCGCGCGCAACTTCTTCGTGTACGCCTCCGCTTGACGCCGAATCTCATCTAGCGAGATTTCCCCAGAACCAAAGTCGCTCCAGACGGCGACCTCGAGGGAATACAGCTCGCGGACATCGGGGTTCTCCTCTCGCAGTCGACGCAGTTCGAGCGCACCGCTCGACCCGCGCTTCGCTGGCTCGACCCTTGTCAGGAATGCACGGGCAAATGGACGCTCGTCACCATCCTGCAAGGCCTGCACCTGCCTGGCAAGCGGCTTCGCTGCAGGATCATCGACCGCCGTGAAACGCCCGACCAGCACCACGGATCCATTGGACTTCTCGCGAACGTAGGAATCCTTGAGAAGCGGATAGCGCTGCCGAAGCTGTCGGCATGCGGCCTTCGCCGACTCGAGATGCTCTTCGCCAGTGAAACTCAGCAGAAGAACGCCCCAGCGACCACCCTTGTCATCGCCAACGACGGTGTCGCTGCTCCCTGCACTGGTCGCACCTGCTGGTCTCGCTCGATCCACTGCGGACCCGGCCCCGCGGCGGTCGGCACTCGATGCGCCCGCCCCTCCTGGGCTCCCCGGGATCGAAAAGGACCCCTTCGCCCCCGATCCATCGCTCGGATCCACCTTGGCGGTTCCACTGCGAGACCCGTCGGTACTGCCCAAGGGTGACTTGGTGACGGGCGGCTCATCGAGATCAAGATCACCATCGAAAGCAAGAGACTGGGGATCCTGCTCTTTGGTTGCGTCCTTGCTGGTTTTTGTGCCTGCGGAGTTGCATCCTCCTGCAAAAAATGCGATCGCCAGCAGCAGAGCCGTCCAATGCGCGGGCGATGATCCGACCCGAGATGCCTGGGAGGCTTCCATGACGACAGGATCATAACTCGCCGCAGCATCGATCTTTGAATTGTTGAAGTCTTGGAACGACAAGTGACGATCCCTATAGTTGAGTTCGTTACGGGCTCACCACACGGAAGTCGCGGAACAGTTGGGCCGATGCTGAAGATGGACCTGAAGCGGCGGTCGAAGGAGTTGCGTCATGTCCAAGCACACTCAGGCGCCCAAGCGAGGCATCGGCGATCCCGCCGAAACACCGATCGATTCCGTCACGGCCACTCCCTCGAGTCTTGATCGCCTCGCCGACGGCACAGTCGCGAAGCATGTTGCGGCGATCAAGGCGCTGCCCGATGTGCGAGCGGATCGTGTGGCGGAGATGAAGAAACTGATCGCAGAGGGGCGGTGTGACACGCCCGAACGATTGAACGCAGCTCTTGAGAAAATGCTGGGTGAACTGCGCGAGTATTGACGGCCGCAGACACTGAGATCGCCGCGCGGATGCGCGCGTCTGCCCTGTCCTCCGCGACCCCTACACTCTCCATCCCGTGAGAAAGATGATCCTGCGCTGCAGTTTCGCGGCGTCGATCGTCTGCAGTTCGCAGGCGACCGCACAACTTGCGCCCGACAATGGCATGCGACCCGCGGACATCCGATGGGATGCCATCACGCATGCGACGGCGTTCATCAACCCAAATCGGAAGGTGACCGACTGCACCATCGTGATGCGTGACGGCAAGATCGTCGCGGTCGGCCCCAGTGCATCCACGCCCGTCCCAGCCGGCGCAACGGAACACGATGGACGAGCGTGGACCATCACCGCTGGCCTCATCGAGCCGTGCCTCATGATCGACTCGACCGCCGCCGCCAAGAGTGCGGCGAGCGAAGCCGCAGCGCACTGGAATCCCCAGGTCACCCCGCAGATTCGCGCACAGGATCTTGCGCCGCCCACGAAAGAACTTGAGCGCGAGCTGCGTTCCCTTGGCTTCACCGTGGCCGCGCTCTATCCGAGTCATGGGATCTTTCGGGGCAGCGGCAGCGTCGTGCTGCTGGGCGAGGATCGGGATGCGATGCGCATCATCGGTGCTGGAGTCGGTCCCTTCGTCGGCATGAGCCGCGGGCGCGACGACATGCCCGTTCGATGGGATGACGATCGCACGAGCATCTACCCGCAATCGCAGATGGGGGTCGTTGCCCTTCTTCGTCAGACGCTCCGTGACGCTCGATGGCGAAAGGAAAGCGCACGGGCATGGGAACGCCACCCGCAAGTGAATGCGCCCCCCACGGCTTCACCGGCACTCGATGCGTTGGCGCCTGCTGTGGACGGTGGCCGCGTCTTCTTTGACTGCGCGGGTTGGCTCGAACCCCTTCGCGCATGCGCAGTCGGGCGCGATTGCGGCGTTGGTGTGGTCGTACTCGCGAGCGGACAGGAGTTCCGACACCTCGATGAGTTCGCGGCGCACAAGGTTCCTGCCGTCGTACCGCTTCGCTTTCCAGCCCCCGTGGAAGTGCCGTCGGCGCGGCAGTCGGAGAGCCTGTCGTTCACGGAACTGGCGGCGTGGGCCATGGCGCCTTCGAACCCATCACGGCTCATTGCGGCAGGCGTTCCCGTGTCATTGACCACGGCTCGCCTTGATCGGCGCAGCGATTTCCCTGCGCGTGTGCGCGATGCGATGGTCGCTGGGTTGAGCGAGCCACAGCTGATCGCTGCACTCACCACGGAACCCGCTGCGCTCCTCGGTCTGGCAGACACGCTTGGAACGATCGAGGTTGGCAAGTCGGCGAACCTGACGATCAGCGAAGGACAGCTCTTCGCGCCCAAGTCGCGCATCGTGCAGGTGTGGGTGGACGGACGACGGATCGACACCACGGGCGGATCGGATGGCGCTGCACCGCAGGAGTTCCTGGGCCCAACGCGTGCGTCGATCGTGCTCCCATCAGGTCAAACACGCTTGCTCGAAATCGACACGCGCAAACGGACACTCTGCGTCACCGCCCTGCTCGATGGCGGAAAGCGCGACACGCATTGCGCGCGGCAGGTGCTTCTCCAAGCCCTGTTGGGTTCCTGCATACTCGATGGGAAGGCGCTTGATCTGCAAGGTCTGCTGCGCTGCAATTTCCGCAGCGATGAACGCGTGATCACGCTCGAAGCAGAGTGCGAGGACGGCAAGCGGGTGATCTTCTCGGCGGTGGCGGTGGCGCCCGAGAATGCCGCAAAGCCCGACGACACAAAGGCCGATGGGAACGGCGACCCGAAGGAGGACGACTGGCCAACGCCACGGCCGACACTCGCCGTCACCGCGCCCTTCGGCGACTTTGGTCAGCCAGCGCCGCCGCACGCCGAAGAGGTGCTCTTCAAGTCTGCCACTGTCTGGACAAGCGCCGCCGATGGCATCGTGCGCGAGTGCGATGTGCTCGTCCAGGGCGGACGGATTGCTGCAGTCGGAAAGGCTCTGAGCGCTCCCACGAACATTCGCACCATCGACTGCAGCGGCATGCATCTCACACCCGGCATGATCGACTGCCACAGCCACACGGGAGTGGAGGGATCGGTCAACGAGGCGACCGAGGCCTGCACGGCGGAGGTGCGTATCGCGGATGTTGTCGATCCCGATGATGTGAACTGGTACCGACAGCTCGCGGGCGGCGTGACTTGCGTGAATCAATTGCATGGCAGCGCGAACCCAATCGGTGGACAGAACAGCGTGGTGAAGCTGAAGTGGGGCTCCCCACTTTCCTCGTGGCCCGCCCGCAGCGCAAAACCTGGAATCAAGTTTGCCCTCGGTGAGAATGTCGTGCGACCGCGCGGTCGGTACCCACAGACTCGGATGGGTGTCGAGGCTTATCTCCGCGACCGTTTCCAGGCGGCGCGTGAGTACCGAGCGGCACAGATGTCACTCCAGTCGAATCCCGATCGTGCGCGTCTCGCGCCCGTCCGAGAGGATCTCGAACTGGAGACGCTCGCCGAGATTTTGGAGGGCACGCGGATCATTCACTGCCACTCCTACAGACAAGATGAGATCCTCATGCTGTTGCGTCTGGCGGATGAGTTTGGATTCCGGGTGGGAACACTGCAGCATGTGCTCGAGGGATACAAGGTGGCCGATGCCATTGCTCGTCATGGCGCCGGTGCATCCTGCTTCAGTGACTGGTGGGCGTACAAGATGGAAGTGATGGACGCGATTCCGTGGGCGGGCGCGATCATGCATAGTGAAGATGTCGTCGTGTCGTTCAACTCGGATTCGAATGAACTGGCGCGTCGGCTCAATGTGGAGGCTGCCAAGGCGGTGAAGTACGGTGGGCTCGATCCTGCCACCGCACTTCGCTTCGTCACCATCCATCCCGCGCGCCAGATCGGCATGGGTGAACGCACGGGCAGCATTGAAGTGGGCAAGGATGCGGATCTCGCCCTGTGGTCGGGCGATCCACTGAGTCCGATGAGCGTGTGTCAGCAGACTTGGATCGATGGTGCACTTCACTTCGATCGCGCCACGGATCTGGCGCTTCGACCAAAGCGTGAGAAGGAACGGCGTGAACTCATTCTGGCGATGGCGGCCGAGCGCAAGCCGCGGCGTCCTTCGCGCGATGGCAGTCGGGGTGCAGCGCAGGCTTCCCCAGGCGATGCACCGAACGGCGAGGAGGCGGAAGACGCACAGGATGACACCATGGATCCGCCGGGAGCTCCTCCGCAACGGTTGCTGGGTCGAATGATCGATGCACGCGAAACATTCCTCCTCGGTTGGTGGCGGAGTGGCCGCCCCATCGAGTCGATTTTCTCGCGTGGCGACTGTGGATGCGTGCAGGCTGCGCCATGATCATGTGGACACCCATGGCAGTGATTCCCCTCACGCTTGCGGCGACGCTGGCTCAGAGCACCATGCTGCCCGCGCCCGCTGCCACGCAGCGCCAGACGGTGATCGAACACGCCACGGTGCATACAGCCATTGCTGCACAGCCAGTACTGACTGATGGATTCGTGGTCCTGCAGGGTGACCGCATCGTGTGTGTGGGTCAAGGCGCAGCGCATGCGGCCGATGGTCAGTCGATTGCTGCGGACGCCGTTCGCATCGATGGCAGTGGAAAACACATCACGCCGGCGTTCATCTCGAGTGCCACAACGCTCGGACTTATTGAAGTGCAGGCGGTTCGTGCCACGGATGACACGAGCGAGTTTGGACCGTTCCACCCTGAAGTGAGCGCGTGGGTTGCCGTCAATCCTGACAGCAGTCTGTTTCCCGTGGCGCGACTCGGCGGCGTTCTCCTCGCTTGGGTGTTCCCGCAAGGTGGGCAAGTCTCTGGTGAAACAAGCTTGCTCCGCCTGAACGGTTGGACGAATGAGCAGATGACCATCGTGCCAGACGCAGGCACATTCATTCAGTGGCCCGCGACCGAGCCTGCGCCGAACTGGTACGCGAGCACGAGTGCGAAGGAACAGGAGCGACAGCGCGTGACTTCGCTACGGAGATTCGATGATTTCTTCGATGCGGCGGCGGCTGCGATTCGCGCACGCGCCGCGGACCCATCACTACCGCTCGACGCGCGCTTCAGTCGACTCGCCGATGTGCTGACAGGTGAACGCCCACTGCTGATTTCAGCGGCGAGCACGGGGCAGATCGAGTCTGCCGTGCTCTGGGCAACCGCGCGAAAGCTTCGCCCCGTGATCGTGGGTGGCCAAGGTGCCGAAGCCGTTGCGGATTTGCTCGTACAGCATCAAGTTCCCGTGATCGTTCTCGGCACGCTTCAGCTGCCGCGATTCGCCCACCAATCGTATGACGAGGCGTACACGCTGCCTGCCCGCCTTGCTGCCCGTGGCATCCGCGTCGCAATCGCCTGCGGCGATGAACCGAGCAACGACCGCAACATCGCCCATCATGCAGCAATGGCTGCCGCATTTGGGATGCCGCGTGAAGAGGCGCTTGCTGCCATCACGCGGGTTCCCGCCGAACTGTGCGGCGCTGCCGACCGTTACGGCACGATCGCTCCCGCGCGGAGCGCTTCGCTGCTGCTTCACTCGGGCGATCCCTTGGAGGTGACATCATCCGTGACCGCCGCGTGGATCGACGGGAGCCCCGTGCAGCTCGAGAGTCATCAGACGCTGCTTCGCGATAAGTATGAACGCAAGTATCGAGTCGATGAAAATGCGGCACCGGCTGCTGCGCCGCAGAGGCCTGCGGTACTCACTGTGCCGGCACCGCGGCCAGCTGAACCGAGTCCGTGACAACGGGCTTCGTTCCGCATGTCCACTTCAGATCGGCTCGCACCGCGGTGGGACTGTCTGCCTTGAGCGGCGGATCGATCGTGAATGGCACCTCATACATTCGCACTGCGCGGTTCCACACCGCGATGTTTTCTCCAGTGTTGTCGAGCTGCAGCCGCTTGGAATACGGCTCGCGCCCTGATACCACCAGCGCAAGCTCCACCTCACCGACCCCACGACATGTTTCCCCATCCAGATCGCGGAACTCGATGAACACAACCGCGCCGTGAACGATGCCAGATCCATCCGATTGAAGGCGCGACAATGTGTGGACTTCTGCCTTGTCGGGGCCATAGGGGTACATCTCCCCATCCTGAAGCCGATACTTCGGTGCTTGCGAACATGCTGCAATCGACAGCATCCCAGCCATCAGAGTGCATCGAAACGCGAGCGCACACCGTTCATCAAGTCCCATCGTTCGTAATGCTACGGGTAAGATCATGCACCCTCATGATCCTGCGCTTGGTCATCTCAGCGGGTACTGCAAGCCTGATTGCAGGTTGCGCGAACACTCAGGATGCGAAAGCGCCGCCGCCGCAGGAGAACGCGCCCGTTCCATTTGGCATGCGTGATCTGCCCGAAGACCAAGTGCCTGGACCTGAGCCGGGTGGTCTGACAATCCCGGTGGATGATGCGTCGCCTGAAACTGCAGAACCCGTTGTGGAACGCACACGCATCGCTCGCGTTCCGACTGCACAGATCGAGGTGCGAAAGGAGCCGGAACCAGA
>SYGP01000001.1 GCA_005799495.1 Planctomycetia bacterium
AGGCGGTCTGCTGATCGGTGGATGCCACGAATCATGAGACCGCCGCCGTAGCAAATGGCGTGCCGCAAATGAACGGCTCACCGTCGGGGCGGCGTTCATCTGCATTTTCCGAAGAAAACAGGGCGGTCTTCCATCGCAAATTCGCTGCCAAAGTGGCGGGGAGACCATCGAGTGCATCGCCCATCCTTGGGGGACGATTGCCCTGCCGCCCCCCCGCTACCTTCAGCCGCATGATCGACCTTTCTGTTTCGGATGTGCTCTCACGCAAGGACGCAGTGGTCGGTCAGCGTGTGCGATTGAAGGGCTGGGTGCGAACGCGCCGTGACTCCAAGGCGGGCATTTCATTCATCCTCCTTTCCGATGGATCCTGCTTCGATACGGTCCAAGCTGTGGTGCCAGCGGCGCTCTCGAACTACTCGAGCGAGGTCCTGCGGCTGACCGCCGGCTGTGCCATCGAGATCGAAGGTGAGGCGGTCGCAAGCCAAGGCAAAGGCCAATCGGTTGAAGTCCAAGCCGATGTCGTCCGCGTGGTCGGTTGGGTCGAGGATCCGGACTCGTATCCAATCCAACCCAAGCCGCATTCGTTCGAGTACCTCCGCGATGTCGCGCACCTTCGACCGCGCACCAACACATTCGGGGCGATCGGGCGGGTGCGCCACTGCCTGGCGATGGCGGTGCACCGATTCTTCCACGAGCGCGGCTTCTTCTGGATCCACACACCCATCATCACTGGAAGCGACTGCGAAGGGGCGGGGCAGATGTTCCGCGTCTCGACACTCGACTTGGCCAACATCCCGCGGACACCGCAGGGCGCCATCGACTTTTCGCAGGATTTCTTCGGGCGCGAAACGCACCTCACCGTCTCTGGCCAGTTGAATGTCGAGACATGGTGCATGGCGCTCAGCAAGGTCTACACATTCGGCCCGACATTCCGCGCGGAAAACTCCAATACCAGTCGCCATCTCGCGGAGTTCTGGATGATCGAGCCCGAGATCGCCTTTGCCGACCTCGCGCAGGACGCGCAGCTTGCGGAAGATCTGCTCCGATTCATGTTCCGCGCGCTGCTCGAGGAACGCGCCGACGACATGCGTTTCTTCGCCGACCGCATCGACAAGCAGTGCATCGCGCGCCTCGAGCACCTCATCGCATCGCCGTTCGAGCGCATGGACTACACCGATGGCATCCGCCACCTTGAAGCTGCTGCATCGAAAGGCAAGCGCTTCGACTTCCCAGTCTCCTGGGGGACGGACCTGCAAAGCGAGCACGAGCGGTATCTCACCGAGGAACTCGTTGGTCGTCCCGTGGTGTTGATGAACTACCCAAAGGACATCAAGGCGTTCTACATGCGCATGAACGACGACGGGCGAACGGTTGCTGCGATGGACATTCTCGCGCCCGGCATCGGCGAAATCGTCGGCGGAAGCCAACGCGAAGAACGCATCGACATGCTTGATCGGCGGCTCGACGAAATGCGCTTGGACAAGGCGGCATACGGGTGGTATCGGGATCTGCGGCGCTACGGCACCGTTCCGCATGCGGGCTTCGGCCTCGGCTTCGAGCGCGCCATCGTCTACGCGACAGGCATGGCGAACATCCGCGATGTGATCCCTTTCCCACGCACGCCCAAGTCGTGCACCTATTGAGTCAGGGCGCCGGGTTGCCTGGGTACCGCGCCGTCATCGGAGGAATCATCCCCGGACACAGTCGTTCGCGGAAGTGCATCCAATCGCGGCGCCATGGTTCGCCCGCTTGATCGGCAGGCTGCGCATAACGGTGACCAACGCCTGCCCCTGGAGGCCCCTGAATGGTCGCAACGAGCGATGGTTTCTGCAGCGAATAGGACTCGGTGGATCCATCGACATACGAATAGGTGATGTTCTTGGGATCCCAGAACGCGGGCCAGTCGATCCAGCCCTCCCAACCGCCCGAATTGGCCCATGATCCCGGGGTCGGGGTGCCCTGCGGCGCCGGCGAACCGAGGGGTGGACGCGGGTCAATCACCCAGCCCTGATTGTTGAACGCAAATCCATCGGAGTCATCCTCGATGAGCGTCATGATCGTCTGCGACGGGAACTTGTGATGAACGGCATGCGTCGTGCGCCATTCGCGTGGCGTGATCCCCTGCCCGACGAACCAACTGACCCACTTCGTTGCCCACTCATTGCTGTCCTCAGGCACGGTGCCGCCAACAAAGCCGGTGAATGAATAGCTGCGGATGCGCTTCGTCGGATCGAGAGGCGACTTGTAGAGATTGTTGCTGCCGATGTACGCGTACAGCCGCCCTCCCGACAGCGCTTTGGCGTTGGTGTTCTCGCTGTTGAGTCCGTACTGAAGTTCATCCTGTCCGCTGACACTCGCACCGTAGGACGCCGTCCAGGAGTGATACGAGTCCTGAACGGTGCTGCCATTGTTGATCAGGATCGGCCAAGTCCGTGATCCAACGGTGAGTGCGTAGTTGAAGTTTACATCCACCGATGTTCGATTGCTCGAATACGCGCCGTTGTTGTCGCTGGCGTAACTCGACTGGGCAAGCGCGATTTGCCGCTGCTGCGAGAGGCAACTCGTGACGCGGGCCAGTGTCTTGACCTTCCCAAATCCGACAATCACGAGCGCCAACAGCAGCCCGATGATGGCAATGACCACCAACAGCTCGGTCAGGGTGAATCCGAATCGTGCAGCGGCAGGTGGCGTTGATCGGTGGTGAGCGGTCATGGGGATGGGATCGTTTGCTGCATCGCCCCTTTCGAGGGTTCTGCCTGCGGCGACAGAGTACCCCCACTCGTTCCATAGACCTGTACGAGAATCTCCGCACGACCGATGCCGCGAGGGAGCGCAAATTGGGAGGGACTGGCGGACAATTCAGCTGCGCAGGGCGGTATCTTCGTCCGCATGATCATGCGCTCCACCCTGTGTGTCGCCGCTTTGACCGCGTTGTTGAGCGGTTCGCCTGCCTTCGGCCAAGATGCGGACAAGACCCAGCCCCCCGCAACCAAGCCGGCTGGCAAGGGCACTCCCGCCAGTCCGCCGAAGGCGAAGGCGAAGGCAAAGGCAAACGAGCCCGCGGCTCCGCCCGCTGCTCCGCCCGCGGCTCCGCCCGCAGCGCCACCAGCAGACCAACCCGCACAGCCGCCCGCCGATGCGAGCGACAAGGCGGATGGCAAGGATGGCGGCAAGCCAGCGGCAGCCAAGCGTGCGACCGAGTCCGAAGCGCGCCCGTGCAAGCCCCTCGATCAACTGCCGCCCGAACTCCACAAGTTGGCGAACCTCGCGATGAACGGCAAGTACAAGGACTTCACGCGCCTCGCTGCGCGGCGGCAGGCGCTCTATGTGAAGTCTTCGGAACTGCGGATGGCGATGCGCGGCAGCGAATCAAGCGAGCGTCAGATGGCGGAGGTGAAGTCGGTGCAGGCCGAGATCGGCAAGGTCGGCGATCAGATGGATGCGCTCACCGCCGCGAAGGGCTGGACGCAAGAGGACTACGCCGTCATGGACTTCATCGTGGCGCAGCAGTTCGAGTTGAACCCCATCAAGTGATGCGTTCGCGAGGCTGAACGGAAGGAGCTCTGCGTGCCGATCTCGTGCAACATTGACTCGAAAGGGCGGACGATTCGCCTCATCGCGGGCGCGGTCACGGAGAGTGCCGGTCTGTTGCTGTTGGTATTGCGCTGGCAAGGCGTGCTGAGCGGGGACTGGCCTTGGTTCGCGGGGGCGGGGCTCGCTGCGGGCGGGCTCTTCATGGTGCTGGAGAGCATCCTGGGCTGGTGCGCCGTGCGCGCATGCGGCGTGAAGACGCCAATCTGACGCGCGCGACCGGCGCATACGCGAATGACCTGCTCGCACGGACACGGCTGCACCAAGAGCGCGGGACGAAGCGGCTGGCTCGACGCCGACCTGCTCTCCGCGCTCGCCTGCGGCGCGTTGCTGCTTGCAGGCGTTCTCGCGCCGCGGCTTGGCGCGGACGACACCATAGCGCGCCCCCTGCTGTGGGGCTCGTGCGCAGCGGGTGGTTGGCGGGTCGCTATCCGCTCGCTGCAGCAGCTGCTGCGGCTGAAACTCGATGTCGATCTTCTCATGCTCGTCGCGGCAATCGGTGCGGGAATCATCAATCAGTGGACCGAAGGTGCGGTGCTGCTGTTTCTCTTCGCGCTCAGTCACGGACTGGAGAACCTCGCGAGCGAACGCGCGCGACATGCAATTCGGGCGCTCGGCACACTGACGCCGACGACCGCGCGGGTCATTCGCGGCGGCGACGAGTCGGACATTGCGGTGGAAGCGTTGCAGGTCGGCGACCTCGTACGCATCAAGCCCGCCGAGCGTGTCGCGGTGGACGGGGAACTGCTCGACGGCGAGACCACGGTCGATCAGAGTCCGATCACGGGCGAGAGCGTTCCCGTCCACAAGTCGCCAGGATCGCTCGTCTTTGCCGGCACGCTCAATGGCGATGGCGTGATCACGGTGCGCACCACCAAGCTCGCATCGGAAACGACGATGGCGCGCATGATCCGCCTTGTCGAGGAGAGTCAGTCGGCGAAGGGAACCGTGCAGCGCATGACCGAGCGCTTCACCGCCGTGTACACGCCCATCGTGCTCGGCGGCGTTCCCGTGCTGATCGCGGTGATGGTGCTTGGGTTCCACATGGACTTCGCTGATGCGTTCCTGCGCGCGATGGCGGTGCTTGTCGGCGCATCGCCCTGCGCGCTTGCCATTTCCACGCCGAGCGCGATGCTCGCCGGCATCGCGCAGGCGGCTCGGAGCGGTGTGCTCATCAAGGGTGGCATGCACCTCGAATCGCTCGGGACGATCCGCGCGATCGCATTCGACAAGACGGGCACGATCACGCGCGGGCGACCCGAGGTGCAGCAGGTGATCGGGCTCGGCACCGCGAGCGAACAGGAAGTGATCGCCGTTGCGGCTTCGCTCAATCGAAACTCAAGCCATCCACTCGCGCTGGCGATCTCGCGCCGCGCCGCGCGTGATGCGGCGGGCGATGCCACGCGCGACGGGCGCGCGGCAACCGCAGTCGCGTCGCACGAAGTCGACGGCGTTCGTGCGCTGCCTGGCCGCGGCATCGAGGGCTTCGCCGATGGAACGCGCATCGCGGTCGTCGGTCCGCGTGCACTCGGTCGCGATGGATTGCCGACCGCATCGACCGCGTTGCTTCGGCAGATCGCGGACCTCGAGTCGGCTGCGCACACGGTCTCGGTGGTCACTCGCGCAGCGGAAGTGATCGGCGTGATCGCCATGTCCGATCAGGTG
>SYGP01000022.1 GCA_005799495.1 Planctomycetia bacterium
AGTTGGAACACGATCCAAGGGTTCCTCTCGCAGACGGGTATGCGTCTGCCGACGGAAGCGGAGTGGGAGTACGCATGCCGAGGAGGCACGACAACGGCGTTCCACGGCTGGCCAGCGAACCCAAGCGGGACGAACGATGACGGACGACTTGGGAACAATTGGTACGGCGCGAACTCAGGCAACCAAACCCACCCAGTGGGCGGCAAGGAAGCCAACGGCTTCGGCCTGCACGACATGGGGGGGAATGTGAGGGAGTGGGTGAACGACTGGTACGGCGACTACAGCGCTGACGCGCAGACGAACCCGCAGGGGCCGTCGTGGGGCTCGACCCGCGTGCTGCGCGGCGGCTCGTGGAACGGCGACACGAGCTTCGTGCGGTCCTCCTACCGCGGCTACTTCACGCCTGACACCTCGAGCAGCAACTTCGGGTTCCGCGTCTTGAGGGCCCCATACGAAGCACCAGCCGTCACTGCGGTATCGCCGGCAAGCGGTCCGCTGGCCGGAGGGACGGCGATCACGATCACCGGGAAGTTCCTGTATGGCACGACTTCGGTGACCATCGGGGGCCAGCCAGCCACGGAAGTGCAGGTGGTCAACATGACCACGGTGACTGCCGTCATGACTGCCGTCACGCCGCCGGGGATCGCGGGCAGCGCGGATGTACTGATTCAATGCGAGAAGGGGACGGCGACGCTGTCGGGCGGCTTCACCTACTTCGACGCGACAGTTCCCGCTTGGGCGACGCTGATCGAGACGCAGCCTGATCCAGCGGTCGTGTACGACGCGGCGCAGCGAGCGGCGATCATCGCGACGGGCCTTGCCTGGCGAGTTCGCGACAAGGGGACAGGAATCGAGATGGTGCTGATCCCGCCTGGGACATTCCAAATGGGTGAGGCGGGCTGGGCAACTCCCGTCCACCGAGTGACGCTGACGAACGCGTTCTACTTGGGTCGTTACGAGGTGACGCAAGCGCAGTGGCAGGCGAGGATGGGGAACAACCCGAGTTACTTCCAGAGCGCGAGTTCGCAGGTTCCCGCTGCGCAGGTGCCCAACCGCCCGGTCGAGCAAGTGAGTTGGAACACGATCCAAGGGTTCCTCTCGCAGACGGGTATGCGTCTGCCGACGGAAGCGGAGTGGGAGTACGCATGCCGAGGAGGCACGACAAAGGCGTACCACGGCTGGCCAGCGAACCCAAGCGGCACGAACGATGACAACCAAGTTCGGAACATCGCTTGGAACATCGGCGCAGGCAGCCAAACCATCCCAGTGGGCGGCAAGGCAGCCAACGGCTTCGGCCTGCACGACATGGGGGGGAATGTGAGGGAGTGGGTGAACGACTGGTACTCGGATAGTTACTACGCATCGAGCCCAGCGCAGAACCCGCAGGGGCCGTCGTCTGGCTCGGACCGCGTGCAGCGCGGCGGCTCGTGGTGGGACGGCAACACGTTCCACGTGCGTTCCTCCTACCGCAGCAGCCGCTCGCCTGACCACTCGAGCTACGGCATCGGGTTCCGCGTCTTAAGGGCCCCCTGAATTCCCTTTCCACTTTTTCCTCTTCCATTCACGCTCTCTTTTCTTTTCTTTTTTTCCGAGGACCAACCTGATTTCCACGGGCCACCCCGCGATTGTCGCGGCGTGACCGAAGCACACTCGCGGCGCGCGGGTCCTGCCGCTGCCCAAGCGGTCGATATGCGATCGAACGCCCTCGCCCAACCCGCGATCCGCGTTCAGCCCGACGAACTGCCGTTCAGCGGTCGATGCCGACTTGCACGATCCTGCGCCCACGAATGTGTTCGTTGCCGAGTTGCCCGCAGGCAGCCATCGCACTGCGCCCCTTGGTTCGGCGGCGCTTGGTGAACTGGCCGTTGGCGATGGCGCGCGCGACGAATGCGTCGATCGTGGCTTCGTCGGGCGCGGGCCATGGGCTGTTGCGGCGGGGGTTGTAGGGGATCACATTCAGGCTGCAGCGGATGCCGCGCAGGAAGGTGCACACGGCGTCGGCGTGCTCGGGCAGGTCGTTCACGCCTGGGATCAGGACATATTCCGCGCAGAGCGCGCTCGTCGGGCGCTTGGGGAATGCGGTCATTGCCGCGCGCAGTTGCGCGAGCGGCTCGGCGCGATTGATCGGCATGATGGCGCTGCGGATCTCGTCGTTCGGGGCGTTGAGGCTGATGGCGAGTCCGACGCGGCGGAAGCCGGGCTGTTGGATGAAGTCGCCAAGTCGGCGGATGCCGTCGGTGCGGCCGACGGTGCTGATGGTGACGCGCGAGCAGCCGATGGCGGGGCCGTTCATGTCGCAGAGGATGCGGATGGATTGCAGGACGGCATCGAGGTTGTCCATGGGTTCGCCCATGCCCATGAAGACGATGTTGGCAATGTCGAAGTGGCCGTGCTCGGGTGGGGTTTCGTCGGTGAATGGGTTGGTGACGAGAAAGCGCGCGACATGGAGTTGCTGGACGATCTCGCGCACGGTGAGGCTGCGAAGCAGTCCCATTTGCGCGGTTTCACAGAACTGGCAGCCCATGGCGCAGCCGACTTGGCTGCTGACGCAGAGGGTGCGGCTGAAGCGGCCGCCGCGGTGCGGCATCGGGATGATGACGCTCTCGGTTTCGAGCTGGTCGTGCAGTTGGATGAGGAACTTCGCGGTGCGGTCGTCGGTGTGGGTGCGCGCGGGCGGTGGCGGTGGCGGGGCCATCCAGGGCTGCCAGATGCCGCGGCGGTGGACGGCGCGGTAGGCGTCGAGCGCGTCGTCGCGGCTTCGTCCGTGGGTGCGCGCGGCGGCGACGAACTCGGCGCTCGTGAGCGCGAGCGGATCGGGTGAGGCGTCGGCTGCCGTGGGAGGGGGCGACACGGTGGGCGATCGTAATGGAAGGGCTCTACACTTTCGCCATGCATTTGAAGCGCGATGGGCATGAGCATGGGCCGCCGATTGTTCCAGTGAAGTTCATCCTGGAGGACGCTGCTGGGCTGACGGGCACGGACCGTACGGAATGGGAACTGATGGGCGGCGAGGGGGAGTCGCTGCTGGAGATCGCCATCGATCACGGGATCAACATTGAGCATGCGTGCGGCGGCGTCTGCGCGTGCTCGACCTGTCATGTGTATGTCGAGCAGGGGATGGAGCACTTGACCGAGTCGACCGAGCCAGAAGAGGATCGTGTGGAGGAGGCGCCTGGGATTCAACGCAACAGTCGGCTGTCGTGTCAGTGCGAACTGCGCGGCAAGGGGCCAGTGGTGGTGCGCGTGCCAGCCTGGAACCGAAATGCGGTGAAGGAAATCCCGCATTGACGGCGGCGGATGAGGGCGAGGCGGTAGCGCGATACCACGCTGCTGCGGTGCAGACGGCGTTCGAGTGCCCGCGCGATCGCGGCGAGATCGGCGTTCGCGTGGACCGCATGTGCACGCTCGTCGAGCAGACGGTGGGCGGCTACGAACCGTTCTTCGATGTGCGGCTGTTTGCGTTCCCGGAGTTCGTGATGGCTGCGCCTGCGTATGGAACGGTCGGCGAACTGCGCGACCGCTTGGCGCTGCCGCTTGAGAACGAGCACATCGATCGGCTCGCGCGGTTGTGCGCGAAGCTGGGTGTGTTCATCCAGTGCGGGACATTCATCGAGCAGTGCGCGCAGGAGCGTGATGTGCTGTTCAACACGAGCGTGCTGTGTGGGCCGACGGGCGTGCTGTCGGTGTACCGCAAGGTGAATCCGTGGATTCCGTGGGAGGTGCATGCGTCGCCGCATGACCGTGGTGCATCGCCGGCGGAGTGCTTTCCTGTGGCGCACACGGAGATCGGTTCGATTGGCTGCGCCATCTGTTACGACTGGCTGTTTCCCGAGTCGATCCGTCAGTTGGCGTTCCATGGTGCAGAAGTGGCGGTGCGGGTGAGCGCGTACATGGATCCGTGGGGTGCGACGCCGCCGATGGATTGGTGGACGCTCTTCAACCGAGCGCGCGCCGCGGAAAACACGCTGTTTGTCGTGGCGGCGAATCAGGGGGCGCACCTGTCGCAGTATCCGCCGTTTTCCTGGCCAGGCGGGTCGATGGTCGTTGACTTCGACGGCCGCATCCTTGCGCAGGCGGACCCGGGGCCGGGTGAGAAGGTGGTGGTTGCGCCCGTGGACATCGCGGCGCTGCGCGCGGAGCGTGCGCGGCGGCGCGGTCATGACATGCGCGCTCACCTGCGCAGCGAGGCGTACGACTATGCGCGCGAAGGGGTGATGCCGCCTGCGGCTGGTGCGCCGATCGACATGGCGTCGCTCGAGGCGCGGATTGCACAGGGGCGCGCGCGGAGTGAGGCGTTTCGCGCGGCGCGAGGTGCTGCACCCGAGGTGGACGGCACGTGAAGTTGTCGCGCCGCCTTGCCGTCGTGCTGCTGTTCGCGCTGGCGTTGCCGCTGATCGCATCGTGCGGCGGCGGTGGAGCCGCTGCGGAGCGTGAGGTGCCGGCTGATGCGCTTGCGGCCGCGACCGAGGGCGCTGCAGCGATGGGGCAGTTCGACTTCGCCGCGGCGGAGCGCTCGTTTGCTGCGGCGCGCGAGAAGGATCCGCAGTGGCGCGATGCGCAGCTCGATGAGGCGATTGCGATCCTGAACCAGTCCGCGGAAGGGGCGCAGGAGCGCGCGCTCGCCCTGTTGCAGCCGCTTGCTTCGGATCCTGGTGTGGGCGTGCGTGCCGCGTACTGCATGGGACTTGCGTACCTGTTCCTTGGTGATCCCGCGTCTGCGCTGCCGCAGTTCCGCCGCGCTGCGGAGGCGGTTCCAGACGACCCGCATGCCGCGTACTACATGGGCCAGTCGCTTGAACTGACGGGCGAGTGGAAGGCGGCGCTGCCCTGGTATCGGCGCGCGTCTGAACTGGATCCGTACCTGCGCAGTGCGGTGCTTGGTGTGCAGCGTGTGCTTGCGCGCGAGGGAGATGCGGCGGCTTCGGAGGAAGCGCTGAAGCTGTTCGACGCGCTCGCGCAGAACCCGCGGTCGACGCTCGCCGAGTTCAAGTACACGCGAATGGGACAGCTCGGCGAGATCGTGCTGCCGTCGGCCGAAGATGTGGTGCAGCCGCGTTCGGGTGAGCTGTTCGGGCCGAGCGTTCCCCTGAAGGTGAACAACTGGCCCGCCGGCTGCACGCCTGACGCGTTCATTGCCGCGGTGGACATCGATGCCGATGGGTGGACGGATGTGGTGTGGTCGGCCGTACTGGATGTCCCCGCGAGAAAGGCGATTCAGTTGCCCGCTCCGACGCATGTTGTGGTGGTTCTTCGGAATCAGGGGGGAGGTGAGGGACCGGATGCCACCTTCGATGCGCGCACCGTGTCAGACCTCGAGCCGATCGCCGCGAGCGGCTCCTATGCCAGCCACTGGGGTGACTTCAACAACGATGGCAGGATTGATGTGGTCCTGCCTTCGACGAAGAGCGGCGTGATCATGCTGCTGCAGAACGCCGCCGGTGTTTTCGAGGATGCCAAGGTGGACATCGGTGGGAGGGATGTGTCGATCCTGAGCGGTCTGGCAGACCTTGATCACGACGGCGACCTTGACATCATGGCGAGCGAGCGCGCTCCCCCAGCGGCGGGGCAAACGGCGAGCGACATGTTTCGTCCCGTGATCATTTACAACCGTCTCGATGCGGGCTGGGAAGTTGTTCAGCTGCCGGTGAATCCAGCGAAGTACTGGTGGCAACTCGTGGCAGCGGATGTCGATGGCGATGGAGACAGTGACATCATCGCAAGTGCCGCGCGGTTTCAGATAGGGTCTGTCTGCGTGCTTCTCAATGAGCGGCTGTGGAAGTGGACGAACGAAGTGAAGCGATATGCGCCGCTCACCCAGACGCCGCTGCAGTCGATGGTCGCGTTCGAGCGGGCGGATGACGGCGTGCCGTTGCTTGCCGGATTGAAGCACCGCGGAGGTTCGTCGAGTCCCGATGCTGATCTGCAGGTGTGGGCGTTTGAGCGTGATGGGGTTCGCCTGGTGCGGTCATCGCACTTTGGGATCGGAGGTGCCGTCGTCGTGGCGGACTTCGCCGGCTCTGGACAGCCGTTGATCGGCGTGATGGGTTCCTATCAGGGTGGGCTGTTTGGTCGCTGGATGCCTCTCGATGACTCGATGATGCTCGCCGACTCGGACGGGAACTGGGTGGGGGACTTGCCGCTGAACTCGAAGAATCGGTATCAAGGCCCGACTCCCGCGATCATCCCGCAGCACGGTGTTGTGATGTTCGAACAGGATGCCCTTGCCATTCGTGTGGGCGGCCCGGGTCGAATGCCGCTTGCAACGCTGTCCTTCCGTGGGCGGATCGATCCCGCGCAGCAGATGCGATCGAACGCCAGCGGCATCGGTACGCGCGCGGTGGCGCGCGTGGCGGGCGGATGGGTCGCAGCGGGACCGTCGAAGTGGCACTCTGGACTCGCGTCCGTGCCGACGCCAGCCATCATCGGGCTTGGTTCAGCGCCGCATGCGGATTTCGTGCGGATCGATTGGTCCGATGGCGTTCTGCAGACGGAGCCGAAGTTCGCGGCTGGTGCGCACACCATCGTGGAAACCCAGCGGCAGATTTCGAGTTGCCCAGTGATCTTCGCCTGGGATGGCAGTCGGATGCGCTTCGTGACGGATTGTCTGGGTGTTGGCGGGCGTGGATACCTGGCGTCGGTGCAGCGCGGCGCGAGCGGTGATTTGGAGCCGGTGTACGCGCCGCCGCGACCGCAGGAGCGCGTGGCGTTGCCGTCGGACGCGCTGGCGGTGCGCGATGGACGCTTCGTGCTGTCGCTGGCAGAGCCGATGGAAGAGATGACCGCGCTCGATGCTGCTGCGCTGCACTTTGTCGATCTGCCCGATGGTTGGCGGATGGCACTCGATGAACGCATGGGGATCACGGATCCGCAGCCCACGGGCCGTGTGCTTGCCTATCGGCACAGTGCGAAGCCTGTTCGCTGCGAGGCGCGCTTCGGCGCGTCGGAGGACTCTGCGGCGCGCTTGGATCAGACCGAACAGATTGCTCGGATCGACGGCGTTGCAGCGGATCCAGGCGCGATCGATCCGCGCTTCATCGGTCGGACGCGCGAGCCGTTCACGCTGCAGTTCGATTTCAGCTGCGAGCTTGCGGGGGGCGTTCCTGGCGCGGAGCCGGTGCTGCTGCTCGATGGCTGGGTCGAATACCCGTACTGCCAGACCAACTTCGCCATGTGGCAGGCGAACGCGCCGCTCGCTGCGCCAACCTTTGAGGCGCTCGACCCAGAGCGCGGCGAGTGGGTGACGGTCGTTGCGCAGTACGGCTACCCCGCTGGCATGCCGCGGCAGGCTGCGTTCCCGCTGCCGATCGATCGCCTGCCGCGCGGCGCGCGGTCGCTGCGGATGAGCACGAATCACGAGTTGTATGTGGATGCGGTCGAGCTGGCTTGGGTGGAACCCTGTCCGCAGATGCGCGAGTACGCGGCGCCGTTGTCCGCTGCACGGGTGCGCGACTGCGGCTTTGCGCAGCGTTTGCCGACGACGCAGCGGCGACCCGAGTACGACTGGCAGCGCCGTGTTCCGCTGTGGGATTGCCGAAAGCAGCTCGGCTGGTACACGGCGATTGGGGTCGACTGCGCGCCACTCTTGGGAGCGGTCGATGATGCGGTGGCGATCTTTGGTGCAGGCGAGGAAGTCGAGTTGTCGTTCGATGCATCGATCCCGCGCTGCGATACGGGGTTCAGCCGCTTCGCGTTTCTGGAGGTGAACGGCTGGTGCAAGGACATGGACTTCTTGACCGCGGACGGACAGACGATCGATCCGCTGCCGCGCAGTGGCGCGGGTGGTGGCGCAGGAGCAGCATCGGCTGACGCCAACCGCGAGTCGCTGCACCGCCGATTCAATACGCGGTACGAAGGCGGCAGATAGCGGATTCCTGATCGTTGGCGCGTACCATTTCGCCGATGGAAGTGCCCAAGCCGGTCCTGACTCCTGCGCTGCGCTGGCTGGTGCGCTCCCTGATGGTTGGTTTCGCGCTGCTTGGTGTGAATTCTGCGTATCTCTTCAGTGTTTCGACGGCAGGGAGCGTGACGGGCGAGGATCAGCAGACGGTCTTTTCGCTGTGGATGTTTCTCGTGCATGTCGTTGTCGGTCTCGCGCTGGCGATTCCGTTCCTGTGGTTTGGCGTGCGGCACTTCGCGTTGTCGCGAACGCGTCCCAACCGCACGGCGCAGCGGCTTGGCATGACGGCGTTCATCGCCGGGATCGCAACGGTCATCACGGGCATCTTGCTGCTGCGAGTTGATGGCTGGGAATTGCCAAGCGGCGCGCGCGAACTGCTGCCGCGCAGCGGCGTTGTCTGGATGCATGTGATCGCGCCTGTGCTGCTCGTGTGGATGTTCCTTCTGCACCGCTTGGCGGGTCCGCGCATCCGCTGGCGGATGGGTGGCGGGCTGCTGCTGCTGGCGGTCTCGGCGGGCGGTGTCGGGTTCATCCTGCACGGGTCGCTCACGGGTCGGCAACGCGAGACGATGCCGGTGTCGGGTGCGCGCTACTTCGAACCATCGCTCGCGCGCACGGACAGCGGCGGATTCATTCCCGCGTCGAGCCTGATGCAGAACGAGGAATGCCTGGTGTGCCATGCCGATGTGCACAGCGCATGGTCGCGGTCGGCACACGCCGCGAGTTCGTTCAACAATCCGCTGTATGCATTCAGCGTGCGCAAGACACGCGAGCATGCGATCGCGCACGATGGGTCGGTGCAGGACGCGCGGTTCTGCGCGGGCTGCCATGATCCAGTGCCGTTCTTCACGGGTGCGTTCGAGGATCCGAAGTGGGACGATCCGATGTACGACGCCGCGCATGATCCCGTGGGTCGCGCGAGCATCACTTGCAATGCGTGCCACGCGATCACCGAGCTCGGGTCGCCGCGCGGCAATGCCGACTACGTGATCGGTCAGCCCGCGGAGTATCCCTTTGCGGGCAGCAGCAATCCGTTCTTGCGCTGGGTGAACCACCAACTGATTCGTGCGCGCCCCGCGCTGCACAAGCGCACATTCCTGAAGCCCGAGGTGCACCGCACGAGCGAATTCTGCGGCGCATGCCACAAGGTGCATCTGCCCGAGGCGCTGAACGACTACCGCTGGCTGCGCGGGCAGAACCACTACGACTCGTTCCGCTTGAGCGGCGTGTCGGGGTTCGGTGCGCAGAGTTGGTACTACCCCGCGCGCGCCGAGACGAACTGCAACGGCTGTCACATGCCGGCGCAGCCGAGCGAAGATCCCGCCGCGAAGCCGCGCGGCGCGGATGGTGCGCTTGCGGTGCTCGGTCATGGGTTCCACGCCGCGAATCCTGCGACGCCTGTCCTGTCGGAGCTGTGCGACCTTGACGAGGTACTGCCTGCGTGCGAAGCGTTCAACGAGGGTGTGATGCGAGTGGATCTCTTTGGCATTCGCGATGGCGGCGAGATCGATGGTGCGCTGACCGCACCGCTCGCCGCGGAGGGGCCGACGCTCGTGCGCGGTCGCCGCTACCTGCTCGAGACGGTGGTGCGAACGCTGCGCATGGGCCATGAGTTCACGCAGGGCACGGCGGACAGCAATGAAGTGTGGCTTGATGTGGAGGTGCAAAGCGCGGGGCGGTCGGTGGCGCGATCTGGCGGCATCGATGAACGCAGGCGCGTCGACCCCTGGAGCAAGTTCCTGAATGCGTATGTGATCGACCGCGATGGCAATCGCATCGAACAGCGCAATCCAGAGGACATCTTCGTGACCCTCTACAACCATCAGGTACCGCCCGGCGCGGCGGACCTGACGCACTATTCCTTTGAGGTACCGAAGGATGCGGGGGATTCGCTGCGCGTGCGCGTCGCGCTGCGCTACCGAAAGTTCGATGCCACCTATTGGCGAGCGGTGTATGGCGGTGAATCGATCAATCCACTTCCTGCGATGACGCTCGCAAGCGATGAGGTGACATTCGCCGTGGCGGATGCGCCGACGGATGCGATGGTCGGTGGCGTGGCGCCGACTGAGGAGGCATTCCCCGAGTGGCAGCGCTGGCATGACTACGGGATCGGTTTGTTTCGTCAGGGAGAGCGCGGTGGATCGAAGGGCGATTTGCGTCAGGCGGATGCGGCGTTCGCCGAGGTGGAGCGTCTTGGGCGCGTAGAAGGAACGCTCGCGCGCGGGCGCGTGGCGCTGCGCGAGGGTCGGCTCGACGATGCGGCGTCGCTGCTTCGCGCTGCGTCCGCTGCGGAGAAGCCCGCCTACCCATGGTCGGTGCACTGGTTCAGCGCGCTGGTGAACCGCCAGCAGGGAGCGCTGGCGGCGGCGCGCGCGGACCTCGAGTCACTTGTGCGTTCTGCCTATCCGCTGGCGATTGAACGCGGCTTCGACTTCGCGAAGGATGACCGCGTCCTCATCGAACTTGGGAATGTGCTGCTTGAACAGGCGACTGCGGCTGAGCGCGGCGGCGGTGATTCGCCGCAAGCGCTCCGTCAGCGCGCGCTCGAACTCGCCGACCGTGCGCTGGCGCTCGATCCCGAGAGCGTTCCCGCGTGGTATCTGCGTGCGCAGGCGGCGCGTGGTCTTGGGGATGACGCGACTGCGGACCGCGCGCTCGAGCGACACGGGTTCTTCAAGATCGATGACAACGCGCGCGACCGTGCCGTGCGGCTGGC
Organism: Planctomycetia bacterium; assembly: GCA_005799495.1. Taxonomy (GTDB): domain Bacteria; phylum Planctomycetota; class Phycisphaerae; order Phycisphaerales; family SM1A02; genus F1-60-MAGs104. Next base: position 10,614 of record SYGP01000022.1, read on the forward strand.
GCGTGAGCGTGACGCCGCTGCGAATCATGCCTCGGAGGCGATCGTGATCTACGACCTGCAGCGCGCGGGTCGCCCAGAGGGATCGATCGCGGAAATGCCGCGAACGAGCCGCGCGGATGCATCCATGGATGGACAGCGATCGGAACTGCATGGCGCGGCGCACAAGTGATGACGAACGGCGGATGCAGCGTGCGTTCACCCGCTCGGTGGCGATCGTCGTGGCTGGCGCGGCGGTGGCCGGTGGCGGATGGCTGCTGCTGACGATGCCGAATCCGCGGCGGGCCGATGCAACAAAGCCGATCGGACCGGTCGATGCGGCTGCACCGCGGACGCAGCGCGAGCAGACAATGCCTGACCTGCCGTTCACGGATGTCGCGCTCGCGGCTGGTGTCGACTTCGTGCACACCACGGGTGCGAAGGGCGACAAGCTGCTGCCAGAGACGATGGTCGGCGGCGTGGCGGTGTTCGATGCCGATGCGGACGGCAGGCTGGATCTGCTGTTCGTGCGCGGCTGCGCGTGGACGGGTGCTGCGTTCGAGTCGCCGCCGAAGTCGGGCGAGTCGAGCGTGGTTCTTTACTTGAATGAGACGGATCCGCGCGCGCCGCGCGACTGGTCATTCCGCCGCGCCGATGGGTGCGGGCTGGACTGCGATGTCTACGGCATGGGCGTGGCCATCGGCGACTACGACGCAGACGGTCGCGAGGATGTGTATGTCACGGGGGTCGGGCGCAACATTCTTTTTCGGAATGAGACGCCCGCGAACGCGCCAGGGGCGCGCGCGGCGCCGCGCTTTCGCGATACGACTGCCGCGGCTGCTGCAGACCCGCTGTGCGATCATCCGCGCTGGGGCACTTCCGCAGGGTTCTTCGATGCCGATGGCGATGGCGATCTCGACCTGCTCGTTGCCAACTATGTGCGGTGGTCGCCGACCATCGACCGTGCGGTCGACTACCGCCTTGCGGGAATCGGACGCGCGTACGGTCCGCCCACGGGATTCGAGGGGGAAGATCCACTGTTCCTTCGCAACCGAGGCGACGGCACCTTCGAGAACGCAACCACGGACGCGGGATTCTCTTCGCGCACGACACTGGGTCGACCGGCGGACAAGGCGCTTGGACTTTGTTTCATCGAACCGCAAGTGGACGGTGTGCTCGATGTCGTGATCGCCAACGACACCGTTGCCAACAGGCTTTTCGTTCGTGGCGGCGGGGGGGTTTTCACCGATCGGTCCACGGCCAGCGGCATCGCCTACGACCGCAACGGCGCTGCGACGGGCGCGATGGGCATCGACAGTGCATGGCTGCGCGCAGGCGCGGACCCGGCGGGCGACGATCTCGCCGTCGCGATCGGCAACTTCGCGAATGAACCGGACTCGCTGTACATCGCGCGCGGGCGTTCCCTGCAGTTTTCCGATGACGCCGTTGTCGAAGGGCTCGCCGCACCGACGCGGCTTGTGCTCACCTTTGGACTGGTGTTCGTGGACCTCGACCTCGACGGCCGCGCGGACATTGCTCAAGCGAACGGTCACATCGAGGATGACATCGCCCGAATCCAGCCGTCGCAGACGCACGCGCAGCGCGGGCAGGTGTTCCTCAACCAAGGGGGCGCGGCGCCGTGCCTGGTCGAGGTGCCGCCTGCGCGGCTGGGCGCCGTGGCGGACAAGCGGGTCGGGCGTGGGCTTGTCTTCGGCGACATGGACGGCGATGGCGATGCCGATCTGGTGATGACGCAGGCTGGCGGCCGCGTTGCACTGCTGCGAAACGATCAGGCCACGGCGAACCACTGGCTGGCGATTCGCCCGCGCTGCAGTTCAGCGAAGTGGATCGGCGCGACCGTCGAGATCGAGCATGACGGTCGGTCGCAGCGGCATCTGCTGACCCCCACGCGCAGTTACCTCTCGCAGAGTGCAGGTCCACTCCTCATCGGACTTGGAAGCAGCACATCCATTCAGCGCATGCAGATCCGCTGGGGGGATGGTCGCGTGCAGCCGATCACGGTTGACGGCGTCAACCGAGTCATCGACGTGACGCCGATCGATCGCCCGTGAACCGAAGGGCGCTGACTCAGGAGCAGTTGCCCCAAGCACTCAGCAGCATCGCCATGTCGCTTCCGTCGGTGGTGCCATTGCCGTCCAAGTCGGTCATGCCAGCCTGACCCCAAGCAGACAAGGTCATCGCGAGGTCGCCACCATCGGTGCTGCCATTGCCGTCGATGTCGGTTGGGCAAGGGGAGGTGCACTCGGTGCGGGTGATGCGCAGATCGTCGAAGCCACCTTCGAGAGTGCTGGCTGTCCCCTGATCGGCGATTGCAAGGCGCAGTCGGAACGACTGACCAGGTTGCGCCGCATCGCTGAGCAACTTGACTCTCTGCTGCCACTGACCGGAGTTCGAAGCGTCCCGTTCCAGCAGCGTCCACGGCCCGTTGTCGACGGAAACCTGAACCTCAAACGGGTCGGGCGCGGTGGTTGTCGAGCAGAAGTACCACTTCCAGTAGGAGATCTGCACATCTTGCCCAGCGGTGGTGAACGCCGGCGAGGTGAGATAGGCGTAGCCGCCGTCCACATCGTGCGCGCCTGCGGTCTGGCCAGATGTCGAGAGCTGCGTGACGAAGCACCGCACGCCTGGGGCGGATGTGTGATCGTCGGCTGGCTCGGTCTGGTTGCCCGCACTGACCGATCCAATTGGATCACCGACCTGCCATCCGCCTGAAGTCAGCGCCGCATCGGCCGATGCCGTCCAGCCTGCGGTCGACCCTTCGAAGGTCTCGTCCGCGATGACGATGGTTCCAGAGATGGTGTCGACTGAATAGAAGAGCGACGGTGCGCCCGACGGCGAGTTGACCACTGGGTTGCCGGCGGTCGATGAAGTCGCGGTCAGGTAGTAGTCCAACTGCTGGGAGCAGGTCGTTGCCGGGAGGCGCGCCGTGTAGGAGCCAGCGGTCGATCCAGCGATCAGCGGCGTCGAAGTCCAAGCGCCGGCGTTCACCCGCGTCACAAGTTGTGCGGAGCCCGCCACGATGGTTCCTGTGTTCGCAGTGATCGTCACTGGGAAATCGGTGGTCTGACCCTGCTGCACGGTGGACGGACGACCCGATGGGAACGCATAGGTGAGGGGAACGGGCGGGTTGTTGATGAACACCTTCAGTCCGGCGCAGCCGCCCGTGACCATGTCAGGCCACTGGTCGCCGTTGATGTCGAACACCGCGACATCGAAGAGGTTCGACAGCTCGGCGGTGGTCAGGATCAGCCCGTCTTCGACGAGCAGGGCGCTCGTGGTGCCAGTGTTCTTGTAGATCTTCGTGCGGCGGCCCGACGATGGGCAGAACGGCCCAAGATCCGCATCGATGTCCGTGACGATGACATCATTCCTGCCGTCTCGGTTCAGGTCGGCGATGGAGATCGTGTTGCCGAACTCGCTCGGTGAACCTGCGATGACATTGATCGAGAAGTTGGGCTGTCCCGTGCCGTCGTTGCCGGTGTTGAGGCAGTAACGATCCTGACCGTCGTCGGCGATCACGAAGTCAAGCCGCCCGTTGTTGTCGAGGTCGCCGACATTCATGCCGTAGGGGGCGAGTCCCGGGTACACCGACTTCAGGGACCAGGTCTGCCCAGGACCCGACGAGCCGGTTCGGTTGGTGAGCACCGCAACATCCTGCCCGCCAGTGAGAGTATTGACTCGAATGACATCCTGGAGCCCGTCGAGGTTGAAGTCGCCAGGCATGCACATGTTGCCGAACGCCGCCGCCAACTGCGTCGAGGTCATCTTGGTGGTCGTCGTGTCGTAGAAGTAACCGGGGCCAGGTCCGCCCGAGGTGTTCCCCCAGTTGTAAAGCAACTTGTTGTCGTAGTCCTTCGCCGGATCCTCGGCCGGTGACTGCTGGCACTCGCCCGCATCACTGGTGTCGCCGTCGTTGTTCATGTCGATGCAGATCGTGCCGCTCGTCTCGGGGGTGTCGTAATCGACGTAGTACAGGTCCACGAAGCCATCGCCGTTGTAATCGGCCACCGCCAGATCGCACAAGCGCGGGTTGGCGGCCGTTCCGTTCTTCGCAAAAAGCGTCGGGATGCGCGCGTCCTCGAAGCGGAATCCGAGCCAATTGCCTTGCGCATCGTCACCGAGGTTGCGGTACACGCGCGGCTGACCAAGCATCGCGCTCACCGTGTCGGACATGGTCGTCGCGGTGATCAGGTCGACCCAGCCATCGTTGTCCACATCGAACGCTTCGACATCGCGGTCGTTCACCTCGTCCATCATGCCCTGCGATCCGGCCGCATCGGCAGCGGTGCCGTACAACTGGGTGCGGTCCGTCAACACGCCGTTCTCGTTCATGAGAATCAAGTCGCGGAAGAAGCCGCAGCCCGTGCATGTCGACTGGATGGAACCCGGGAACTTGCGCATGACCACGAGATCGATGTCACCGTCCTGATCGAAGTCCGCGAAGGCGAAGTCCTTCTCGATGTTGTCCTGTCCCGTCAAGGCAGCGGGGGCGGACAGGCGGGTCGCGGTCGCGTTGGTGAACGAGACCCACTGCGCCTGCGCGGTCGCTGCGATGCAGCCAAGCACGAGCGACAGGAGCGAGACGGAGTTGATGGAGTGCTTCATAGTGGTTTGGGTACTGCGGTGGTGCTTCAGGTCTTGCAATGCGTGGGAGAGTGGTTGGTCTTCAAGCGTTACTGGCATGGACCCCATGCGGCGAGCACGGCGGCAAGATCGATTCCGTTGGTGGAGCCGTCACCGTTGACATCGCCGATCCCAGGAGAACCCCACCCAGCGAGGACGAGTGTGAGATCGGAGCCACCGACGCCGCCATCGTCGTCGATGTCTGCGGGGCAGTTCGTGCATTCATCGGGAATGCCGTCGTTGTTGGAATCCTGGCTTGTGCCAAGAGCAATGTCGCGCAAGTCGGCGAAGCCGTTGTTGTTGCAGTCTTCCGCATCGCCATCGAACGCGACAACGAAGAGGTCAACATCGGTGGCATTGACGACGCCGTTCTGATCAATGTCGCCCACGGCGCAGTCATCGTTCGGGTTGGTTGAACCCTGCGCAAGGCAAGTTCGCAGCGCGAAGAAGTCGGCGAGGTTCACATGCTCGTCGCCGTCGAAGTCGAACTCACGCCGACCGAGCGAACCGAGGAAGCTGACGAGTTGCGCCTGTTGCGCAGGGCTGAGGGCTTCCACCGCCGCAGCACTCGCGGCGGCTTCTCCGAATGGTCCGTGGAGCGCCACGGCGCTGAGCACTCGGCTGGTGAATGCTCCGCCTGAGGCTGCGCCGTTGTGGAGCAACGGATCACGGCGGCGAACTCCCCACAGCACGGGCGTCCGCATTTCCAACTCGCTGGCAGCGCCGTCGCTGATGCCGTCGGCGAGAAGCCCCATGTCATGCAGCAGGAAATCGGAGTATGGACGAATGGTCTTTCCGCGAATCGCATCCTCGAGCGACGCACTGGTCGAAGTCGAGAACTGCGCGACATGGCACTGCGCGCAGCCGACCTGGTTGAAGATTGCCTCGCCAGCCATCCCGCTGCGCGGTGTCTGCGGCGGCGGCGCGAGGAAGCGCTGGAAGTCAGTCACGCGGTCGATGAAGCCGAGACCATCGGCATCCACCACATCTTCTGGGTCGGCAACATCGTCGCAGACCGCGAGGCGCGCAGTGTCCCCGTTCGGCGCGTTGTCCTCCGGCACGAAACGGTTGGTGAAGCCCATCTCGTTGCGCGCGGCATCGGCCGAGAAGGTGAGGACCGTCGCGACCTGCGCCTTCCACCCGAAGCGTCCAGCACGCAGCGGACTGCCCGCGGGATCCTCAAGCGCCGCAACCCAATGCACTCGCCCGCTGATCCCATCGCCGTTCACATCGTCGGCGTCGGCGTTTGCTGCAATCTGCGCATCGGGGATCGCCTCGACCAACCCGAACGCCATCGAACTGTTCGTCAGACGCGTGCGCACGATTGTCGCATCGGCCGGCACTGTTTCTGCGCAGAATCCGCTGATGCTGAGCCCCTGGGCCAGCGACTGCGTTTCGCCTGGATACAGCATGAACACGCCCTTCTTCTCCATGCCGAAACGTGTGACCGAGATCGCTCCCCAACCGCCGAGCGGATTGGCGTGGCACGATCCACAGTTGCTCTTGTTCATGATCGGACCAAGTCCCTCTTCCATCCCGACCGGCGTGATGTAGAGCGCCTTGCCGACTTCGAAGCGATCAAGTTGGGCGGCACTGAGACCGTTCAGCGGTGCGCCCATGGAGGGCTGCACTTCGGTGGAGCCAGCCGAAGCACTCCGTGGAAACGAGCAAAGGGCGATTGCGAGTCCGATTCGCCAGTCGGGCATCCGGTTCATCTCTTGAGCCTCTTTCTGTTCTGATCTCGAAGGCACGCCTCGCGGAGCGCCTTTCGATGTCACACTTTCAGACCCACTCTCACATGCAAATGCGGGCCCCGAACCATCGGGTGGAACGCACTTGCCTTACAACAACTGTGAAATCTACGCCGCGACACGCATCGCGCCACTTGCCATGCAGCATTATCATCAAAAGAATGCGTCTATCGATCCGCTGTACCGCTCTTGCTGCAGGGATTGCACTGGCCGCGTCGACGGCTCTGTGGAGCGGCTGTTCAGAACCAGTAGCGCAAAAAAAGGCTGAAAATCAGGGGGAAGAAAGACCACTCGCAGCCGCGGAGCAGTCCCCGAACGCCCCCGATCGACCGCCTCCTTTTGCGGATGCGGAGGCGGCGGCATCCATCAGCCATCCCAACATTCCAATCGCCGCGCAACTGGTGGCGTCGGGGAGTTTCCTCGATGCGGAGATCGTCTTGAACGCGATCTTGCGGGAGCGACCAGAGTCCGCGCAGGCGAAGTTCCTGCTCGGCGTCGTGTACCTCAAGACCCAGCGCGCGGCGCGAGCACTGCCACTGCTCGAGGCGAGTCTCGCATCGGGGCAGTCGTTCACTGGGCGCAGTCACATCGAGCACTTCATCGGATGGGCGAACTACCAGGTCAGCGAACTCGATGCTGCCAAGCGCGCGTTTCAGTCCCATGTCGCTGCCGTTCCCACGGCAGATGATTCCTACTACGGTCTCGCAGTGATCGCGCTCGACGAAGACAGGACTGCTGACGCGCAGCAAGCGCTCGAACGCGCGCTCGAACTCGTGGGCACTTCTCCGCGGCGCGCGCGCGACCGTGCCAAGATTCTCGCGCGGCTCGGCGACATCGAGTTTCGTGCCGATCGGATCGAGCCTGCTGTCGCGCTCTTCGAGGAGTCGTTGGATCTCTACGCGGATCATGTGGAAGTGTGGGGCAAGATGGCGCGGGCACTCGATCGGCTCGGGCGCGTGGAGGCTGCCGATGCGGCGCGAGCGCAGCAAGCCGCGGCGCAAGCGCGGTTCGATGCGCACGCGCGAGGAGAGGGCGAGTGATGCGCTGTCGCCCCGTCGTGTCGATTGCACTTCGCGCGGGGGTTCTTGCCAATGTTGCAACGGCAGCGCTCGCAGCGCCGCAGCAGCCGACGCCACAGCCTGCGGTGCCGAGCGCGATCCACATGGACGATGTCACCGCGCGCAGCGGGATCGACTTCGTGACCTGTTCGGGTGCTGACCCCAGCACGCAGATTCTGGAGGTGAAGGGCGGTGGGGTTGCACTCATCGACTTCGACGGCGACGGCGACTGGGATCTCTTTTTCCCCAACGGTGCGACGCTCGGTTCTCCCACGATCGGACCGGGTGCGCGGCTCTACGAGAACCTCGGCGACATGCGGTGGCGCGATGTGACTCCACAGTCCGGCATCGACCACCGTGCGTGGAGTTTCGGTGCCGCCGTGGGTGACTACGACGGCGATGGCCGCGACGACATCTTCATCACTTGCTTCGGGCAGAACCGACTCTGGCGCAACCTCGGAGATGGGCGGTTCACCGATGCCACGCTGTCGGCGGGGCTGGGTGGCGAGACGGGATGGAGCACCTCGGCCGCGTTTGCGGACCTCGATGGCGATGGCGATCTCGATCTCTATGTGACGCGATATGTGGAGTACGACCCCAAGCGGCCGGTGCAACCCGCGAACTTGCGCGGGCTGCAAGTCATCAATGGCCCCCGCGGCATTCCTCCGCTTTCGGATCTGCTGTTGGAGAACCTCGGCAATGGCACGTTCGCAGACCGCAGCGAATCAAGCGGCATTCGCGCGCCTGGCGCGAGCTATGGATTGAACGCAGCCGTCCTTGATCTCACGGGTGATGGGCGCGCGGACATCTTCGTTGCAAACGACTCGCGACCCAACTTCCTGCTGCGGAACCTTGGCAACATGCGCTTCGAGGACATCGGCACCCGCGTCGGCGTGGCAACCAACATCGAGGGGCTTGAGCAGGCGAGCATGGGGATTGCCGTCGGCGATGTCAATGGCGACGCACGCGCGGATCTTCTCACCACCAACTTCAGTGACGACACGAACACGCTGATGGTCAGCCGCGCGGATGGCTTCTTCGACGATGCGACTGCGCGCTTTGGCGTGGGTGCGCCATCGCGCACACTCTGCGGATGGGCGGCCGCGTTCGCCGACCTGGACCATGACGCCGATGAGGATCTCTTCATCGTCAATGGTCATGTTTATCCGCAGGCGACGAAGGCGGCGCTCAACAGCGAGTATGCGCAGCCGCTGCTGGTGATGGAGCGGGATGGGGCACGATTCCGCGTGCTCGCGCCGAACCAGGCCTGGCTGCAAGCGCCCTTTCGAGACCGAAGCGCAGTGCTGGCGGATCTCGACCGCGACGGCGATCTCGATGCGGTGGTCGTTGGGCTGAATCAGCCCGTCCGCGTCCTGCGAAACACGCACGACACGAAGGACGATTGGGTAGTCATTGCGCTGAACGATCCCGCCTCGCGCGGCAATCGCAGCGGCGTGGGAGCACGGATCGAACTGCAGGAGGGAGCGAATCGACAGGTGCGCTGGATCGTGGGCGGCGGCCCGTTTCAGTCGAATGCCGCGCCGGAAGCGCACTTTGGACTCGGCCCCATGGTGGCCGGTGCAGCGCCGCCGCAGGTGCGCGTGACATGGCCCGATGGTCGCATCTCGCAGCAGGCGGTGCAGCGCGGAACCCGCACGGTGGCGCCGCCGTCAGAGGAGCGGTGACAGCAGCGCAGCGGCGTTGTTGGCGAGCTGCTGGCGAAGCGTCGGCATCCACTGTGCATTCACGACCTCCGCGCTGCGTTCGATGTAGCCCTGCTGCAGGCTCCGCACTTGCGCCGCGAAACGCTGGTCGTACACGATGGCACTTGCCTCGAAGTTGATCTCAAAACTCCGCCGGTCGAGATTGCTCGATGTGATCACCGCGAAACTGCCGTCCACCGTGATCGTCTTGGCATGCAGCAGGCCCGCGGTGAATTCGTGGATGCGAATGCCCGCGTCCAGCATCGCGCGGTAGCGCGCGTGGCTTGCCCACGCCACCAGCTTGCTGTTGTTGCGCCGCGGGACGACCAGATGCGTCGCCACGCCGCGCCGTGCAGCGACGCAGAGCGAGCCGAACATTTCGGGGTCGGGCACGAAATAGGGGGTCGTCATCACGATCTCGCGGCGAGCCACCTGCAGCGTGGCGATCAGCAGCGATCGGACCGCGTCGTTGTCGAAGTTCGGTCCCGATGCCATCACCTGCACGGGAACGCCCCGCTCCTGCACGGGCGGCGGCACCTCCAGCATCGATGCAAGGCTCTCGCCCGTGTCGAGCAGCCAATCCTCCGCAAAGATCAGCTGCAACTCACGCGTGGCGGGGCCGTGCATGCGCATCATGCAATCGACCCACGGTGCAAACCGCGGCTGCACCGCAAACTCGGGCGCCGCGATGTTCATCGATCCGATCCATCCGATCGAACCGTCGACGATGAGCAGCTTGCGATGGTTGCGGATGTCGATGCGGTGGGCGAGCGCGCGCAGCACCGCAGTCGGCAGCGCCGCGACAACCTGTACGCCGCCCGCCCGCAACCGTCGACAGGAGTCGCTCGCGAGAAAACCGCTCGATCCATGTGCATCCGCAAGCACGCGGCATCGCACGCCACGCTGCGCCGCAGCCAGCAGTGCCGTCTCGAACGCGGATCCGACGCGATCATCGAGCCAGATGTAGGTGGTCAGATGAACCGTCGACTGCGCGCGGTCCACATCGGCGAGCATCGACTGAACCGTCGTGTCGGGGTGCCCGACGATCTCCACGGCGTTGCCGTTCAGCACGGGCGATCGGCTGACGAGGCGGGCGAGGCGTTCCACTTGCGCCTCGCTCGCGCCAAGCGAAAACTGCTGCGCGCGTGGATCATCATGTCGGTGAAACTCGGCGCGGTCCATTTCGGCGAGCACCTGTGCGTGAATCCGCCGTCGCCTGCTCCCGAGGCGCGACTCGCCCAGCACCAGATAGACCAGAATCCCGATGAACGGGAACGCGACGACCACCAGCAACCACGCCATGGCCACCGAGGGGCGCGATCCCTTTCGCACGATCACCACGCACGCGAAGATCGCCCGCAATGTGATGTCGATGGCGACGATCGCGACGGCCCACCGACCCTCGGCAAACCAATCCGTGATCGATGATGACTGGGCGGTCAGCGCTCCCCCGAGCATGGTCGCTTCGCTGCTCACAGCACGATGGCAACGATGGTCAGGCGGCGTTCACCCTTGGGCAGGTCCACGCGAACGGTTTCGCCCACGCGAGCCTTCATCAGCGCCGTGCCCATCGGGCTCGTGGTTGTGACTTCGCGGTACTCGACCATCGTTTCGCTCATGGTGCTCACGATCTTGTAGGTCTCGACCTTGCCGCTCGCCTCATCGCGCAGTTGCACGATCGCACCGAGGAACACCATGTCGGCGGGCATCTCGCCTTCCTGCACCACTTGGCACGCGGCGATGCGCGCCTCGAGTTCACGGATGCGCAGGTTGTTCATCGACTTGTCCTCGCGCGCGGCGTGGTAGTCGGAGTTCTCGCGGAGGTCGCCATGCCCCCGCGCCTCGGCGATGCGTTCGGTCAGAGCCTTGTCGAGCGCCCGGTAGTCGGCGAGTTGCCGCTCAAGCTTGTCCTTGTCTGCTTTGGTGACGAACTCCATCGATGCGGCACACTATCCCACTCGGCGCGCTCCCGCAACAGTCTGCGCCCCGTCCGTCATGCGCGCAAGCAGCGAGGCGAGCAGCAGCCCAACGACCGCCGTAACGACCGACGCGATCCACAGGACGAGTGTGGCGTTCCATTCGTCGACCGTCGGGATGGTGGTGGGCGATCGCATGCGATCGAGCAGCGCAGGAACGCCGCCCGGCAGCGCGGGGGAGGTGGCGAGTGGGGCCATGCCGATCGCCGCGAGCGGAAGCTGCAGTCCCGCGGCCACGAGTACGCAACCCGCCATGGCGGCGGCGCGAAGCCAGCCCGACGACACGGCGGTTCCGAGTGCCACCAGCCCCGTCACCGACGCCACGCCCGCCAGGACATGCAGGTCGATCAGCAGCGTGCGCTGCACGGGCCAGGGCGTTCCCAGTCGCAGCGGCCAGAGCGGCAGTTGGATCAGGAATGCCAGCGTGACTGCATCGAGCAGCGCCTGCGCCGAAGGGGCGCGGGTTGCCGGTGCGCTCAGCCGCAGCAGGGGCCAGCCGATCCACAGCGCCATCGTGCAGAGCACCAGCGTCTGCGAAATGCCGGGCGTCAGGGTGGACGGTGCAAGGTGAAGCGGAACGGTCGGTGCGAAGGATGCGGCGAAGGCAACAGCGAACCAACCGCCGACCAGCACCACAAGTCCGCGCGGCAGTTCAGCGGCTGCCGACATAATCGACGGACAAATCGATCGAGTTCGGTCCGGCTCCGTCGATGCGACCGTACTGTGAAACCAGCATGTCGAGGTAACGCAACTTCTGCGCGGACGGCACTTCCGCCGCCGATTCCGTGCCGGGCATGCGCCCCCAGATGATGCGTGACTGCTTCGTGGTCAGCAGCGCCACATTGCCCGAGGACGCGAAGTCGCCGACATCGACGGCTTCGACCTGCCCGCGCCAACGCTGCACGCCGATCAGCTTTGCCATCTCGACGCCCGCGATCACATCCGCTCCGCTCCAGGCTGAACCTGCGGACACGGGCGGAGCCGCCGCCACGCCGAGGATGCGCGTCAGTCGCGGTCCCATCCCGACTGGGTAACTGCGCGGCATGCGGCGGCAGGATGTGTCGAGCAAATGCTCCGCGTTCGAATGGACCACGAGCGCTGCGGGCTCCGCAAAGACCGCGTCCACTTCGATGCCGCTGAACCCATTGCGACTGACTTGGCGGACTTCGTCGAACCAGCCAGATCTCTCGAGCGCCTCCTTCGCGCGCAGCAGTCCCTCGCGACCGCTTGCCGTCGGCCCAGCCTCGCGCGCGGTCATCTCCTGCAGCGGCGCCAAGTCCTGCGGCATCATCCAAGCGGGGGGATCCACGAACGCCACTTCAATGCGCTCGCCCGGTGCTGCCACCGCGTGCCGGCGCAGTTCAGGCACCCACCAGCCGAGCGATGCGGCGGCAAGCGCGCCGACCACGATCGCTGCGCTGCCGAAGGTGATCGCCGTTCTCGTTCCGTCACTCAGCGCCATCGGGAGTCTCCGTTGCCACCGACCCGCCCGCGTCCGACGAAGCACCCTCGGTGCCGTTCGCGGCGGATGCAGCGCGCCCCGAACGACCTGTTCGGCGCCCCGAACGGAGGCGAACGACTGCGCGCTCGACCAGCCTCTTGCACATCTCGGGGAATGCGATTCCGGCGTGCGCTGCCGCCTTCGGTACGAGCGAGTGATCGGTCATGCCCGGCATCGAGTTGATCTCGAGGAACCACGCTCCATCGGCGTCGACCATGAAGTCCGCCCGCGCCACATCGCGGCAGCCGAGCCGTTCGTAGATCGTGCGCGACGCATGCACGATCTCGGCGCGTACTGCATCGGGGAGTTCGGGGTCGAGCCGGTACTGCGTGTCGTCGCGCTCGTACTTCGCGGCGTAGTCGTAGAACGCTTGCGTGGTTTCGATCTCGATCAGCGGCAGCACATCGCGTTCGAAGATGCCCGCAGTGATCTCACGCCCTTGAATGAGGCGCTCCACCAACGCGGGCTGACCCGCTGCATCGAAACGCGCTCGGGCGGCGTTCAACTGTGCATCGTCGAAGCAGCGGTGCACCTCGAGGCTCGATCCATCCGCCACCGGCTTCACCACGAGCGGCAGGGGAAGATCGCAGGGATCGCCCGCGTGCAGGATGCGTGCGGGAGGCGTGCGAATGCCCGCGGCACGCGCGAAGAGCTTCGTGGTTGCCTTGTTCATCGCGGCACGCGACGCGCGCGGACGACTTCCCACATAGGGTCGACCATCCGTCTCGAGCAGTTCCTGCAGTCCGCCGCCCTCGCCCCACGGACCGTGCAGCACGGGAAAAATCGCGTCACCCGGCATCGCGCGGATCTCCTCGAGCGTCGGTCGGTCGATCACGTGCTCGTGCACCTCGAAGCCACCCGCTTCGCGCAGCGCCGCCGCGACGCGCTGTCCGGACTGGATGCTCACCTCGCGCTCGCCATCCGGACCGCCCATCAACACCAGCACCTGCATGTCAGTCATGGATCACCCGCACTCCTCAGGGAAAGAAGGAACTTGCTGTCTCGACCACACGACCACTTCGCGCTCGAGACGCCAGCCCGAGTGGGCCAGAACCCGCTGTTGTACCTGACGCGACAGTTCGAGCACATCGCGCGCCCGACCACCCTTCTCGGTGGCGAGGAAGTTGCCGTGGCATTCACTCACGAATGCGCTGCCCACGCGCAGCCCCTTCAGCCCCGCTTGGTCGATCAACTTGCCCGCACTTTCGCGCTGTCCCGTCACAGGATTGGTCGGGTTGCGGAACATGCATCCCGCCGATTTCGCCCCCATCGGCTGCGTCCGCTTCTTGTATTCGAAGATCTCATGCACCTCTGCCTCGATCTTCTTCGGATCATCGTGCGGCAAGCGAAGGTGCGCGGCAACCACGATGCAGCCCGTGGGGAGTTCGCAGTGCCGATAGCCCAACCGCAGATCCGCGGCATCGATGGAACGCAACTCGCCGCCGTGCATCACCACATCGATGCGCTGCAGGCTCTGCGCAATGTCGCCGAACGCGCCGCCTGCGTTCATGCGAACGGCGCCGCCCATCGTCGCGGGAATGCCCGCCATCTGCGCGAGCCCGCGGCGCCCGAGGCGCTTCGAATCCTGGACGAGACGGAAGAGATCCGCGCCCGCGCCGATGCAAACCGTTTCGGTGGAGTGATCGCCCTGCGCTCCGCGGTCGGTTGCATCCCAATCCGCGCGCTCGAACGCAGCCGCGCTGAGATCGACGACCACGCCATCCACGCCCTCTTCGAGGACCAGCAGGTTCGCGCCCTGACCGAGCACCCGCAGCGGCACGCTCGCGTGCGCGCAGCGGCGGGAGATTTCGCAGAGCGCCGCGATGGAGCGTGGAACCACGAGCACATCCGCGCATCCGCCTGCGGCAAACCATGTTGCCTCACCGATTGGATCGTTGCAGCGAATCTCCGCATCGATCCCGCTCCAGAGAGTGGCATCGGGTCGTGCGAGGGCGGGTGTGACGGCGGCGGGCGTCATCGCATCACTCGGTGGGGCTTGCTGCGGCGCGCGGGGGGCAGGTCGCCGCGGCGCGCGCGCCCGCACCATGTCGCCGGACCAGTTCATGCGCGATCTTCCAGACGGGACCCGCGCCCATGACGACCACGAGATCCCCATCGCGCGCATCGGCGGAAATGCGGTCGGTGATGGCACCGAAGTCATCGATCGCCAGCGCGTCGGTGCCGCGATCGCGCAGGCGCTGGACGAGATCCTCGCTGCAGATGCGTGTGCGTTCCAGTTCGCTGTCGCGGACGAAGTAGATCGGCGGAACGATCACCAGATCCGCGCGCCCGAAACTCTGCGCGAACTGTTCGAGCAGGAAGCGCGTGCGGCTGTGCTGGTGCGGTTGGAAGACACAGATGAGTCGGCTGGGCTCGTGCGCGCTGCGCAGCGCGGCGAGCGTGCGTTCACACTCGGTCGGATGGTGTCCGTAATCGTCGAAGACCGTGAAGCGTGCGCCGTTGGGCGATGCACACTCGCCGATCTTCTGCATGCGACGATCGATGCCCGCGAAGGATTCGAGTCCGCGCTGGATGTCACGCCACGAAGCACCCAGCCAGGCCGCCAAAATCGCGGCGGCGGCGGCGTTCAACGCATTGTGCTCGCCGATCAGATGGCCGCGCCAGGACACCAGGCAGCTGTCGCCCTGATGCAGCGCGCCTTCGTTGGTCGCGGGGATGAACTCGACGCGGTAGTCCGCCGACGGAGACCAGCCGAACGTGTGAACGGCACACGCCAGTCCACTCGCCACGGCACGGCGGTGCGCACCCTCGTGTGCGATGAGCAACTTCCCACCACGCTCCGCTGCGGGCAGCAGCCCAGCGAACGCGCGAAAGGACTTCACGATTTCATCGAGCGAGCCGTAGCAATCGAGATGATCCTCCTCGACATTGTTGATCAGCGCGAGCGTGGGGCGATGTGCATGGAACGATCGGTTGAACTCACACGCTTCGGCGACGAAGATCCCCGGCTCGCCCCGCAGCGCGCCCGTGGGAATCCGCTCGGATCCCGTGCGCGTTCCGCCGCCGAACTGCGGGCAGTGCGCGCCGACGATCACCGATGGATCGAGTCCCGCCTCGATCAGCAGATGGCTCAGCAGCGCAGTCGTCGTGCTCTTGCCGTGCGTTCCCGCGATGGAGACCGCGGTGCGTCCCGACTGGGCAACGCCAAGCGCCTGCGCATAGTTGAGGCACTCGATGCCCGCGCTTCGCGCCGCGGCGAGTTGCGGGTTGCTCTCTTGAACGGCGGCGGAGAAGACCACGAGTTGGGTGCCGCCCGGAATCGATGCGGCGGGGGGGCCGACCTCGACTTCGATGCCGTCGGCGGCAAGCGCACGCGTGACATCGCTCGCTTCCTCGTCGCTGCCTGTGATGAATGCACCGCGGGAGCGCATCATGCGCGCGAGTCCGCTCGTGCCGCAGCCGCCGATGCCGATGAAGTGCACGCGACGACCGCCAAAAACCGCCGCATCCGTGCGCGTGTCCATGGTGAGGAGAATATCGGCACACGACGCGGGTCGGCTTGGAAATCGCTGCCATGCCAATGGATCGCGTGGCGCGCCGTACACTCGGTGCATGGCTGGAGGATCAGAGGCTGTCCGCGCGCAGGTCCTGATCGTGGACGACGAGAAGGAACACGCCGAAATCATGGCGGAGGCACTGCGCAAGCCGGGGCATGTCTGCACGGTCGTTCACAGCCGGAAGGCTGCGGAAGAGGAGCTGCGCCACGGCAACTTCGATGTCATCGTCACCGACCTCGTGATGGAAACCGAACGAAGCGGGCTGGAAGTGCTGGAAATGGTCGGGTCGCTGCAGCAGGGGGCGGCGGCCATCATGGTGACCGCCCACGGGGATGTCGCGACGGCAAAGGAAGCACTGCGCGGCGGCGCGTACGACTTCATCGAGAAGCCGCTCGACGTCGTGCTGCTTCGCAATGTGGTCCAGCGTGCGGCGGAGTCGGTCCTCCTGCGCCACCAGAACGCGGCGCTCCGCGGGCAAGTCGATGCTGCCTATGGGTTTGAGGGGATCATCGGCGATTCTGCGGCGATCCGGCAGGTCATTCAATCGATCCGCCAAGTCGCGCCGACGAACATCCCCGTGCTCATCACCGGCGAGAGCGGCACGGGCAAGGAACTGGTCGCTCATGCGATCCATCTGCACTCCAAGCGCCGAGAGCGGCGTTTCGTCCCCTTCAATGCGGCGGGACAGGCGGAGAGCCTGCTCGAGGATCAGCTCTTCGGCCATGTTCGGGGTGCGTTCACGGGGGCCGACCGCGACCGCGAGGGCGTGTTCGAGTACGGCGACCGCGGGACGGTGTTCCTCGATGAGATCGGCGACATGCCGGTGTCCATGCAGCCGAAGCTCCTGCGGGTGCTCGAAAAGGGCGAGATCGTTCGGCTCGGCGCGAATGACGCAAAGCGGGTGGATGTCCGCTTCGTCAGCGCGACCAACCGCGACCTGAAGGGGGCGTCGAAGCAGGGGCAGTTCCGCGAGGACCTCTTCTACCGCCTGCGGGGCGTGGAGATCGCCATTCCGCCGCTGCGCGAGCGGCGCGAGGACCTTCCTCTGCTTGTGCGGCATGCGGTGGGCAAGTTTGCGCGTGAACTCGAGCGCCCGATCCCGACCATCAGCGAGTCGGCGATGCTGCGCTTGGTCTCGTACCACTGGCCCGGCAATGTGCGAGAGCTCGTCAACGCCATTCACCGCATGCTCGTGGGGCAGTCGGGCGGCATGATCGACGAGCAGGATGTGCCGTCGGAGGTGTGCAGCGACGAGAGCGTGCCGGAAGGTGGTGGCAGTCTTGCCGGGCGCAACCTCGAGAGACTGGAGAAGGAGACGATCCGCCAGACGCTCGCGCTCGCCGAGAACAACAGGGAACTCGCGGCGCAGATGCTCGGGATCGGTGAACGCACCCTCTACCGCAAGCTGAAGGAGTACGGGTTGCGCTGAGCGCAGGCCCACCACCGCATGCCGTGGATCCTCTTTCGGCACTTCAGCGCCGAGCTCGGCAAGGTCATCCTGCTGACGACTGCGGTGATCGTGACGGTCGTTGCATTCGGCGCGGTGATCAAGCCGCTCGCAGGCAACCTGCTCGGCCCAGGCGGCATTGCCAAGTACATCGTGCTGGCCATGGTGCCGATGTTGCAATATGCGCTCCCGTTTGCGGTGGGGTTCGCGGGGACGATCGTGACCCATCGCTTCGCGTCGGACAATGAAGTGCAGGCGATGTCGGTGAGTGGGCTGCCGTACCGCACCATCTTGCTGCCGCAGGTCGCGCTCGGCATGGGACTCGCGCTCTTCATGTTCGTGCTCGTGCAGACGACCATCCCGCGCTTTCTGGGCTACATGAGCGATGTCATCACCGAGGATGCGTCGCAGGTCTTCGTGAGCACCATTCGATCGGGGGAGCCCTTCGCGATGGGCAACTACCTGATTTCTGCGGACCGGATCGGGCTCGATGACTCGCGCGCTTCGGAGGGCGTTCGGCGCGTTCGCATGGAAGGGGTCGTGGCACTCGAGATGCTGCCGGGGGGCAAGGTGGGCAGCGAGTTCGTCGCAGCTGCGGGCAGCGCGGATCTCTACGGTCGGGGCTCCGATCTCGTGATCAAGGTGGCGTTCCGCGATACTTCGATCGTTCGGCCGGGCGAGTCGGCCGTCGCCGCATCGCCGCTCGTCGAGCCGATGCCGATCGTGTTCGATGTCGGTTGGGAACGCAGCCCGAAGTTCCTTCCGTGGGGCGAACTCATCGAGGTCCTGCGTGAGCCGAGCCTCGGTGCGCTGCCGCAGGTGGAACGCCGCGCATACGAGCCGCCGATCATTCCTGGGCTGATGATGCAGCGGATCGAGCGGCAGTTGCAGGCGAGCGGAGTTGCCGTCCTCGAGAGTGGCGATGCTGGGCGGCGCTACGAGATTCGCGATGCGCAACTTGGCGGCAAGGGGCTTGTTCCGCGCCCGCCGCTCAAGCGAATCGCCGTGACGGAGTTCGAGGGTGCGCAGGCGGTGCGCGAGGCGTCCGCGGTCGGCGCGTCGCTTGTCGCGAGCAAGTCGGCAGGGCAGTTCGGCGGGACAGCGCGCCTCGACTTGGTGCTGCTCGAGCCGAGCGCGCGTGATGTGCGCGGCGGCACCGACCGCCCCGTGGGTTGGCCGCCGGAGGTTGCGGGGGTTGCGGTCGCGGATGGTGCCCCCGAGCCCACGGTGCTCGAGGCGCTCGAGTTGGCGCGCTCACTCTCGCAGGCGAAGGACGCGCCCCTTGCGCAGTACGCGCGCGGAGCAGGGACCGTGGTCTTCGTCATCGAGCGGGCCCTTCAGTCCACCTACTACGAAGCGCTCTCGCATCTTTGGATGCGGTTTGCGCAGCCTGTCAGCGTGCTGCTGATGCTGCTGCTCGGATCGATGCTGGCCATCTGGAAGAGACACAGCCTTCCACTGACGATCTTCCTGCTCGCCTTCATGCCGTCGATTGCGAATGTCCTGCTGATCGCCTCTGGACAGTCGATCCTGCGACAGGGCAAGGTCTTCTCGGGACTCGGGGTGATGTGGGCTGGGAACGCGGCGCTGCTGGTCCTGATCCTGTGGGTGGGACGGAGGATGGCGCGCCACTGACGCACCGTTGACGCATGCAGATCCTCACCCGATTCATCATGTTGCGGTTCCTCGGGAACTTCTGGCTGCTCTTTGCGCTGTTGTTCATCTTTGCCGTGTCGATCGATGTGTTGGTGCAGTGGGAGGTGTTCGTCGATGCGGCGACGCGACTGCTGACTGCCGCGGGCGGCACGGGTCGCGCTGGGTTCCTTGCCACGGTGAAGTTGATCGTCGAGTTCCACTCTCCCCGCGTGTTCCAGTTCTATCAGTACATGATGCCGCTCGTGGCTCTGGGCGCGATGGGGTTCACCGCCTCAGCCATGCTTCGCCACCGCGAAATCGTGGCCATGCTTGCCGCCGGCCTGTCGATGCAGCGGGTCACCTGGCCTTTCGTGCTTGGCATGCTGGTCCTGTGCGGACTGCAACTGGTGAACCAAGAAGTCATGTTGCCGCGACTGGCAGCGCGGCTGCTCATGAAGCACTCGGAACTTGCGTCTGGCGTCGCGGCATCGTGGGCTGTGCCGCTCGCGCCCGATGCCTCTGGAACGCTGATCCACGCGGATCGTTTCGATCCTGCCACGCAGACCCTCGTCGGCATTTACGCCGTGGTGCGTGAAGGTGGCGCGGTGCGTTCACGCATCGAAGCGCCGCGCGGGACATGGTCTGACAAGCGCGGGGGATGGGTGCTGGAAAAGGGCACCGAGTCGACGACCGCGCGTCCTGGCGATTCACCATCCGTCGGTCGATCAAGCGTGATCGAGAAGCGGCCCATCGAACTCCTTCCGACGAACCTCGATCCCACCACGCTCTCGCTGCGCAGGAACATGCTGCAGGCTCACATGCTGTCGCTGAAACAGATTCGTGAGCTGCTCGACGCGGGGACCTTCGACCAATCCGCGCTGCGCCGCATCGCCGTCGGCCGATTCTCATCGCTGGCCATCGCGTTGCTGGTGCTCGTGATCGCGCTGCCGTTCTTCACGATGCGCGAGCCACGGCCCATCCTCGGTCAAGCAGTGCTGTGCGCGGGCATCGGGTTGCCGCTGCTGCTGACCGCCATGATCTTCATCGCGATTCCCGTGCAGGTGGCGACTCCCACGGTCAGCGTGCTGATGCCCGTGATCGCCCTGCTGCCGATCGCGGCGTGGCGCCTCGCCATGATGAAAACATGAATCGGTCGTGCCGCTCGTAGCCCGCTTTGGGGTGCGCATCACTCTTGCGTGCGCGGTCGCATCCGCCAGCTCTCCTGCAGCGCGTCATCGAACACGGTCGGCTTCGAGCGCCGAAGCAGCATTCGCGCGAGGCGGTCCATCTCCACGCGCTCGAGCGCGCGACGCGCGGCGCGTTCATCTGCAGCGCGCGTCGCCGCGGGATCGCTGCCATCGGATGGAACCTCCGAGCGCACTTCCACGATGGCGTAACCACTCTCGAGGAGCACCGGATGGGAACGCCCCCCGACCTCGGTGGTGAACAGCACTTCACGGAACGCGGCTGGAAACGACGGATCGCTGCGGGAAATGGGCGGCAGCAGCCCGCCGCGCGCAGCACTGGCATCACTCGATTCAACGAACGCGATCTCGCCGAATGGCTCGCCACCCTCGAGCCGCCGCTGCACGCGCTCGGCCGAGGGCATGTCGGGAACGACAATGATGCGGCTCACGCGCCGAACGCCGTGCGCTGCGTCGAACGCCTGCCGAACCGCCTCCTCGCTCAGCCGCACCTCACGCTGCGCGAGCGCACGAAGCGCAGCGTTGCGCCACAAGAGCGCACGCCAACGCACCGGGCCAAGCGACTGCGCCTCACGCAGCGCCGCCAGCAACTGCGCGGCGCGCTGCGGATCGGGCGCGAGCGCGTCGAACGCGATCTGCGACTCGCGTTCCACCGCCGCTTCGTCCACCGTCAATCCCTGCGCGCGAAGTTCGCTGCGCAGCGCGGCTTCGAGCACCAGTTCCTCGAGCGCCTGCCCACCCGCGCTCTCCAGAAGCCGCGCGCGAAGATCCTCCCACGCGATTGCCTCGCCCGCGAGCATCGCCGCAGGGCGAGCACTCGAATCCACGGACGAGGCGGCGGGGGTCGTCGGCGCAGTCTGCAGCGTGCGCATCTCGGTCGGCGGCAGTGTGGATGCGCAGCCCACGATCGGCAGCATGGCGCACACAATCGCCACGCGGATCACCGTGAGGATCATCGCTGCGGCGTGACGCGCCGAATCGGTCGCCCGTGCAAACACGCGGGCATCGTGATCGGATTCCCGCCGCGCGTCAATCGGGCAGTTCAAAGAGCGATCCGCCTGCCTCGACGCGAATGGGCTTGAGTGACAGGCACAGGGCGCGCACCCGCTCGGGCGTGATGCGCGGATCCAGCCAGCCGGAACGCCGCCACACATTCAGCATGACCTCATCGATCACCACATGCGTCCAGCCGCGTGTCCGCAGGGCGGCGCGCGCCGCGTCCATGCCCGCATCGGTCGCCTCCAGCGTGGCGATCAATGGATGCTCGTTCCACACCGATGCATAGGTCGGCACGGTTGGCCACCAGAACACGGCGTTCGCGCCGAGCGTGACGACCCGGGCATCCGTCGGCAGTGCGCGCAGCGATGCGGGAAGCGAGTCTTCGCCCACTTCGCCGCTGAAGAGCTTCTCGATCCCGATGCCCTCCGCAGCAACCAGTCGGCCTTCCTTGCGTCCATTCACATCGATCTCGATGCGCGGACCATCCACGACATAACACCAGAGTGGCTGCGCACACCACAGCGCAAGGAGCGCGCACAGCGCGGTGCGCATGGCGAACAGTGGAGACCGCGGCGGGATTGCACGCGAGATCGCCAAAGACACCAGCAGCACCATCGGCACCGCGGTCGGCAGAAGGAAACGCCCCTTCGCGTGCGTCAGCAGGAGCCACAGCGCCAACTGAACGCCGAGCACTGTCGTCATCAGGAGGGCCGTGCGCCGAAACGGCGCGCTCGTCAGCAGCACGCACGCACTCACGGCAGCCATCCACGGCAGCACGGACCAGAACGCTCTCCAGGGTGCGCCCGCACCCGGCGCGCCCGACTCGGGTGCGTTCCCCAGGCCCGCCCCAACGAACTCGCTCCACAGCGCTCGTGGCCACTCCGCCACCGGAAGCGCGCCGTGCGCCGCATGAAAGACCTGCGCGCGCACTTCACCCAGTCCGCCATCGCCAAGAGCCGGGAACAGGGGGGATCCAGTCGCCGCTGCAGTACGCAGCCACCACGGCGACAGCACCAAAGCGCCGACACACGCCGCGATACTCATGCTCACAATCGTCTGCGCTGCACTCGGGCCCGCTCCGCGCTGCGGTCGCGCGGCACGCCACAACCACAGCAGCGCGGTGGGCGCCACAACGAAGAGTGCAGCGGTCATCTTCACTCCGATCGCAGCCGCCGCGAGCAGCGCAAGCGCCACCGTCCATGTCCTGGAGGGGTGTTGTTCCCACGCAAACAGCACTCCCCACAGCAGTGCAGCGAACAGCAGCATCATCGCCATCTCGTCGTACGCCAACGATCCAGTCACGATCACCCACGGCACCCCCAGCAGCAAGACCGCCGCGGTCCACGGCTCGCGCCCAAGCAGCAGCCGCGCAATCTCGCCCACCATGCACGCGGCGGCAACCGTGAACAGCGCGTGCAGGACCTGCGCATCGAGCGCGCCTGCCGCCGCTCCGCCCTGCAATGCCATGAGGTGCATGAACGCACTCTCGAGGAACGATGGCAGCGCGGAGTAGATGTTGTGCGGCAGGCTCGTGATGCCGCCGAGAGCCATCCACTCGCGTGGCAGCAGCAGGTGGTAGCTGATCGCGTCGTAGCCGCCGAACTCCGTCGACCAGATCCAGCCTGGCGTTCCAGCTGCGGCGAGCAGCAGCGCAGCGAGCGCAGGCGCCGATGCGAAGAGCAACCACGCTCCTGCGGGCGCTGCATCCGCGGTCTGCACCCGAAGGCACATCGTGACGCCGCGCCGCTGCAGCGCAAGCGAACGCCACAGCAGCACCACTCCCGGCACGAGCAGGGCTCCCGCCGCGAGTCGCGACTGCGCGCGCGAAAACACGCCGAGCGTTCCAGCGGCGCAGTCGATGGTCAGCAGCGAAGCGCATCCGAGCGCGAGCGCAACGGGCCACGGCACCGCGCCGAGCCGCAGCAGCCGAACGCACATCACACCAAGCCCGAGTGCCGACAGCATCCACGCGGCGGGTCCCGGCAGATGCATGAGAACGCGAAGCAGCGCATCCGCGCCGCGGCTCTCACCAGAAAGCGTTGCAGTACCGCCGAACCACATCAGCGCTGCGAGCAGCGCTGCCCCAGCCAACCATGGAATCCGACGAGGCCGCAGGAGCAGCCCAGACGCCATCAGGCCTTGGATCCGGCACCGACAGGCTGCGCACCCTTCACGTGGGCCGCGAGCGTGTCGAAGGTCACCGGGTCGTGGATCGCGATCTCACTGAGCATCTTGCGATTGAGCAGGATGCTGGCGTTGGCGAGAGCGGCGATCAGTTGGCTGTAGCGAATCCCACGCATGCGGCACGCAGCGGTGATGCGCGTGATCCACAGACTGCGGAAGTCGCGGCGGCGGAGGCGGCGATGGATCCAGGCGTTCCGCCCGGCGCGCATCAGCGCAACCTTGGCCTGCTGCTTCAGTCTGCTCTTTGTTCCGAAATAGCCGCGCGCTTCGCGCAGCAGTTTGCGGCGGGCTTGGGTTCGTGCCGCGCCTTTGCGTGCTCGTGCCATGGGAGAGAACTCCTCTACTCAAGCCGTGCCTTGCGGCGCGGCGGACGCTCGACGGGGCCGTTCACTGCGAACGGGCTTTCGATCCCGGCGGGCAATGCGAATGCAGTCGTCAGTCGGCGGCTGCCGCTGCGGCTGCGGGGGATTCCTTGCGTACCGCATGCTGCTGCTGCGAAAGCAGGCCGCGGTTGAGGAGCTTCCCGTACATCTTCATGTCGCCATCACGCGCAAAGCGACCCTTGCGGTAGGTCTGCACGGTCACACCGCGCTTGTTGCTCTTGAGATGGCGACTGTTGGGGCTGAAGAAGCGGACCTTGCCGGTCTTCGTCACCTTGATTCGCTTGGTCAGTCCCTTGTGTGTCTTCTGCTTGGGCATGGTGGGCACCTTCTGGCGAGCCGCGCAGACTACCCGCACCCGCGCCGCCGCGCAACACCTTGGCCAGCGTCCCTCGGTCAGCCGCCTCGCGGGGCGTTCAGTTGACGAGCAAGATCTCGAGGGCACTCGGCCCAGCACGGCGGAAATCGATCGTTTCCTTGCCATCCCGCCCGCGAATCACCCAAATGTTGTCGCTTGCGGCGTTCGGGGCAACCTGCATCCGCGGAGAACCGAGCCACACGGCAGAACCGTCCGAGAACAGGACATTCTGTCCCGACTGCCCGTGGTTGGGGGAGTTGAGGTCGAAAGTCGGCGGCGTCACTCCGCGCTGCGCGAGTCCCTGCACAGGATTCGCATCGGCCGCGACGGGGCTGCGCGCGGTGGCGGCGAGCTGCAGTTGCGCCCGGTGCGTGGGAACACGATAGGACAAGTTGCGCGCGCCGTTGCATCTCGTGCAGTTGGCGTTGCAGTAACCCTTCGACGACAGCAGCTCGAGGTGGCGAGCGTTCTCCGCCATCGGAGGTGTTTGTTCGGTCGGCCCCGTGAGGAAGCCGGCGAGTCCCGCGGTCATCGGCAGCATGCCGCGGTGATCGGCCGCATAGGCCGCGAGCCCACCGCCAAGCGTGCGCAGGCTGTTCGCGCAGAGCGACTGCGAGTGCGAGCGGCGGACCTGCGCCGTCACGGGAATCGCAACGCCCGCGGCCACGATCAGCAGTGCGGCGATCGCGACGAGATTGGGCAGTCCCCACCGGCTGCTCGGCGCATGCCACTGGGGCAATCGCCAGCGTTCCCGGGTTTGTTCGTCGGCGCGTGCAATGCGTGCGAGCGTCGCTTCCACGAGGAGATCGCTCGGCGGCTCCACCGGGTAACGGTCGATCGCGCCGAGTTCACCGAGCAGCCGCTCAGCGTTCGCGCGCAACTCCGCGGGCATCCGTCCGATGCAGGATCGGTCAAAGCCGGCTTCGATCAGGTACTCGAGCGCCGCGGCATCGCGCTCATCTTCGAATTCTTCGTGCAGATCTTGTGTGGTCATGTCTGGTCTCGTGAGATCCTGCGCTCGCCCTGCATCAGGAAGTCGTCGTTCGTCGGTGGATCATTGCGGTCCTTCACCCGTGTCGGAGCCATGCGCGGGATCCGACCCGCCGCGTGTTCGGCGGCGCCACTGCGCGGAGAACAGCGCCACGGCTGCATGCATGCGGCTCTTGATCGTGCCCAGCGGAACGCCCAGTGCATCTGCAACCTGCTGATAGCTGAGCCGCTGGAAGTACCCAAGCAGGATCACCTCACGGTGGTGCGCGGGCATGCCGTCGAGGACTTCCTTCACGAGCGCGCTCTCATCGCTCGCGGTCGCCCGCGCCTCGGGTGCCTCCTCCTGCGCCTCGACGAGTTCGCCCATCGTGGATGCATCGTCGTTGCCGAACGGCTTGTCCAGGCTCACCGCGCGCCGACGCTTCTCACGCCGATGGAAGTCGCGTGCCTTGTTCGATGCGATCGTGAAGAGCCAGGGTTTGAAACGCCGCTCCGCATCGAACGAGTCCGCCGCGAGGTGGACTTGCAACATCGTGTCCTGAAAGACATCGTCGGCGGCCGCACTCGATCCCAGAAAGCGCGCGAGGAATCCATGCAGATCGCTGCGGTAGCGTTCGACGAGCGTACGGAACGCATGCGGATCGCCATCGCGGTGGCGCGTCAGGAGCGACTCATCCGATGCGGCATCCATGCCTTGGTCGGCCATCGTGGGGGAGAAACTACCCGACTTGCTGCCTCGCACGAGCCGGGCGGCGTCGCGCATGCTCGCATCAAGCCCCGCGTGCACTGCACTGGCCACGGCCTGCAGCCCCGCCAGTGCGGGCGAAGAGTGCGGGAGGGCAAGTGCATTGCACGGGAGCATTGGGTTGCTACGATCCGAACTTCTCGGGAGTTCAAGGAAATCCCCCACTCATGCCAGTGCCGATCAGCCAAATGTGGACCGTGGCGACCTACGTGTTGGGGCAGAAGCTCCGCGGGCGCAAGCGGTATCCGCTCGTCCTGATGCTCGAACCGCTTTTCCGCTGCAATCTCGCCTGCGCGGGCTGCGGCAAGATCCAGTACCCAGCCCACATTCTCAAGCGCGAACTGTCCGTTGCCGACTGCCTGAAGGCGGTGGATGAGTGCGGCGCGCCCATGGTTTCGATCCCGGGTGGCGAGCCGCTGCTGCACCCGCAGATTGCGGAACTGGTGCGCGAACTCGTCGCGCGTCGCAAGTACATCTACCTCTGCACAAATGCGCTGCTTCTGAAGGAGAAGCTCGAGGCGGGATGGTTCACGCCGAGCAAGTACCTCACCTTCAGCGTGCACATGGACGGCGTCGAGGAGCACCACGACTTTGCGGTCTGCCGCGAGGGCACCTTCCAGAAAGCGATCGAAGGCATACGGCTTGCCGTGCAGCGCGGCTTCCGCGTGACCACCAACACCACGCTCTTCGATGGTGCAGATCCCAATGCAGTCCGACAGTTCTTCGATGAGATGATGGATCTTGGCGTCGAGGGCATGATGGTCAGCCCCGGCTATGCGTACGACAAGGCCCCCGATCAGAAGAGCTTCCTCAAGCGCCAGAAGACGCACGAACTCTTCGAGATGGTGCTGTCGAATCGACGCGATGGACGGCGGCGCTGGCGCTTCAATCAGTCGCCGCTCTTCCTGGAGTACCTCATGGGTCGGCGGTCCTTCGAGTGCACGCCTTGGGGCAATCCAACCTTCAACATCTTCGGCTGGCAGAAGCCGTGCTACTTGCTGAACGAGGGCACCGCCGATTCCTTCCGTGAACTGATGGAGGAGACCGAGTGGGATCAGTACGGTCGCGCGTCCGGCAATCCGAAGTGCCAGAACTGCATGGTGCACTGCGGACATGAACCGAGCGCCGTGGATTACACATTCTCCGCGCTGCCCGGCATGTTCGCGACGGTGAAGGCGATGCTGTTCGATACCTATGCGAACCCCGTGGCGCGTGAGCAGCTGCGCGAGGAAGCGACCAAGCCCCACGGGCCGCGCGCGCAACTCGTGCAACTTGGCTTCGCCAAGGATGTCCGCGAAGTGGAACACACCGCCGCGTAAGAAAGGCCGGACGCGAATCGGTTTCGCGGGGTCAGCCGTGCGCGAGCGCTGCGCTGTTCACGGGATGTTTCGGCGAACCGCCTTGCGCGACTGTCACCACATCGCGCACCACCCAACTCATGTTCTCCATCGCGGTTTCGCTGCGGCTTGCCAGATGCGGGGCAAGGAACGCGGCGCGCAAACCCAGCAGTGGACAGTTCGCGGCGATCGGTTCGGGATCGTGCACATCCAAGACAGCGCGTGCGAGCGGATTTTCCCCGAGAAACCGCGCCAGATCGCTCGCAGGCAGCACCATGCCGCGCGAGGTGTTGATGAGCAGCACATCGGGTCGCAGCTGCGCAAGCCGATCGGCGTTCAAGAAGTGGCGATTGGACGGGCGCCCATCCACATGAATGCTGATGACATGGCTTTCGGCGAGAAGCCGGCTGAGTGGAACGACCTCGCCACCACCGCACTGGGATGGATCGATCTCTCGCAGATCATGCAGCAGCACATGAAAGCCGATCGCTGCGGCGACCTGTGCGAGGCGGGTTCCGATGCGCCCCACGCCAAGGATGCCCAGCGTGAGTTCACTCATCTGCCGATGCGCCGCAATCTCGCTGCGTGCTGCATCCCACGCGACCTGATCGAGCGCGCGGTCGAGGAACACTCGCGGGCGAAGCGCGTCGCACAGCAGGCAGAGCACATACTCCACGACCGCTTGGGTGTTGGCATCGGGCGTATGCACGACCACCACGCCGCGGCGCGCACACGCCGCGAGATCGATGTTGTCCACGCCCACGCCCGCGCGCCCGACCACTCGGAGTGCGGGCAGCCGCGCAAGCAGCGCGTCATCGACGGTTGTGTAGGTTCGAACCACCAGGCCGAGGGCCGATGGCGCCGCCGCAGCGAATGCGGGACTCTGCGGCGCAGCCTCGGTCACCTCCGCCACTTTCTTCAGCCAAGCGAGGGGGGCGTCCGCCAACTTCTCGGTGACCAATATGTGCGGTTTTTGCTGCTCCATGTTGCCTCGAGGCGGGGGAATGCTACGGTAGGGGCATGGACATGCGGTCGCGGAACCCCCAGCGCCAGTCTGCCCGTTCCGCCGCACAACGAGTGGCATCACTCCGTGCGGCTGTCGCCGCTGCTGCGCTCTGTTCGTTCAGTGCCTTCGCGGACGACATTGGCTATGAAGAACTCGTCGCGCGCCTTGGCACGGCGGTGCCCACTGGCGTTGGCGTTCGCGCCGCGCAGTGCGAAGCGCCCGAGGCAGCTGGATCGCCCGCGCCCTACGGACCCAACCAGACCTTGCCCGAGTTTTCAGGCAAGACATTCTCTGCCCAAAGTGGAACGCCCGCCGTCAGCTCACACGCCACATTCGTCGCCGGCGTTTACTACGGCAACAACAGCATCGCGCGCGGCGTCGGCACGATCTATCTGTACGAGGCGAACAACTTCCTCTCATCGCACCTGCGCTACGGGCAGGGGTCGAGCGTTGCTCCCGTCGCGCCACCGTCCGTGCTGATGAAGGTCTACAACCACAGTTGGATCGGCGGCCTCGGTACGGGCGGCGCGCCAGTGGCGGGCGATCTGGAAATCCTGCGCCGCGCGGACTTCCAGATGAACCGCGACGACACGCTGTACTGCGTTGGCATGAACAACGGCGCAACGAGCGTGACCTATCCGCTCATGGCGATGGGATACAACGGGATTTCCGTGGGGCGCATGGATGGCGAACACTCGCGAGGTGACGTGCCGGCTGCGGCGGATGGGCCAGGGCGCATGAAGCCCGAGATCGTTGCGCCCGGGAACGCCACCAGTTGGGCAGCGCCGCTCGTGGGCGCCGCCGCGCTGCTGCTGTACGACACGGCTCTCAGCACGCTCCCGATCAACCCGAATGCCGATGAAACCACGGTCATCAAGGCGTGCCTGCTTGCCGGCACGACGCACCGCGCGGGATGGACGAACAATCCAGTCACTTCGGGCGCGCAGCGCGGTTCCACGGTGAAGCCGCTGGATGCGGTCTCGGGCGCGGACCTGTTGAACATCGACCGCAGTCATCAGATTCTCACGAGTGGGGAGTTCGCCGGTGCGACGAGCGCAGCCGCCGCGGTTGCGGGATCGATCATTGGGTGGGACTACGAAAACTTGCCTGCCACCAACGCCACACGATTCTGGCGCTTCACCATCTCGCAGTCGGCCCCCGAACTGTCGGTGATCGCGGCGTGGAACCGCGTGGCAACGACATCGATTGCCGTGCCGCAACTCGCGGACCTCAGCCTCTCGCTGCTGCGGGTCGGTTCGGATGGCATCGCGGTTCCGCTCGAAGGTGATGCCGGCGCAGCGTTCTATGGATCGGGCAATGTGGCAAGCCGATCTGCGGTCGACAACATCGAACACTTGTATGTGCGCGATCTGGCCGCGGGCGATTACATCATTCAAGTGTCCCGCGGCGGAACGAGCACTGCGGCCGCACCCTTCTCGCTGGCTTGGTTTGTGACGCCGCGCGCGGCGGATCTGAACCGCGACGGCGCGGTAGGGGGACTCGACCTGACGATCCTGCTCGGCGGTTGGGGGTCGACGGGTATCGCGGACATCAACCGCGACGGCACCGTGGACGGCTCCGATCTCACGATTCTGCTGTCGAGTTGGGGCTGATCGAAGCGCCCCGGAAGGGGACTCGAATCCTCGGGGGGGGCGACGCCCCCCGCGCACAACCTCGCAGCCTCTACTCTTGCGCCCCGATGCGACCGAGGCGAACCGATGCGCTCATCATGGGCCTCCTGTTTGCATTCCTGGGCTGCTTCCTGATCTTGCCGATCGGGCACGCTGTCTCGGGCGCGCTGCATGATGGACGCGGTTGGACGCTCTTCCACCTGCAGGATGTGCTTCGCGATCCGCAACTGGTGGCTGGGCTGCGCAACGCGCTCGTCATCGGTGCATGCACCACCACGCTCGCCGCCGCGATCGCGGTGCCCGTCGCGCTCGTGAGCGCGCGGTGCGCGTTCCGCGGCAAGGGGTTCCTGAACGCACTGCTGCTGGCGCCGCTCATTCTTCCGCCCTTTGTCGGCGCGATAGGCATGGAGGCGATCCTCGGTCACGAGGGCAGTTTGAACGCAGTGCTGCGCCATCTCGGTCGCACCGGACCGCCCATCGATCTGCTCGGTGGCGGTGGATTCGGCATCATCGTGCTGCTCGAAGCGCTGCACCTCTATCCGATTCTCTACCTCAATGTGCTTGCGGCACTGGCCAACATCGACCCGGCGCTCGAGGAAGCAGCGCGCAATTGCGGGGCGGGACCCTGGCGGCGCTTCTGTCGAATCACGCTGCCGATGCTGCGGCCGGGCTTCTTCGCCGGGGCAACGATCGTGTTCGTCTGGAGCTTCACGGAGCTGGGAACGCCGCTCATGCTGGGCTTCCGCACATTGACCAGCGTGCAGATCTTCGATGGGCTGAAGGAGGTCGAAACATCGCGGCAGCCCTACGCGCTCACACTGCTGATGTTCACGGTGGCGACTGCGATCTATCTCGTCGGGCGTGCCACGCTCGGGCGTGCGCGCGGTGGGGCATCGACGAAGGCGTCCGTGCGGCGCACCGAACGCGAACTCGGAGCGTGGGGCACCGTGGGTGCATGGGCGCTCATCGGCGGCGTGTGCGGTACTGCATGCCTGCCGCACATCGGTGTCGTGCTGAGTGCGCTGAGCGTTCCAGGCAGCTGGTATGGAACGGTGCTGCCGCAGGGTTGGACGCTCGACAACTTTTCCGCAGCGCTGCAGCATCCGCTCGCGGCGCAGGCGGTGCGCAACTCGCTCTTCCTCGCTGGCTGCGCGGTGCTCATCGATCTCATCCTCGGCGTGGCGGCGGCGCGCATCCTGGTTCGCACGAAGTTGCCGCTGCGCTGGCTGCTCGACGCGCTCATCATGTTGCCGATCGCCGTGCCTGGTCTCGTGATGGCCTTCGGGTTTGTCTCGATGAGCCTGTCGTGGCCCTTCGCGGGGCGCGCGCCCGAGTGGCTCGGGTGGCTGTCGACGATCCTGCCAGCCGCGTGGTGGGAGTGGATCTCGAACGCACCGCTTGCGGCGATCGGCAACATCGTGGGTGCCACGCCCAACCCCGTGCCGTTCCTGGTGATCGCCTATGCGATCCGAAGGTTGCCGTATGTGGTGCGGTCGACCGTGGCGGGGCTTGAGCAAACGCCCGTCGATCTGGAGGAGGCTGCGGCGAGCGTCGGGGCGGGACCTGCGCGGACTCTGCGGCGCGTGGTGATTCCGCTCGTGGCGGCGAACATGGTGGCGGGGGGACTGTTGGCGTTCAGCCTGTCCATGCTGGAAGTCTCCGACTCACTGCTGCTTGCCCAGCGTGAAGCGAACTACCCGGTGACCAAGGCGATCTACACGCTCTTCGATCGCCTCGGTGATGGACCGGCCATCGCGAGTGCGATGGGGACTTGGGCGATGCTGCTGCTTGCCGCCACGCTCGCCGCGGCGAGTTCCGTGCTTGGCAAGCGTTTGGGCGCCGTGTTCCGAGGGTAGTTCCTATACTTCGGCTCCCATGCCGTTCACCTTGCAGCCCGATGAGGGCTACGGACTCGACATCGAGAGCACCGAGTACCTGAAGGATCACTTCCAGTCGCCCGACCGGTGGGTGTTGAACTTCGGTCCGCAGCATCCCGCGACGCACACCACGCTCCGGCTCGTGCTCGAACTCGACGGCGAGCGCGTCGCGCGCGCCACGCCGCACATCGGCTATCTGCACTCGGGCTTCGAGAAGCTTGGCGAGCATCACGATTACAACCAGTATGTCTGCACGATCAGCCGCATGGACTATGC
>SYGP01000023.1 GCA_005799495.1 Planctomycetia bacterium
CGCGCGATTCCCTTTCTTTTCACCGCGCGCATAGGCAAGAACTACAAAAACTGCAATTACTTCCCTCTCCACCATCTCTCTCTCCTTTGCGAGCCTGTGCAACAACTGCAAAAACGGCAATTACTCCCCGGCCTCGTCGCTTACAGGCGGCTTGATGCGATACCCGGCAGTCGGGCGTCCCCCTTTGCGACCAGCCTGGGTCACCTCGAATTCGATGAGCCGCTGCTGCAGTAGTGTGTCACGCACCTCCTCGTGTTCACGACTCGACCACGGCAGTTTCCGGTTGATCCGCCAGAACGGCATCCATTCGTCCCCGTGCTGCCGGCGCCACTGATCGAGCACGTCGAGCAGGCGCTTGCGTTTGCCGTCGAACTCGCTTTCGCTGGCGTAGTGGCGGGCCATGAACAACGGTCGGGGGGACCCAACAGCGAAGACGTGTCAAACGTGACTGTTTCAGGTTAGGGCCGCTGGAATCGGAGGTTTCGTCGACGCGAATTGGGAAGCCACCCGAGGCCATACATGATGTTCGTTTCGCCGCGCCAACACTGTCGACGTCGACGAAACCTCGTTTTCCCTGAAAATATGAGGGTTTCGTCGACACGGGCAGCGCTGGAATAGCAGTCATCCGTCGATAGGATGCCAGACCGATCTACCGGGACCGTTGGCTCATTCCCAATTGGGCGACCGGTGTCGACGAAACCTCGCGATTTCCAGGAGAAATGAGGTTTCGTCGACGTCGACAGAGTAAACATGTCGTGCGCGCACCCCGCTCAGAGCCAGATACCCACCAGTACATGCCTGTAGGAGGCGCCGCAGAGTGTCGACGAAACCGGTCACGGTGGCGGCGTTGCCCCGCCCAACGGGCACCCTACGCCCCAGACGCCCGAACCATCGCCAGGATGCCAACACGTATCGGTTCGGGCAACGTGGGCCAGGCGTCGATCAGTGAGCCAAGACGCGGGTCCGCTAGCCCGGCTTATTCATGCCTCACCGCACCATCGACGCAAGTCCTTGTGTGCAGCTGGCTTATGAAAACTAGGTAAAATACACTATGTTTTCGGCAGCCCTGGTGAATTCCATGGTTCCGAGGGGTCATGAATAATCCGGGCTAGGCAAAGTGCGCCGCTTTCTGCGCTGCCTTGCTCAAGGATCCCCGAATTCGTAGAAGAACTTGGGGAGGTTCGAATCCCGCCCTCTCCGCTTATTAATTCAACACTTGCGAAAAACTGACAGGTCGAAGGGGCCAAAGAATTAGACAATGGATCTTGCCAGCCCTTCGACGTGGCCTGAATTCGGGTCGTATGGCAATTGAGTTCCAACCAACTAATTGAGGCTGCCTGCTCGTAATCGTCTGCGCTTCTGTACCAACGACGAGGATTGACCATGTATCGATTCAGCGCCATCTCCGTGAGTTTGTTCGTGACACTGGCAATTTGCCAGGCTGGGGACAACCAGAAGGACGCGAAAGACAAGGATGCCAAGAGAATGGAACTGACAGGCAAGCTTCGCTCCGGCATCGTCGCAATCGGCGGCGAAACTACCGGCACCCTCCTCGAAACGAAAATGGGCACCTTTGAGTTGGACTTCGGTAAGCAAAAGGACCTTCGGAAAAAGGCTCAGAAGCTCAACGGCAAGACCGTCACCGTGGTCGGCAAGCTGGAGATTCGCAAAGGCGTGGAGGTGAAGGCACGCAAAATCGTCACCGTGACAAGTCTGGAAGAAGCAAAGGACAAGTAGCGAAGGCGAGCCAAGATGGACGACGCCAGTTACCCCCCCCCAATTTTTTCACCACCGGAATTGCAGATCTAACTGGCCTCGTTAGTCATGGCGATGTCCCCGTTTCAGGAGGAATCGGGGCGCTCAACTTCTCCAACGCCGTCTTCTGTTCGGCCAGCATGTTGGTGAGGACCACGATTAACACTTCCAGGGACTCCTTTTCGCCGAGGCCGGAAAAGCTTCGAAAATCGTTGCAGATGCCTTCCAGCGCAAACCAGAGTTGACCACGAGGTTGCATGGCAATCGTCCCATTGGTGAGGATCTCAACCGCCGACACGTTTCACGCGAAAACCCATTCCTTCAAGGACTGCGATTAGCCGTTCGCGCTGATCGCCTTGAATTTCGATCCGACCATCTTTGACCGTGCCTCCCGTGCCGCATTTCTGCTTGAGCATGGCGGCGAGATCGAGCAGACCCGCCTCATCGAGCGGCAGATCGAAAACGGTCGTCACTCCTTTGCCACGCCGACCCTTGGTTTCTCTGCCAACCTTGATGACAGAGGCGTTCGTCGAAACTTCTTTTTTTGTTGTGGCGACAGGCTCTTTGACGGAATCCTCCGCAGCCGGTTCCTCTCGTTTGCCGCCGCCGATCAGGCGCGCAGTCAGGCCC
Organism: Planctomycetia bacterium; assembly: GCA_005799495.1. Taxonomy (GTDB): domain Bacteria; phylum Planctomycetota; class Phycisphaerae; order Phycisphaerales; family SM1A02; genus F1-60-MAGs104. The sequence goes on from SYGP01000023.1 coordinate 2,386, forward strand.
ATCACTTCACGTTCTATTAGGTTCAACACAGCGGGCGCATCGTCAACGTGCCAGAACTCAACATTCTCGACCCATGCCGGAAACCGTTCTTGCAGCAGCGGCAAATGTTCGGCCCGCTTCAAGGCGACGATGACGGCGGCTTGTTCCAGGTCTTCCAATGCCACTGGAATGGGGAACCGAGAAATAGCTTCGGCGTCCCGCAATCGCATTGCCGCCAATGCCTTGATCACCAGTGCCGAGATTGGGCCGATATTGTTGACGCCGCGCTCCAGAGCAAGCCCTCTGGACGTCGCCTTCCACGGGAGACCCATCCTCAATGCGACTGAATTGAAATAGATTTCGGCAAATCGGCTACGGTAGTAATTGCCAGTGCACAGGAACAGAACAGTTCTTTCGCTGCGATTCGCCATCGAACTCCCTCGGTCAGAAGGCCAAGCCGTCGTGCTGTAGGAAGGATCGCGTCGACGAGCGAAAGCTGTAAAATGACATGAGGCCATTCCTTGGTCAAATTCGCACCACACGACCCGAGGACGGTCTCGGCGGACGGGAATCATAGAACAAGGAAGGTCTCAATCGCAAGAGCAGAATGGTCCTGTCCGCCCAATAGTCTCGTTTTTTCAATCACGAAAGCGTGTAGGCGCACCTTGCACACGGCAGCAGGGAGGTGTCCCTGGAATGCCGCTCGCTCGCCTGCTAAGATAAACTGTTCACGCATTGGCCAAGGGATTCTTTCGCGAGGTTGGCAACATGGCAACAACACAGGGCAAGGCGATTTCCGGGGCGGACATTCTCGTGCAGTGTCTGGTCAATCATGGCGTCGATACGGTGTTCGCGTATCCGGGCGGAGCGTCGATGCCGATACATCAGGCCCTCACACGTTTTCAAAAGCAGCTGCGCACCATTTTGCCGCGTCATGAGCAGGGCGGCGGCTTCATGGCCGAGGGCTACGCGCGCAGCACGGGGCGCATCGGTGTGTGCATCGCCACCAGCGGGCCCGGCGCGACCAACTTCGTCACCTGTTTGGCGGACGCCAAGATGGACTCGGTGCCGATCCTCGCCATTACTGGGCAGGTCGGCACGCACGTCATCGGCACCGATGCGTTTCAGGAGACGCCGATCGTCGAAGTATCCCGGCCCATCACGAAGCATCACTATCTCGTGCAGCGGATCGAGGACATCGCGCGCGTGATGAAGGAGGCGTTCCACGTCGCGACAACCGGGCGACTCGGCCCCGTCATCGTGGACATTCCCAAGGACATTCAGAATCGCATGCTCGTGCCCGATTTCGACCCCCCGATGAATTTGCCGGGCTATCGACCAGAACGCCGGGCGACGCGCGAACAACTTGAGCAGGTCTTCGCGCTCATCCGCCAGAGCAAACGGCCGATCATCTACGCGGGCGGCGGCGTCATCGCGGCCAACGCGGCGGCAAAGCTCAAGGCCTTCGCGGAGAAGACCGGCATCCCCGTCGCGCTGACTGTCCACGGGTTGGGCGCCATTCCGAGCAAACACTATCTCTGTCTGCAAATGCTCGGCATGCACGGGACCGTCTACGCCAATTATGCGATCAACGAGGCGGACCTCTTGCTCGCGCTCGGCGTGCGCTTCGACGACCGCGTCACCGGCAAGGTCAGCGAGTTCGCCAAGCACGGTAAGATTGTCCACATCGACATCGATCCGTCCGAGATAAACAAGATCAAACAGGCTACGCTGCCCATCTGCGGCGACGTCGGCCATGCGCTCGGCGAGATGCTGGAGATGATCGCGGAGAATCCGGCGCGGGTCGTGCCCTCGCCCCCGACTCCTCTCCCAAAAGGAGAGGGGCGATACGCTGACTGGATGCAGCAGATCGACCGCTGGCGCGACGCCGAGCCGTTGCGCTTCAACGATCGCGATGATGCCATCGTGCCGCAATGCGCGATTCAACGGCTGTGGGAGATCGTGCGCGACCGCGGGCTGCTCGACGAGACGATTGTCACGACGGGCGTCGGACAGCATCAGATGTGGTCGGCGCAGTACTGGCATTTCAACTCGCCACGTTCGTGGTTCACGTCGGGCGGCCTGGGCTCGATGGGCTTCGGTCTGCCGGCGGCGCTCGGCGCGCAGGCGGCGCATCCTTTGAAAACCGTCATCGACACCGACGGCGACGGCAGTTTCCTCATGAACATCCAGGAATTGGCGACCGCTTTCACCGAGAAGCTGCCGGTCAAGGTGCTGTTGCTCAACAACCAGCACCTGGGCATGGTGATGCAATGGGAGGACCGCTTCTACGAGAGCAACCGCGCCCACACGTACCTCGGTGCCGGCTTCGAGCATGACCCGTACCCCGATTTCGTTACCATCGCGAAGGGCTTCCGGTGCGCGGCGGCGAGCATCTCACGCAAGGAAGACCTCGACGACGCGCTACGAGAAATGCTGGACAGCAAAGGTCCCTATGTGCTCAACGTATTGACGCCGTATCAGGAGCACGTGTTGCCGATGATCCCCGGCGGAATGACGGTCAAGGACATTATCAAGGCGTAGAACACCCTCTTCGCGGCGCGTAGGCGCGCGATCAGCTCTTCGTCTCCCCGAGCGATTCGGGCGGCGCTGTGGCATTCGCCGGCACATCCGGCGGCGGCTCGACCCACGGCGGCGTTTCCGCGCGCGGCGTGCGCTTCCAGACTGCCACACCCAGAATCGCGCCGGCTGCCAGGATGCCCACGCTGATGTTCTGGGATAGTGTCAACCCGAAGGCGACCGGATCCGTGTCGGTGCGCAGCATTTCGTTCAGGTAGCGATGCACGCCGTAGCCGATCATCAAGAGCACCATCATCTCGCCGTCGCGCCGCCGATAGGGAAAATACGACAACAGAAAGAACAGCAACAGGCCCATGCTGATCGTTTCATAAACTTGCGTGGGGTGCAGACCGAGGCTGGTCGGCGTGAACGCGCGGAGCGTGACCGCGGCGCCGTCGCGGAACACAGTCAGCTTGAATGGCGTTTCGGCGCGTGCGAGGTCTTCCTGCCTGCGGATTGGTTTGTCGTTGATCTGGATCAAGATGTCGTCCGCTTGCAATCCCGCGTCCTCTGCCGGCGTGCCGGGCTCGACTGCTTCGACCAGGAGCGAGTGTTCACCGAGGACGAAGCCGAACGGGGTTTGCAGACCGCGTGCGGTCAGGACGGTCGGGGCAGGCGCCGTGCCATACGCAAAGTGAACGGGGTACGGGGCGGACGCGCAGGCGACGTTGCCGAAGCAGCAGCCGGTACACAAGCAGCCGATACGGCCCATGGCGATGCCAAGCGCGATGCACGGGGCCATGACGTCGAGCATGGGCCAGTGCGACACGCCGGCTTTGCGCATGACGAACTGATGGTAGCCGAAGTAGCCGAACATGGCGCCGAAAAGTGCGCCGTAAAGTACGAGCCCGCCGTCCCACAGGGCGACCGCCTTCCACAGTCCCGCCCTTTGAAATTCCTCCCATTTCGTCGCGATGAAAACGATGCGCCCGCCGATGATGCCGGACACGAATAGCCAGATGACGAGATCGGGAATGAATTTCGGATCGATGCCTTGCCGTCGGGCCAAACGCTGCCCCAGCCAGTTGCATGCCAGGAACGCGAGGAACAGCATCAGGCCGTAGCCGTAGATCGGGATGTCCGACCAGCTGCTGTTCACGAGGCTCACGGGGATGTGGAACAAAACGGGTCGCATGAGTTCTCTTCGTTTAGCGTTCGCGAACTTCAGTCAGTGGTTCACGGGACCTTCACTTGATCGAAGATGCGCTTCAACAATTGCTCCGACGTGATCTCCTCCGCCTCGGCTTCGTAAGTCACGGTGACGCGATGGCGCAGAATGTCGTAGCCGATCGTCTTGATGTCCTGTGGCGTCACGTAACTGCGCCCTTCGAGGAACGCTTGCCCTTTGGCGCCACGGGTGAGGAATATCGTCGCGCGCGGACTGGCACCATACTGGATGTACGTCTCAAGATTCAAGCCGAAGTCCTTGGGCCGGCGCGTCGCATGCACGATCTCGACGATGTATTTCTTGACCTTGTCGTCCAGATAGATACCGTCGATGGTCTTGCGCAATTCGAATATGTCGTTCTTCGACAGCACCGGCTCGATGGTCACGTCCGGCTCGATCAAGGCCATGCGGTCGAGGATCGCGAGCTCCTCGTCCTTGCTCGGATACGTCAAATGGAGCTTGAGCATGAAGCGATCGACCTGCGCTTCCGGCAATGGATACGTCCCCTCCTGTTCGATCGGGTTCTGCGTCGCGAGCACCAGAAATGGCTGCTCAAGCGAGTGCGTCGTGCCACCAACCGTGATGGATCGCTCTTGCATCGCTTCGAGGAGCGCAGACTGGCTCTTGGGTGATGCGCGGTTGATCTCATCTGCCAAGAGAATCTGCGTGAAGAGCGGCCCTGGGCGAAAAGCAAAATCGCGCTTCCCCGTTCGCGGATCTTCCATCACGATCTGCGTACCGATGATGTCGGCCGGCATCAGATCCGGCGTGAACTGGACCCGAGAAAATCGCAGTCCAAGCGCCTGCCCGAGTGTGCGCACGAGCAGCGTCTTCCCAAGCCCCGGGACGCCTTCGAGCAGCACATGCCCGTTGGCAAAGAGAGCGACCAAGACCAATGTGACCGTCTGTTCCTGCCCGACAAGGACACGACCGATCTCCTCGCGAAGCCGCTGCGCAACACCGCGGAACTGCACACAGGCAGCGCGCACATCTTCACTGGTGCGGATCGACTGCAGTTGTTCTGCAGTACTCATGCGAGTCAGGGCTTGCGCTTGTCTGAAGCGGTCTCGCCACTCTTGGCGTCGATGCGCTGCTTCAAATCGCCGAAGTAGTGCTTGTGAAGATCACGCAGGTGCGGCGGAACGGGATCGGCTTCGGTGCCTTCCTCGTAGCCCCGCTCGATATCTCCAGCGATCTCCCGTAACCGCGTACGGCTCTCGCCGACCACGGGCGGCGCTTCGACGAGCTGACGCGCAATCACACCCTTTCGCTTGCTGCCCATCTGCGACTTCTTCCCTTCCACTTCCGCCGCGACTGGATCGCTTCCATCGCCCTGCGGTCCTTCTTCCATGGCGCCTCCCGAGGGACCGCCCCGCCTGCCCCCGCGCCCTGTGACCGGAGAGGGACGGCATTGACCACCGCGACACTGGGAACGCAGGGACTTCGCCGCACACTCGAGTTCTGCATCCGCCTCCATCTCGCTGAGCACATCGTCTTCGCCCTGATCCGATTCGCCCTCCGAATTCTCTCCGCTTTCTGATTTGGCCCCGCCGTTCTTGCACTTGGAACACGCGCTCTTGCACGACTGGGAGAGTTTGCGAAGCTTCTCGTTCGCTTTCTTCTGGCTCTTGATCGCCTTCCGAAGGGACTCCTTCTGCTCCGCGTTGAGATTCTTTGCAGCAGCCAATGCCGCTTCAACCGCTTCGGGGTTCGACGCAAGGTCACCGTCCATGCCTGCGGAATCCAATGCCTCCCGAAGTGCTTCATTGGAATCAGCCGCGTCGGCAATCTGCTGGGCAAGACGCTCCAAGTCCGCCGCCATCTGCTCGCGGGTTGCCTGGTCCATCGAGCCGCTGGCGATTTGCTCCATGACTTGCGCGAGCGCCTCTTGAGCCATCGCCGCATCGCCCATCTTGAGTGCTTCCGCCAATGCCTTGACTTCGGGATTCTTCCCGGGCTCAATGCTGCTCAGTGCATCCCGCATCGCGGAGAGCGCCTGGGTGCGTTCACCCGACAACACATCATCGAGCTTGCGCGAGAGGTCCGTCATGCGCCGCGCCGTCTCTCGGTGGATCTCCTCTGGCGTCCGCCGGTCATCCTTCGGATCATTGCCCTCGCTCGGCTGCAGATCCATGTCACTGAGCTCCTTCGCAAGTTCAGGACTCAACTGGATCTCCTGCTGCACAGCCTCCATCTGCATGGCCGCCGCTGCTTCGGCTGCCGCCACTTCTGGATCGCTCGCAAATGCAAGTGTTGCGACGGAGGGAGGCAACCCTGGCACAAACCACCACACTGCAGCTGCCAACACGCACAGCAGCGGACCGATCCAACTGTTCCGAGGCCAGCGCACAGGGAGCGCCCTGCCGAGCGACTCGGTGAGTCGACGATCCTTTGCAACTCGCAGTCCCTCTTCCATGGCGGCACTGGCAAACGCATCATCTCGGTCGGCCACCGCCATCGCCGTCGACAATCGATCATGCAGCTTCAGTCGAACATCGACGATGGAGGCAACGGCAACATCCGACTGTCGACGACCCCGCGTCGCCCAGAGGATCACACCGATCGCAGCGGCAGCGAGTCCGAGAAGTGCGGGGAACCACCACCCCCTCGCGCCAAAGCTCGGCCACCACGCAGCAAGCGCCTTGGACGCACACGCGCACACGAACAGCGCACTTCCAATCCACAGTGCGGCAACTGCGAAGCGACTCACCACGGACTGCATCCCGAGGCGACGCCGAGCCCGCTTCACGATCAACAGGATGGGATCGGGCTTGCCCATGCCCCTGTAGCATAGGTCAAATGCGCGTGATTTCTGTTGCTGGTCGCCTTGCAATCCTTGGTGTCTTGAGTCTGCCTGTCACAAGTGCATCGGCACAGCAGCAGCCCGATGTCACGCGTCCTGCGGGCGCGCCACGCGGAGCAAGTCAACCGCCGCCCCCTGCACAGCAGGAGGATCTCAACCGCATTCTCGAGCAGCTCCGCGCCCAGTCGCAAGCGATCGATGCGCGGGTGCGCAATCTCGAGCAGACCATCGAACGCCAACATCAGGAGATTGAACGGCTGCAGTCGGGTCAGCCAGCGCCCAGTGGAACCCCCAAGACAGGAGCCGACGCAAGCTCGAGCGATTCGGCGGCAAATGCGGGTGCGGCAACCGCAGATGCGCCAGCGCCGGCGCCAACGGGTGACGCGCAGCCGGAGTCCAAGGCTGCGGCCCCTGCAAACGCTCCCATCATCGACCGCGATCATGATCCTTTCGCTTCGCCTTCCGACTTCATGCTTGAACTCCGATCGAGATATTCAGATCGCTTCGGTGGATCGGCGCCACCGCAGCCTCGGATGGGTTCCGACTACGACGACCACTCGCTCGCGATGAAGCGCTGGACGGTTGGCCAGAACCGAGTACTGAGTCAACCGATTGAGTGGAAGGTGCGGGTCCTTCGCGTGACTGCATCGAGCACGAACCGTGGTGGAGCGGTCTTGTTGTGCGCCGTGGACAATCCATCCGAAGATGGCATCGATCACACCTTTGAAGTGGATGTGACGGCGGACGCCGTGTCATCGATGCCTGCAACGGAAGGATCGAATGTGGTCACCCTTGTCGGCATCATGGATCCGCGGCTGGCATTCTCGCCTGAGCATGAACGGGATGACCGCTGGGATCGCAGTGGTCATGTGATTGGTCCCTTCTGCGTTTCTGATTGGCGCATTCAAGGACTGCAGCTGCGTCCAATCGAGTGACCGTGGATGCAGCAGGATGATCATGTCTGCCTCTGTTTCCGCGTCAGCCTGCGGAAGCTCACGACCTTCTTGGAGTGTGAACGCCCTCGAGTCGCGAGCGAGCTGTCCCTGTGCCAAGGTGCTGGCACGGGGTGCCACTGGTGCGTTCCATTTCTGGAGCGCATGCATGCGCAGTGGAAGCGCGGAGAGCAAGTCGCAGTCGATGTCGAACCAGGGGAATATGCGGAGCGACGGGCGGACTACCGAAGCCAAATGAAGTAGCCGAGCATGGCTGCCGCGAAGACCCATGCAAGGACGCTCGTTTCTCGCGCGCGACCGGATGCAAGTTTGAGGACTGGACTGGCCAGCAGTGCCGCCGCCATGCTGTCCGCGATCGATGAGGTGAGTGGAATCCCGACAATCACAAGGAGCATCGGCACCGACGCGGCCGGGTCGTTCCACTGCAGCTGACGCAGTCGGCTCGCCATCGCTGCGCCGACCAGGATCAACACGGGGGCGCTGGCCGGCGGATAGTTGCCGAGCGCTTCCACCAGCGGCGCACAGAGCAGCGCCGCCACCATGAGTGCCCCTGCTGCCACTGCCGTGAGACCGCTGCGTCCGCCCGATGCGATCCCGGCGTTGCTCTCCGCATAGGCACCGCATGCGCTCACCCCCAACGCGGAAGAAGCAACCGTGGAGAGAGAGTCCGCGAGCATGGCGCGCCGAACGCGCGGATCATCGTTGCTCGAAATGAACCCGCCATGATGCATCAGCGCCAAGAGCCCCGATGTGGAGTCACTCAGCATGCTGAAGAGCAGAAGCAGCGTCGGCATCCACATCGGCGGCGCCAATGCGCCACTGATATCGAGCGAGAAGAACCCATCGAAACGCTGCGCAGGAAGTCCGATCGCTCGTGTCGGTACGGTGGCCGATTGAATCTGTGAAGCCGTCCATGCTTCCGTCGCAGCCCACTGCGGTACCCACACCGGCACATACGAACGAAGCAGCCATGCGCTCACGATGGCGGCACACATGGCAATCAGCAGTGCAGTCCTCCATCCTCGCGCCTGCAGCACGCCCGCGACGATGATTCCCATGATGCACACGATCACATCGGGTGAGCGCAAATCGAGCACCAGCCGAAATGCACCGGCGCCCGGAGCAATGATGCCAGCGGCTCGAAGCCCCATCGCGGCGATCAGCAGTCCGATGCCGCAGCCAATGGCTGTCTGCAACTCCGCATCGACAGCTCGAAAGACAACAGTCCGAAGTCCAAGGAGCGACAGCAGCACCAGTGCCGTTCCAGCGATGAAGGTTGCGCCGAGTGCGGTCCGCCACGGCTCGGCACTTCCCGCGGCAGCTGCAGCGGGGATGAGCGTGAGGACAAGGAAGAACGCCTGCCCGTAGGTTGGTCCGACTGCGATGGGCAGGCGACCGATCGTTCCCATGAGCACGCATCCGACTGCAACGGCGATCGCCGTGGACCAGACCACTGCGTCGGCACTGAAACCCGTCGTCGTGCCAAGGGCCTGCCCACAGAGCACATCAGGCAGCACGGCCATCACCACCACCATGGCCACAAAGGTCACGGAACCAGCGAGCGCCTCATTTGCAAGTCGCTTGATCATGCCATGGTCAGTATCGGATCGTGGGCAATGTCCGCAGAACGGATTGCAGTTGAGACTGAGTCTCAATACCATGGGTTGGTGGAACGCCCTCCAGTTCGAATCCCGCTCACTCAACTGACAAGAGGTCAGCGAGCGACCGTGGAGTGCTCGGCGCTCGACGCGCTTCCCGAAAGGGAGCGCTGCCTGCTCGCGGCGATGGGGATGGGAGAACGCTGCGAAGTCCGGGTGTGCAAGCCGGGTACGCCGTGCATCATCCAAGTCGATCAGACGCGGCTTGGACTTCCAAGCGAGATTGCAGCGCGGATCATGGTCACTCCCGTATCCCCTGATCAGCCATGAACGGCCGCGTCGCCCTGCTCGGCAATCCGAACACCGGCAAGAGTTCGCTCTTCAACCGCCTCTGTGGGTTGCGGACCAAGACCGCCAACTTCCCCGGCAGCACGGTGGAGCATCAGATGGGGACGTGCGGCCTGCCCAACGGTTCCGAGCTCACGATCATCGATCTTCCAGGCATTTACAGCCTGCAACTCGAACTTCCCGAGAGCAAGGTCTGCGCCGATTGCCTCGATGGCAAGATCGGTGATGGCAGGCCCGACGCCGCATTGGTGGTGGTCGATGCAAACAACCTGCCGCGGAATCTGCAGTTCGCAGCGAGCGCGCTTCGGCGCGGACTGCCGACAGTCATCGCCGTGAACATGATCGATCTTGCCCAGCGGCGTGGCTTCCAGTTCGATGCCGTGCACGCAAGTCGCATCCTCGGCGTGCCTGTCGTGCCGGTTTCGGCGCGCTCGGGAAGTGGCTTGGATGCGCTCAAGGCGGCGCTCGACGAGACCGTGCGAACAAAGCCAAGGCCCGCGCCGCAGATCGCGCTTCCAGATGGCGAGCCTGGTTCCTCGCCAAGCATGCGCTGGGCGGCATCGGTGCTCGATGCCATTGCCGCGGCGCCAGCGCTGCAGAGGGATGATTCGCAGTTGCACGACAGACTCGACTGGGCGTTCACGCATCCACGGCTGGGGATCCTGCTCTTTGCCGCGGTCATGTCGCTGCTGTTCGCAGCGATCTTCTGGCTCGCGCAGTATCCGATGGAATGGGTCGACATGCTCTTTGCATCGCTCGGCGGAGTGGCCGAACGCGTGCTCCCCGAGGGAGTCCTCCGTGAACTGATCGTGTCGGGCGTGATCGGCGGCGTGGCAGCCACCGTGATCTTTCTTCCGCAGATCGTTCTGCTCTTCTTCCTGCTCGCGCTGCTCGAAGACTCGGGCTACCTCGCGCGCGCGGCATTCGCCATCGACCGCGTGATGCGTCGGTTCGGACTGCCTGGACAAGCGTTCATGCCGCTGCTCTCGGCGCATGCGTGCGCACTGCCTGCCGTGATGGCGACACGGCTGATCCCAAGTCGGCGCGATCGCATCGCCACCATCATGGCGATTCCCTTCATGAGTTGCAGCGCGCGGGTACCGGTGTACGCGCTCCTGACCACCCTGCTGTTCGTGGGGCGGCCGTGGGCTGCAGGCCTCGCGTTCATCGGTTGCTACGCACTCGGAGCCATCGCTGGGATCGCCACCGCCGCGATCGTCGGCCGCACCGTGCTCCGCGGACATCCGACACCGATGCTCCTCGAACTCCCTGCGTACCGCCTGCCGAACATCTGGCAGGCGATTCGCGCCTCCCTCGACCGTGGCTGGCTCTTCCTGCGAAGCGCAGGCAGCGTCATCCTGTCGATCGCAGTCGTCATGTGGTGGCTGAGTGCCTATCCACTCGTGCCACCACCCGATGCAGCCACGGCGCTGCGGGAGCAGGCGGTGCAGATCAGGGAACGCGATGCGACAGCCGCAGAGGCACTGGATGTCCAAGCGTCCCATCTCGAGCAGCAGGCGCAGCAAGCGGGATCCTTCTCTGGAATGGTGGGAAGCGCGCTCGAACCGATCTTCGCTCCGATCGGGCTCGATCGGCAGCTGACGGTCGCAGTCCTCACCAGTTTTCTTGCCCGCGAGGTCTTCACCACGACTGTGTTCGTGCTGACTGGCGCTGGCAGCGATGCAGAAGGGAACGAGTCCACCACGCTCGCTGCCGTGCGCTCCGCGAAGCGCGACGATGGCACTCCCCTCCTCTCGACGGCGACGTCCGCATCACTCCTCGTCTTCTTCGTCCTCGCCCTGCAGTGCCTGCCCACGGTGGCCGTTGTCGCGCGTGAAACGGGCAGTTGGAAGTGGGCGATCGGTCAGCTGGCGTTCATGTCCGTGACGGCCTACGCCATGGCACTCCTGACCTATCGTGTGCTGTCATGAGCATCCCTTGGAATGATTGGCAGTTCTGGGGTGCGTCGTTCCTTGCAGGGCTCGCACTCTGGTTCATCGTTCGACCTTTTCTGCCGTCGAAGCGCAAGAATCCCAAGTGCCCCAGCTGCACCGCGGTGCCAACGACAGGCGGGAGCGCGCGAACCGAAATCACGGTGGACGGCGAGCGGCTCGCACGCCGCTGATTTCGCGTCCCAAGGTGACGAGACAAGCCTTGCAGGACGCCCTGCGGAATGCGCTCAGAAACGCTTGTGCGCAGGGCGCTCCTCGGGGGCGCGGTGCCCGAGAACCGATCGGATGAGCGCAAGATCCGACTGGGTCGTCACCTTGATGTTCCGTGCCTCGCCCGCAACGACGAGGACGGGCGAACCAAGTCGTTCCACCAGCATGCTGTCATCGGTTGCTCCGGCAAGATTTTCCTGCGCATAGGCACGGCGCAGCAATGATGCCTCGAAGATCTGAGGGGTCTGCACGGCCACGACGCGAGTGCGGTCCACGGTCTCCACAACTCGGTGCCCGCGAGTCGCTTCGCGTCCTTCGGAACCCAGGATCGCATCCGCGACTTCCTCATCTGGTGCAGCGGCGAAGCTCTCTTCGGTGATCCGCTTCAGGGTTGCCGAAATGGGATCGCCGGGAATCACTGCGGGAGCCACTCGCGCCGCATCGAACACGCGCGCAAGCAGACCATCCGACGCGGCAGGGCGCGCCGCATCGTGGACGGCGATGTGCGTGCAGGACTCATCGATCGCGGCGAGCGCGTTTCGCACGCTCTCCCAGCGGTCGGTGGTGCCGCCCGCCACGATCCGTACGCCATGGAATCCGAGCTGGGCACCGTAGCGCGAGCGGAACTCCTCGAGTGCATCGGGCGGCGCAGCCACCACGATGCAACGCACTTCATCGCGGCGAGTGAAGAGTTCGACCGTCCGAAGCAGGAGCGGCCGTCCACCCAGATCCTGACCGAGCTTGTCGCTTCCGAACCGAGTGCTCTGCCCTGCTGCAGGAATGATGACTCCAACCGCGAATGCGCCTGTGCCGTCGCTCATGAATCGCTCCTTGGTGTGTGACCACCGCTCTCCTGCTGTGCCGACTGGACTGCCTGCGGCCGAGATTGCTCCGCTCGCAGGCTGGCGGCGATCGCCGCCTCGTGGACAGGCACGCTCGCGCGGTCGAGGGACTCCTTCGCCTGATGAAACGCATTCGCATCCACCGACTCCGGAGCAGTCTTGGTGAGTGCAATGAACCCGCGCACCCGGTGAAGTTCCTGGTCCACCGAATCCACGACGGCTGCATCGAGCCCCTCTCGGACACGCTCGAGTGCATCGCCAATCCACTTCACATCGAGAGCGGCATTGACTGCCAGATCGACGATGCGGTGTCGACGCATGTCTTCGCGAGCATGCGTGAGCGATTCGCGCTCCATGCGATCGACCTCTTCGGTCGTGAGGCCGTAGGTCGGCACCACCTGGACCGATGCACGCTGTCCGCTGCGCCGTTCTGCAGCGCGGACCTGCAGTACTCCATTGGCATCCACCGTGAAGTCCACCTCGACTTGTGGGATTCCTGCTGGCATCGGCGGAAGATTGCGCAGTTCAAAACGCGCGAGTGAGCGGCAGTCGGCGGCCATCTCCCGCTCGCCTTGCACCACATGCAGGCGCACCGCCGTCTGATTGTCGACGCTTGTGGAGAACATCTCGCGTGCCTGTGCGGGAATCGAACTGTTCCGCATGAGCAGCTTGGCAACGGCGCCGCCCACTGTCTCTATTCCGAGCGACAGTGGAATCACATCGAGCAACAGCGCATCCCGCCGAACACCGCCAAGTAGCGCGCCTTGCACCGCAGCGCCAAGGGCAACCACGAGATCAGGATCGAGTGCGGTGTAGGGTTCCACGCCAAAGAGTCGAGCCACCTCGTGCCGGACCATCGGCATGCGAGTCGAGCCGCCCACGAGCACAACGCGGTCGAGGTGCGGACTGCCCGCATCCTGCAGCGCACGACGGCAGAGTTCCAGCGTGCGTTCAACGAACGGTCGAGCGATCTCTTCCAGTTCGCTGCGCGCCACTGAACGCGTCAGGCGTACCCCACCACCGAGATCCACATCCACTGCCGCACTCTCCTTGGATGACAGCGCGATCTTGGTGGACTCAGCAAAGTCGCGCAGAGCCTGTCGCGCCGCCGGAGCAAGCCCTGCTCCCGCGAGATTCGACGATCCAAGCCCCGCTTCACCAAGCAGCCGCTCGAACACCATGCGATCGATGTCATCACCACCCAGTTGCGTGTCACCACTTGTGGCAAGAACGCGGAACATCGCGCCCGTGCCACTCCCATCATCGGGGGTCACCTCGAGGACGGATACATCGAAGGTTCCGCCGCCAAAGTCATACACCGCGATCGTTTCGCCCTGCGCGCGACGACCGAGTCCATAGGCAAGCGCGGCAGCCGTTGGTTCGGGCACGAGGCGAACCGCCTCAAGTCCCGCGAGCCGTGCCGCATCGCGAGTCGCCTGCCTCTGGCCATCGTCAAAGTAGGCAGGCACCGTGACAACAGCCTTCCGAACAGACCTGCCAAGCGATCGCTCAGCCCAGGAACGCAGTTCCGCGAGGATCAGCGCCGCCACCTCCTGCGGAAGGACCGTGGCGCCACCGGCGTGAAGCGCCGCAAGACCGCGCGGCCCCTCCACGATGCCGAACTCAAAGCCGCTGCCGAGTGCCTGGGCTTCTGCGAAAGACCGTCCCATCCACCGTTTCGCACTGAGGATCGTGTCCCGCGGGAACTCTGCTGCACGGCGCCGCGCGTCCGATCCAACGGCGCTGACGAGCCCCTGCGAGTATCGAATGACCGATGGAAGGAGGCGTTCACCCGAAGGGCCCTCGAGCACGCGTGGGCCTGCGCCATCACACACAGCCACGAGAGAGTGTGTGGTTCCGAGGTCGATGCCGATGATCGGCTCTTGGGACTCGGCAGAAGGCATCCTCCGATTCTAGGAACCCGCACTCCTTGGGTGGAGTGTTCGCCGCGATGCCTCCGACTGTCGAACTCTCTGGCGCGGACTGCCGACATGCAGCGCCTGTCGGAGCGCAGTGATGGCACGGTGCTTTTCCACCGCGTGAGCGCCCGCAGACACTCCGAGCATCCGTGCCTCGTCACGAACACAGCCCACCGTGGAGAACGACACGCGAAGCACATCGCGCTGCCGCGCGGTCAACCCACGCATCGCACCCTCCACATCCTGCGTCGAAACGGGCTGCAATTCCCAGGAACACGGAGGACCACCTGAGTCATCGTGCCTCCCCACGATCGCCTCGCGCCGCACACCATCTTCCAACCTACGTTGGCGGCTGGCTCCCTGTTGCATCAGGCGCCGGGTGCGGCGCAGCCCCGCAGCAAAGAGATAGGCGAAACAAAGCGCACCGTCGCGCGAGCGCCCCGGACTGTTGCGCAGGCGAAGCACGCAACAGAACACATCCTGTAGCGCGTCTTCCACCACTTGTTGCGGTGCCCGCAGGCGGTGGCTCAGCACACCTCGCAGCGATGCAATGTGGAGCTGATAGGCCGCGCCCACGCGTGTCGCCCAGTCGTTCTCATCCGCCGAAGCATCGAGTCGATCCATGGAAGCCCCCTTTCAGTACGCGCTTCACGCTAGATGGTCGAGCACCGTCTCCGACAGAATCGAACGATAAATGGCGCAGATTTTCGCTGGTTCTCGACTTGTGAACCGTTCGTCCACCGCTTGTCCACACGCTCCGGTGCAGCGCAGTGGAATCGCGTCGTTAGCGCACCTGTTTGCCGGCCTCGGGCAACCGATCGAGTTGCCGTTCAAAGCGCACGGCAGCGACGGCAGAGAGCAGCGCAAGTGCCTCTCGAACATTCGGATCGTCCCCACTCGAGGAAAACTGCCGCCTCCCACCGGTCCACATCACCGCAACATCGACAAGTCGTTCGCCACCTTCCGGTACGGGAACCGGGGTCGGTTGTTCTTCAGCGGTCCATCCACCGCGTGATGCGATCTCGCGAAGCTTCGTGCACTGATCGGGCGAGAGTGGCGTCTCCCACGATGGCACCATCGCAAGCCCATCCTTGCCGCCGCCATATCCAAAGATGCCCCCGTCCACCTCGAAGTACTCGAACTTTGCTTCCTTGGGCTCGCGTGACCAGATCATCAGGCTGATGCCGCACGCACCAGGTGATGCCAACTTGGTGGGGAGCGCATTGCATCCGACTGGTGCGAGGCCACCCACGATCATCGTGGCCGTCACAGGCAGCATGCTCCACAGGCGACACATCCGGTTCATGGCACTTGGCGCGGAGTGAGTTGGAAAGGCGGGGCCTTGTCGAACCCCGCGTAAGGATCGGGTCCAAAGTCATACCGCTGCGGCAGGTTTCGATCGGCACTCCGATCCGTTGCCCATGCGAGGGAACAGAGCGACCGGACGAGAGCGACGGCGTTCACATCAGGCATTTCCGTGACCTTGAACCGCCGCACAAACCACCAGTCCGTGCCCTCGGCGTGAAAGAACAGGATGTAGACAATCTCATCCTTCGCGGGCACGACGGAGGACGGCCACTCGTCCACGGTCGATTGGGACGGGTCCATCCAACCCGTCTCGCGCGCAAGCGACCACACTCCATCGACCTGCTCGCGGTAGAGCCAGCGCGTGATCGCTGGTCGCGTCAAGAACGAAAGGCTGTCCCCAGAATCACTGTGGAGGCTGCCATCGCTGAGCATCGTGAACTTGCCCTGCCGCAGATGCGCCTGCGGGAGATCCTTCACGCCAGAACCCGTGAGGATGGTGACATCGATCGCCGCATCGTCGGGCACCTCGGCCGAGGTGATCCGCGTCGCGCGAATGTCACTGCATGCTGCGAGCCAGAGTGCTGCGGCAATCGCGATCCACGGACTCGCACCGAAGAAGCGGCAGCACATGCCAAGAGGGTAACAGCGAAGGGACTGCTGTAGTCTCTCCCCCGCCATGCGCTGCAGCATCGAGTGGCTCAACACGTACCTGACGAAGCCTGTGGATGCGGCGGCCGCCGCTGGCCACCTGACGGCGGCTGGATTCCCTTGCGAGTCTTCCGAGCGCTTGGAGTCTGGAGACACGGTGCTGGAAGTTGAGACCACCAGCAATCGCGGCGACTGCCTCAGCCACATCGGACTTGCGCGGGAAATCGCAGCGGCGACCGGAGCTTCCGTCGTCATGCCGCCCTCGACCTCGCACGGCAGCGACGAGCCATGTGAGCGCGCCATTCGAATCTCCAACAGCGATCCAACACGCTGCCCGCGCTACACGGCCCGCATCATCCGCGGGGTACGGGTGGGCGACAGTCCCGCATGGCTGCAAGAACGCCTCCGCGCCATAGGGCAGATCCCGCGAAATGCCGTCGTGGACTGCGCCAACTTCCTCCTCTTTGAGTGGGGGCAGCCCACCCATGTTTTTGACCTCGCGAAACTTCGCGGGAACGCAATCGAAGTTCGCTCGGCACGCCCTGGCGAGCAGTTCCTGCCGCTGGGCGAGGGCGCACGCCCGATCACGCTGGACGGCGGCGAACTTGTGATCGCGGATGCCGAGCGTCCGGTGGCGCTCGCGGGCGTGAAGGGCGGCGCAGAAACTGCCGTCACGGAGTCGACCGTTGACCTGCTCGTCGAGTCTGCGGCATTTGATGCCGTCGCCGTGCGACGATCAAGCCGATCCACTCGGCTCGCGAGCGACTCGAGCCACCGCTTTGAACGCGGCGTTCATCCCGCCGATGTCGACGCTGCGGCAGAACGGCTCATCCACCTGATCATCGCCACCGCAGGTGGAACACGGCTTGCCGGATCGGTCGCTGTCGGTTCGCCGCTTCCGCCGCCGCGCTGCCTTTCGCTTCGCATGTCGGAACTTCGTGCGGTGACAGGCGTTGACATGGGGACAGCGGATGCCGTCCGCGTGCTTGCGGCACTCGGACTCGAACCCAATCTTTGCACAGAAACGATCGAGTGCACCATTCCGCCGCAGCGTCTCGACCTGACGCGCGAGATCGACCTCATCGAGGAGGTCATCCGAATCATCGGGCTTGATCGAATCCCCGTCGACGATCGCATCGCCATCCGCCCCATGCGCAGCCAACCGCAGGTTCAAGCCATCCGAGCCGCCAAGGACTGCCTCTCGGGCATCGGATTCCTGGAGACTGTCACCCCCACACTCATCGCCGAGCGTGCAGCGGCGCCATTCTTCGGCGCCGGGGAGAGCGCACTTCGTATCGCCGATGAGCGCGCAGTCGCCGAGCCGGTCTTGCGTCCGTCCATCCTGCCGAGCCTGTTGCAAGTGGCACGAACGAACCGCGATCGCGGGCAGTCCTCGATTCGGCTCTTCGAGATTGCATGCGCGTTCTGGCTCGGAAGCGAGCGTCATGAAGAGCGGCGCGTTCTTTCGCTCCTCATCTGCGCGAGCGAGGAGCCGCAGCATCTGCTCCGGGAACTTCGCGGCGCAGTCGATGCGGTTGCGCGCACCATCACGGGCATTCACGGGACGGATGTCACGCCGGCAACGGGAGCCCATGCCGAGTGGTTGCTGCCCGCCTTCGCACCCGCGGGAGCAATCGGCATGCGCGGCGCATCCATCGGATGCATCGGCCTTCTCAAGCCATCCGTCGCCGCTGATGCGGGACTTGACGGCGCAGTGGCGGCAGCTGAGATCGATTGGAACGCCCTCGCGGCCGCGTTCCCGCCAATGCCCTCCGTCGGCGCACTCATCAACAGTCCGAGCATTGCGCGCGATCTTTCCGTGGTCGTTGAAGATGCCGTGCCATGGACTGCCATCGAGCGGGTCATTCGCGCAGCCAATCTGCCGCATCTCGAGTCTCTTGCCTTCGTCGGTACTTGGCGCGGCAAGAAACTGGGACCAGGCCGAAAGTCGACGACGCTTCGATTGACCTTCCGCGACGCGACCCGAACACTCCGCAAGGAGGAGGTCGATCCGCACATCACCCGACTCCTCGATGCCCTGCGCAACGAAGTCGGCGGTGAGGTCATCGCGTGACGGCACGAACGCTCGGCGATCTCAGCATGCGCGACTTCTGCGCCGCGTTGGCTGCACACCAACCGACTCCCGGAGGGGGCGCGACGAGTGCTGTCGTGCTCGCTCAGTCCGCTGCGCTCGGATCGATGGTGATCGCCTACACGCGCGAGAAGTCCAAGTTCGCCGCGCACCTGCCGCGATTGGAGCGCACCGATCAATTGCTGACGGCCGCACGGCATGAGGCGCTCCTTCTTGCAGACCGCGATGCCGCGGCGTACGAGGCACTCAGTGCGCAGTGGAAGCGCCCTGCGGCCGAGCGTTCGGCTGACCCTGCATGGACCGCGGCACTCGAGGAGGCCATTGCAGCACCCACGGCCATCGCAGATCTCGCGCTGGCGACGCAGGCGGCTCTTGCGTCGTTGCGCGAGATCACTTCGAAGCAGTTGGCAAGCGATCTCTGCATTGCCCTGATTCTGTCGGCTGCCGCGGTCCACAGCGCACTTCTCAATGTGGAGGTGAACGTTCCGCTTCGGGGGGATGCCCGTGCGCGAGAGGAAGGACAGCAGTTGGTCGAGAGCAAGCGAGTCGCGTGTGCCCGCGTGAACGCATCCGCATTGATCGCTCCATGAGCGAGGCGTTTGGACTTCTGTCGCTCAGTGCAGTCGCCCTGCTGCTCCTGATGGCCGTGCTTGTCTGCGGAGTCGTGTGGGACGCGCGGCACCCGCGGCGTGCCACCGCCGGTTGGGCGCTTGCCAATGGATTCCCGGTGCATCCCACCGATGTCGGCTGGCAAGCAACGGATGAGGTCTGGGGCGAGTCGCTTCCGGCATGGCGCGTCAAGGGAGGCAATCCCTCGGGACCCGTCGCAGTCTTTGTTCATGGCTGGCGTCGGTCTCGCATCGATTCCATGCGGCGCGCCGGGATCTGGTTACCGCACATCCGCGCTGCGTGGCTTGTCGATCTCGCAGGTCATGGTGACGCGCCCGTCGGAACAACCAATCTCGGGACGAAGGATGTGGACATGATCGCGCACTTCTGCAGCGACCTTGTTGCACGCGAGGGTTCAGGCACCCGCGTGGTGATCATCGGGCACTCCCTCGGCGCGGCCATCACACTCCGCGCTTCCGCGCTGGTTCCCAAGGACATCCTTGCCGGCGCCGTGGCATTTGCCCCGTACGAGAGTGTGCTCGAGCCGATCTCCAATCGACTTCGGCGGCAAGGGCTGCCCCCCTGGCCTGCTGCCGCAGCCAGCGCGGCCGCTCTCCATGTGCTCTGCGGATGGGAGCGTTCCACATCTGCCGCGGTGGAAGTGCTCCATGCGCAAGGCGTTCCGATGCTCATCGTGGCATCTGCTGCCGACACCCACATCCCGCTTGCGCATGTTCAGCGCGTGGCGGGTCCAGTATCGGGTGGAGTGATCATCGAGCCAGCCGTCTCGCACGATGCCATCGGCACAGGACCTACCGCTCAGGCAGACTCCCCCACCGAAGTTGCCGCGCGTGCGTTCTCCGCGCGCTGGTAGCCCCGCAAGCTGGATCAAGAGCCGCGCTTGCGTGGCGAACCACCGCTCGGACGAATCACCGATCGCGTGAGGCGGGCGGTGTCGTGCCTCCGGCGTCCGCCGATGGGGCGAGCAACTTCGCACTCCCGCCGATGCCCTTCGAGTCCGAACGCAGATCCCACACAATCGGCCCGATGTAGCGCTGCAGGACCTTGAGATCGACCTTCTCGAGCGCGCTCATCCACACATCGCTGCCTGCCTGTGAGAAGAGCACATCCGCTGCACCACTCTCACCTTCCTCATCATCGTCACCCACAAGAGGCAGCCCCTCCTGCAGTGCAAGGAGCTGCTTGCGATTTTCGTCAAGGACCGTCGGCAAGTCGACGAACCCCCAACCGACCACGGGTCCTGCCGTGATCGATCCAAGGCAGCGCCGATAGAGCGGAAGATCGCCGATGGACTTGCTTGCCGGATCGGACCCGGATCGCATGGCCTGCTGAACTTCCGCGGAGGTTCCCATGACGAGCGCGCCCGCGCCGACGCCCACTTCCATGTCCATCATGTCGCCGCCGTAAATGATCTGACCTTGGAAATCACGCGGCATCATGCCCGCGGAGGGAAGCATGGTGGCTAGCAGCGCGTTTGTAGCCTTTTCATCGCTGCAACGCACCACCATCACCGAGCGCATGCCGTCCACACCGTCTGGTGCCTTGCGGGATACGCCACAGATCTCCGGGCCGAGTCCGCCGAAAGCCTTGGTCATTCCTGGACCAAACTGCTGGAGGGTGGGCGAGATCGCATCCGCCTCCGCATCGGGCAGCGACGCCACGAGATCCTCGAGCATCTGCATGATGCCACCAAAGCGGAGGTTGAGGCGCTGGAATGTCACCGCATCATCCCCGAGCGCACTCGGAGGGTTGGAGACCGCCGTGGCATCAGAAAGCAGCGCAACCAACCCACGCTTCTCGCCAGGCACGAACGCGGCATAACTCATGCCGAAGAATGCATCGCCGCCGCCTCCATCGCCGATGGCGATGCCCCATCCACGAATGTCGCCAAAGAGATCACGCATCACGACGGGCACCGACGCGGCTGGTCCAATGAAGATCGGCGCGAGCAGTTCCTGGATCGGTGCCGTGAACAGCATGAGTGACATCTCCTGCTCACCGAGCATCGAGGACAGCCCCCGCCAATCATCCGAGGTGGAAACAGAATCACGCCCCTTGCCGGAGGCAGCCTCCATCGCATCCTCGAGCGCCGCAGCCGTACTGGCCAGGAAGAACTCGCTGCCACGCCGCAGGAAGAACATTGCTTCGGGGGCAGCGATCAGTTCGCCGATGCCATCCATGCCCCGGCGCCGCCGCGGCGGCTGCGGTTGATCATCGCCCTCATCCTCTTCAGACGGCAATTCGATGCGAGTGGCCTTTTGCCCGCCAGCCACTTCCACCTGCTCGAAGTTCTTCTGCTGCTCCTTCTCCATGAAGCGGATCAGCCCATCGAATACCTTCGCTGCATCGTCCGCGCGACTGCCGTAGTCGGCCCACACCAGCACGCCCAGCTGAGCCGCATCCAGATCCTCGTTGCGGTCCGTGAAGAGCGCACCCCCCACGGCGCCTGGCCACGGCATCTCCTCTGCATCGATTCCCATCTCGCGGAACGCCTTTTCGCGCTCCTTCTTCGACTCGGCCTCCGACTCGGCAGTCGCCTTTGCCAATTCAGGCGCCTGCATGAGCTGCGCAGCGGGAGTGGTCGCCCAGCGTTCAAACGCCCCATGCATGTCGCGCGCAGAGAAGATGACGAAACTGCCCTTGGGAGCAATGGAATCGAATCGCGATCCCTGCGCGAAGATCGACGCCGTTGCGAGCAGCGAGAGGAGCGCGCTCCCCACGATCGGGAAGAGGCGTGAGGGAGAGCAGTGGTTGGCCATAAGGTGCTGAACTCCGATGAGCGGTGAAAGGTGGGGAGAGATTCGCGTGTCGCGATCTGGCGGGTGGGCCGATCAGTCGGACTTGCCGCTGCCGTCCTTGACTTGCGAGGGCGGCGAGAAGTCCTTGCGCGGCGGCGGCTGAAGATAGTTGTTGCCGCTGTTTGGGTTGTTTCGGTCGTAGGCAAACGCCTCGCGGTTGCGGACGAAATCCTTGACATAGCGCGCGGGAATGGCGAATCCAAGGGACTCACCGCCACGGATACCCATATTGGTGATGCCGACCACCTCTCCTCGCGTGTTGAAGAGAGGTCCGCCCGAATTGCCGGGATTGATGGCCGTGTCCGTCTGGATGTAGGTGAGCCCATCGAAGTTCCGCGATGTCGTGGACACGACCCCCTGTGTCATCGTTCGCTCAAGCCCCAACGGATTGCCGATCGCGAAGACCCCCTGTCCGATCTCGAGCGCATCCTCGCGCACCACGGGCGCAAATCCAAATGGCTTGCCTTCCGGGTGCTTGATGCGAATGAGCGCCAGATCAATCTGGTTGTTCACCGCCAGCAGTTCGACATCCTCGATCTCCATGCGCTTGAGCGAGCCATCGGACTGCGGCAGCCAGATGGTGGTGCGCAAATTGGTCTCGCCCTGCACCACATGCGCGTTGGTGATGGCAAATCCATCGGGGCTGATGATCACGCCCGACCCAAGCCCCCCTGGCGTGGAAACCTTGATGACCGCCGGTCCGATCGACTTGGCGTGCTCGCGCGGCGGCAGTTCAGGGAGGTTGTCCATCATCGAGAAGAGGCTGTCCTCCGTGCGCTTCACGGAGTTGCTGCTGTTGGTCGCCTGCACATCCGCGACATCGGACATCTCAAACACGAGCACGTCGGGTCCCACATCGATCCACACTCGGCGGTCCGATCGTTTGACGATGTCGCCCTCAATCTTGCGACCGCTCTTGAGCACGACGACATCGGTGGTTGGTGCCACTGCCGCCGCGGTCTCGTCCTCCGCGCGAGTGTGAGGATTCAACACCAAGCACGCGAACAGGCCAGCCACAATGATGATTCGACTCTGCATGCCCTGATAGTATCCAAGTTCTCCCATGCAAAAGCTGCAACTCCTTCGGGCTCTCGCCGTCGCTTCGGCACTTTCCCTTCGCGCGTTCGCTCAGGCACCGACTTCGGCGATCAGCGACCACTTTGGATTCAATCCGGTCGAGGCCATCAAGGTGGACAAGAACGGCGGACCGCTTGCCACGGCGGATCTCGATGGTGACGGCAAGCTTGACCTCATCGCCGTGAACAATCGCAACAGTCGAATCGATCTGCTGTACCAACGCCCGGATGCCAAGCCGACCGATGAGGTTGCCGCGCCAACAAGCGTGAACGAGATCCCTCAGCACTGGCGCTATCGGCGCGTGGAACTGCCAGTCACCGATGAGGTCGGCGGTGTGATCCCAGCGGACTTCGACGGCGACAAGCGCGTCGATCTCATCTACTCGACCGGCACTGGAAAGATCGTCTTCGTGCGACAGACTGCGCCAGGTGTCTTTGAAGTCGCCCGCAAGCACACCATCAAGGGGTTGAACCCCAGTCGCGATGCATTGCTTCTGGCGCAAGTGATCGGCGATCCGAAGCCTGAACTCGTCGGGATCGCCAACGGACGCATCCAGGCGTGGCCGCTGCAAGGATCGGACCTTGGAACTGCAGTTGAACTTGCCGCTGGCAACGGGAACCTGGTTGCCGTCCTTGCAGGCGATCTCGATGGCGACGGCACGACGGATCTGATCGGCATCCTTCCCGATGACGCTGCGCCGCTGCGCGCTTGGTTCGGCGCCACCAAGGGGGGTGAAGCAACGCTCGGCGCGCAGAACCGCTTCGAAATGCCGCCACTGCGCGATGCGGACCTTGTGCAACTGCCAGGTGCAAAGTCCGCCTCGGTGACCGTCCTTGAGAAGCCATCGAAGCGTGTGGTGTTGCTGCAGGCGGACCGCGAGTCGATCACCGAGGGTGGTGACCGCGAAGCCAGTCTGCAGACCTGGACCTTCACGGATCCCTCGAACCGCAAGCGTGATACGGCGATCGCAGACATCGATGGTGACGGACTTCCGGACCTGCTTGCGACGAATACGGAGGCGAACGCGGTGTCCGTCTTTCAACAGGTGGCAGGGCGTGGATTCGCAGGCATGCAGAACTCCCCTGCCTACAGCGACCTCGATTTCATCGTGGCACGAGACATCAACGGCGACGGCAAGGCAGAGGTGTTCGTCAGCAGCGAAAAGGAAGGCGTCGTCGGACGCATGGCGCTGCAAGGCTCGGCGCTTGCGTTCCCCACCACCATGCCGCTTGCGCAAGGCAATGTGCCATCCGCGCTCGGGCTCGTCGCCGTGAACGATCGCAACTGGCTCGCTGTGATCGCGAAGGAAGGGCGCAACTACTCCCTCGAACTGCTGCCTGCCGATGGGAACGGCGATGGGAAGGTGATCATCTCGCTCGGGTCGCTCAGCCGTGCACCAGACACGATTGTTGCGCTCGACGCGGATCAGGATGGTCGCACCGACCTTCTGCTCTTCACCCCGGACAAGCCGATGACGATGCTGAGGCAGGAGCCGCCCGCAGCGGGTGCCGCGGCGAACGCGCCGCCCACCTTCAAGACGCTCGAGAGCAAGGACATGGGACAGTTTGGTCTGGCGCAGGCCGCCAACGCACAGAACACGACGACCATGGACATCGACGGCGATGGCAAGCAAGAACTGCTCGTTGCAGACCGCAACTTCGTGCGCGGGCTGCGCTTCCATCCGACCACGGGCTGGCAGGTGGTCGAGCAAATCAATTCTGCGCGCGGCGATTCGAAGTTTGGATCGATCACGGTGCAGGGCGATCGGATTGCGGCAGGAGACAGCGACAATGGTCGTGTCGTGACATTCACGCGTGATGCAACCGAGAAGAAGTGGAAGCAGTCGGATGTCTTCGATGTTCGAGGCTTCAAGTTCAACTCCATCACTGCAGGAAACTTCGCAGGTGGCAAGGATCCCTGCCTGCTGCTTGTCGGGAGCGACGGTTTTGGGGTGATGCGCTTCAGCGGATCCCGCGAGAAGCTCGCCGAGGTTGCGAGCTGGCGAAGCGACGACACGGCTCGGGTGCCGCACGAACTGGCGTTCGGCGATCTCAACGGTGACTCGGTGACGGACGTCGTGGTGCTCGACGCAGGGAAACAGATGCTCGATGTGCTCAGCATCAGCGAAGCCCGCGCGCTTCTGCCTGCCGTCAGTTTCAAGGTCTTTGAGAGCCGTCTTTTCTCTGGAGGCGAACCACGCGAGTTCGAGCCAAGTCAAGCCATCGTTCGAGATGTCACGGGCGACGGCGCTGCGGACCTCGTCCTCATGTGCCACGACCGGATCTTGCTCTACCCGCAGATGACCGCCCCAAGTCAGGGCAAAGGAAAGTCATCGTCGTACTGAAGCCACTCCCGCGGAGGCCTTCCAAGTGAGCGGCACCAAGTCGGGGGCAGCTCCCGCAGAGGCACTGCGTCAACTCCTCGAACTGTCGAAGAAGTTGGGGGAGACCTCGGACTTGGCTTCCGTGCTTGGCGCAGTGATCAACGCCCTACGCGACCTGCTGCAAGCGGATCGTGCCACGGTATTCACTTTCGACAGCCGAAGCGAGGAGTTGGTCATTCATGTGGCGCACGGCGTCGGCGAGGGCGGCGCTGAAGTCCGCGTCCCCGCGTCCGCTGGCATTGCCGGAGCCTGCGCAACAAGCAAACGGATCATCAACATCCCCGATGCCTACGCGGACCCACGCTTCAACCGTGATGTGGATCGCCGGACCGGCTATGTGACCAAGTCCATTCTCGCCGTGCCGCTGCTTGATGATGAGGGCGACCTCGTTGGGGTCGCACAGGTCCTCAACGCGAGGAGTGGCGCCTTCGACGACGGGGACTCTGTGCTTGCCCAAGGCATCGCATCCCAAGCCGCCATCGCGCTGCGCCGGGCGCAGTTGATCGCCGACAACATCGACCGCGCTCGGCTTCTCAAGGAGATGGCGGTTGCCAAGGAGATTCAGGAGGGAGCATTCCCCAAGGGCATCCCAGACCATCCCGCCTTTGATGTGGCAGCGCGCAGTACGCCCGCGGAGGACTGCGGAGGTGACAGCTTCGATGTCTTTGGCACGAGAGAAGGCACTCTGTGCAGCAGGGATGAAGCTGCGGATCAACTCGTCCTGTTTCTCGCCGATGCAACCGGCCACGGCGTCGGCCCCGCCATTTCATCCATGCAGGCGCGCGGCATGATGCGGATGGGAATTCGACTGGGTCGAAGCATCGAACAGATCGCCCACGAGATGAATGTGCAGTTGAGTGAGGATCTCCCACCAGGCAGATTCATCACTGCTTTCATCGCTGCACTCGACCTCATCACTTGGCAAATCAAGGTGTTCAGCGCGGGTCAAGGGCCCATCTACATCTATCGATTCGCGAGCGACACATTCGAAGAGATCGAGAGCGATACGCCGCCCTTCGGCATCATCATTCCCGGCTTCGGCGGGGGCCCCTGCCGCACGTTCGAGCTCGGCGTCGGCGACATCCTGCTGCTGATCACGGATGGCTACTACGAGGCGCAATCGCCGGATCACAAGTGCTGGGGTGAGAGTGCGGTCTGCAGGGTGATTCGTGGACTCCGCGACGCGCCGTGCGAGTCCATCTGCGACGCGCTCGACCGCGGGGCACTTGAGTTTGCACGAGCAGCGCATACGGACGACGATCGGACCGCCATCATCCTGCGCAGGCGTTTCTGATCCGATTCCACAGTGGCCGCGGCATCGCCGCATGACTCACTTCGCGCGCAGGTGGAGCACGCCGTCTTCTGGGGCTTCACCAGACCGCACATCTTCTATCGCAGTGAGATACATCGCACTCAACTTCGACGCGCCGAACTTGGACTCGAATGCCCGCCATGCCTGCTCGGCATCCGACGTCCGTTTCTCCCGGAAGAGTCCCACCGCCGCTTCCGTCGCGGCGATCCATCCAGCATCCGCATCGGCGGCACATGCCTCGAAGATCTCCACAGGCTTCGACTGCCCAACGACCACGATCGCGCCAAGAGCGCGCGTGCGCACATGGGGGTTGCCACCCTGTGCCATGAATCCGCGGTGGGTGGGGCCATCCATCAAGATCGCCGTCCCAAACTGCTTGTTCGCGCTCTCGAGCCGTGCCGACAGGTTCACGCAGTCTCCGATTGCCGTGTAGTCATTCAACTTCGGCGGTGCACCGCAATCGCCCACGACGGCCTCACCCGTGGCGATGCCGAGGCGAAGCGAAATCCTCGGCGATCCGCTTTCGGCATTCTTTCCAAGTTCAGCGACAGCCTTCTGGCACGCCACGGCGCTTTCCGCTGCCAACGATTCCTGCCGTGGCTCGTCACCAAATGCAGACCAAAACGCCATGAAACCATCGCCGAGGAACTTGTTGACATAGGCATTTCGCTCCACGAGTTCTTCGGAGAGCTTGCCGAGATAGGTATTGAGCGTCCGAACCACTCCCGGACCGCCGAGAGCTTCGGCAATCGAGGTGAACCCCGCCAAATCACCGAACATGACGGTGATCTCGCGCTCTTCGCCCGACATGGAGACAGCCTCTGGGTCGCCCGACAACTTCGCCACGAGTTGTGGTGACACACGAGCTGCAAACTGCCGGTTGATGCGCGCGCGATCGCGCGCCGTCAACACTGCGACCACGGCGGTCGTGGTCGCCCATGATCCGACGGGCGACGCCGTTGGCCCCGCGAGCGGCATGATCCAATCCAGTTCGTTGAAGCAGAAGATGCCAGCCACAAACAGCCATCCTCCGACAAGCAGGAGCATCAGCACGGAACTGAAGCCGACCGACAGGGATGCCGCGATCAGTGTTGCTGCGACGCCAAGCACCACCACCACAAGCGGATTGACCCAAGCCGGTGCAGTCTGACGGCCATGACCTTCGAGCACCATGTTTGCAGCAACGACATGCACAAAGACCCCTGGCGTTCTGCCATCGAGTGCGGTCGGGACAAAGTCGGCGTTCGCACCGGTCGCCGTCCAACCAATGAACACCAGCTTCCCAGAAAGTTTCGCGCGAAGCTCAGCCTCCCGACCCTTCAAGTCAGCCTGTGCCTCGTCCACAGCATCGCAGAGCTGAAGGAAATTGCCTGCTTTCGCGCGATCATCTCCCTCGAGATCCATGCGCGCGTCTTCCACCGCTGTGCGAAAGGCCTGATCACTGGACTGGGCTTGGGGAGTCTGCAAGTCAGCAACGCTGCGGACAAGCTCCGCTTTGAGCGCATCCCGGTTCCTGCAATTCTCCTCCTGCTTCTGACGTCCGTCGTGCAAGTCGAGCACCTGTCCGATGGAAATCGCAGGGCGCTCCGCGCCGGCCATGCCGGGCTGAGTCCACTTTCCAAACTCGCCATCAAAGGTGGAAGTAGGCCAGTCGATGTACAGGACTCCTTCGCGAAGCGGAAGGACTCGCTGCCCGACCCGAACTTCGCTGTCTGAGCTGCTGATATCGACAGGCTTCAACCCTTGATGTGCAGCGGCCGCAACAAGTCCAATCTGGAATACCCGACCGCCAGGCACTTGCCACTCCACGGGCGTTCGACGCTTGTCATCATCCGTATCGAGGGCACTTTCGACGTTGGTCAGGACGCCAAGCGCATGTGCTGCCTCGGACAACTGCGGGATCGGTGGAACCTGTGTGTGGCCTCCAAGCGGAACAAGTGGATCGGAGTGATCCGACATTTCCTGTCGGAGACTCTCCCAGCTCCTCGCGTGACGAAGAAGTTGTTCGACCAACTCCCTGTCGCCGACTGAAAGCGGATCCACACGACCACCTCGCAGGCCTGCTGCCACACCCTCGATCGACGGCAGTCGCCCTGACTTTCGGTACTCCTCCCACAGGAACTTCCACACGGCGAGTTCCTTGAACCACACCGCGTGAGCGCGGTACTGGCGCCCCCATTCTCCTTCAAGTTTCGCCTCCTGCATGACGGTTTCGGGAGGGAGTTCAACATTGGTGCGGAGAGCCTGCAGGATGAGTGCCCACTTTTCCTGTCCCTCGGGTGACGACCACTCGGAGCCTGGAATCCACTGCTTGGAAACATCGAGCCCAACGACCGTTGGAATCTCTTTGACAGCCAAGCCGAGTACATCGTCTGCCTTTGGCTCAGGCTCGCTGAACTGGATATCGAGGGCAAGCGTCTTTGCTCCAAGGTGGCGCAGTTCCTCGATCGCGTCAGCGATTTTCGTACGAGACCAAGGCCACCTTCCAAAGGTCTCAAGCGAAGTGTCATCAATCACGACCAGTGCGACCTCGTCCGAGAGCGGCACTGGCTTCCTGCGAGCGTGTTGGTATCGCCAATCGGCACTCGCCAATTCCACATTGTTCAAGAGGCCCAGCACAGTCGCCAGCCAAATCAACAGAGTTGTTGCCAATCCGATGGCGACCGCCAACCAAGAAAACTGCCGCATCGGCGCAGTGTCCCCGCTCTTTCGCGATCATGCAACCAACACGCGATCACTGAGTGCCAGCACCACCCCCAGGTTGGCCATTCTCGGTGACGATGCCCCCAGACTGCCCCGCCAAAGCGGCTGCAGCGGCGGCATCACTCTGCGCGCGAGCCGCAGCGTCGATTGCGAGATCCGCCGCCACTCTTGCCTCATTGGCGCGCTGGACGACAACCGCCGCACGCTGGGCGGTGACCGTGAAGAAAACGCGTTCCCCCATGAAACGCGCACTCTGTGCTGCCGCAAGAGCCGCGTCGCGCGACTGTGCTGCCTGCTGAGCCTGCAAGACCGCACCATCACGCGCTGCTGCTGCAATGTCGGATGCACTTCCCGCGCGCAGCGTGCCAAGCTGGGCGGCCAAGATCGCTGCCGCTTCGGCAAAGCCGCTGGACCGCCCGGCTGCGCCCTCTGCAATCCCGAAAGACTGCACGGCACCAGCTGCGAACGAATCCGCCAGCGACACAGCACCGAGGTACTGCTGTGCAGCAACATCCGACTGCTCAGCATGCCCAATGGCTTGGTCCCCCATCGTGCGCGTCTCGACCGCTGCTGCATCGCTCAACCCTGCCGCAATCGCGCTGGCATCCGCGGCAACCTGAGAACTCTGGGCATTGAACGAAACGCCCGTCGAGTCGCCCGACTGAAATGCTGCCTGCGTGTCGATGAAGCGGAGGTTGGCAACCCCAGACTGAAAGACTGCGATGTCGGACTGCTCCCACGCTGTTGCGAGCGTCACGGCCGAAGCAGAGACGAGCCCATCGACTGCGGCAAGAGCCGTGTCATGAGCGGCAATGGCACCTGCCGCTGCATCCCGGGCAACCTCCGCACCAAAGCGATTCGTTTCAGCATCCTCCGCCGCGTCCGCGGCCATGCGCGCCTCGAATACGGATCCTACGGTGACCTGAGCGAGCGCTCGGTACTGGGAAGCCTGCAGCACCGCGAGTTGTGCCCCCTGCATCTGCTGCTGAGCGTCACCGACATCAACGCCGAGCTCCGCGACCGTCTGCGCTATGGCGTTCGCGTTCTGCTGCGAGAGAGTCTGGCGCATCTGCTCAGCTTGGGCCGATGCAATCTGCAATTGGTTCGTTGCATCAAGCGCGCGGGCAATGGCCTCACCCGCAAGGATCGCCGCACGATCCGCGAGTGCCTGCGCCACCGCAGAGTCTGCCATGACTGCCGAATCCTGAGCCAATGCCGAGGACTGGGTAGCCGCTTCGGAAAGCCCTTGGACCACGGCGGTACCCGCTGCGAGATCGCCAACGGCGCCACCGGAGCCCGTCTCACCGCCCACTGCAAATGCGATCTCACGCGCAGCCATCTCCAGCGACAGCCCCTGCTGCGCAAGCTCATCCCCTTGCCCTGCGAACGAATGCGCAGCGGCCGTTGCGAACTGCGCCGCATCGACAGCTGCCACGACATCTCCAGACAGATCCCCCACCTGCATGGCGAGTGCGGCCCCTGCCTCTGGGTCTGCGCTGCCCTGAGCGCCGTCCGTCTCAAGGGCTTGAAGCATCTGATCGAAGGTCGACTCCAGGCTCTGGAATTGCGCCTCGGCAGACTGGCGGAATTCAGCCGCGTTGCCGAGTTGTTCTCGAGCGTCCGCCACGCGATCGAGTGCGGCAAGCGATACGCCGTCTTGAGCCTCAACGAAGAA
The DNA here is from genome assembly GCA_005799495.1 of Planctomycetia bacterium. GTDB lineage: Bacteria > Planctomycetota > Phycisphaerae > Phycisphaerales > SM1A02 > F1-60-MAGs104. The sequence continues at coordinate 33,364 of SYGP01000023.1, forward strand.
ATTGAAGTCAGTGGTTGCCTCGGAGATGACCTGCGCGCCAAGGACCAACCCGCCCGCGATGTTCGCCGTCTCAAGACCGATCTCCAGCGTCACGACCGTTGCAGCGGCTGTATCGAGCGTCAAAGCCCGACGATCCGCTCCCGCCAAGACCGACTGCAGCGAATCGAGGGCTGACTGAGCCGCCTGCAAGGCCGGTTCGCTCGAGGCAAGCGCGAAAGAGTCGATCCGAGTTCGAAGTCCCACGGTGGCATCCGCCGCTTCCGAGGCTGCGCTCTGCGCCTCGCTGGCGCTGATTGCCGCGGCGTTTGCAAACGCAGCGGAACGAGCCACGAGCAAGTCGAGCGCATCACCCGAAGCACTGCCCCCGAGTTGTGCGAGGTCCGCGAAAATGCCGGTCGCCCCGGCCGCGGCGGCAGACGACGCTGCAGCGAGTGCCGCGGAGTCCGCTTCGGTGGCAGCAGCCTCTGCTTCAACCTCCGACTGAAGCGCGAGATCTTGAGCCACAGCGAACTGTTCTGCCAAAGGCTGTGCAAATGTCTCCGCCGCTTGCGCAGCCGCCAAGGCGGCGGATGCGGACTCGGTCGCGGCATCGACAATCAGTGCAACACTCTCGTCGCCAGTCGACCCGCCCACCTGCGCCAAGACATCTTCTGCCGCCGTCAGCGACCGCTCATCGAGCGCACCGAGCAGCGCCGTCATCTCGGCATCAAAGGCTTCGAGCAGTTCACTCAAACCAGACTGTGCCACAGACGCATCATTGGCGGCAGCTTGCGCGAGTCCGATCTGCTCCTCCAACTCCTGCGAACCCAGTTCAAGCTGATCGAGAACTTGCCCCGCATCGGCGGAGAGAAGAGTGCTGTCCTCAGAGCGGCCGCCGGCAGCGAACGCAAACTCGGATGCAAGACCAGCTTCCGAGGCAGCCGCCACCGCGGTTTCAGCCGTTGCTGCCTCCGCGTCGGCGACTGCGGCAAGCCGCTCGGCCTCGCCAGCAGCATCATTCGCTTCTGCAGCGGACTGCACTGCCGATGCGATGTCACCCGCGGACGACTTGAAGTCAATCTCCTCGCCAAACGGATCAAGCACCGCATCAAGCGCACTCTGTGCTCCAACGACTGATGCGCTTGCCTGGTCCGCGGAGTCCTGTGCCTCCGAGGCAAGCGTCAACGCCCGTGCGACTGCATTCAACGCTGCGGCCGCCGCGGCAGATGCGGAGGACTGTGGATCCAACGGGTCAGCGAACTGCGCCGCAAAGGCGCTTCCCGATGACTCCGCAGACACCGCGGCCGTCGAGGCGTCGAGCGCATGCCCCGCCGCAGCATCTGCGCGCTCCTGAGCGCCCAGGATGACCTGTCGAATCGTGGCGATCCTCTCGGCATACACGCCCCCTGCGCCCAAAGACTCCTGCCCTGTAGCAAGCGCGGACTCGGCGGCCTCGCCGGCTCGATCCGACGCTGAACGCGCATCGAGTGCGTTCCCCTGAGTGGCTTGGGCAGCGTCGCGAGCCTCTGCGGCGAATCCTCCTGCGGCTCCAAGATCTGGCTGCGCCTCCTGCAGGACAGCCAAGCAATTCTCCACCGCGGTACTCGTGAGTCCAGCGTTCGCGAATGCTTGGTCGAGATGCCCCAGTGCTTCCGCCAAGGCCGTGCTCGCAGCAACCGCGGCATCCGATGCGCCTTGCGCTGCAGCAACATGAATATCGATCTGGGCCTGTGCTTCGGCCGCGCGGGCAGATGCCACTTCCCGCAATGCCTCCGCTGCGGCGCGCTCGGCCTCGGCATTCTCGCGTTCATCTCGCGCACCCAACATTGCACTGATCGCTGCAGTCAGCGACTCGATTCCCTGCGCGAGGTCGGCAGCCGCCGCCTCGGATGCGGCTGCTGATTCGTTCGCCGCTTCGGCGCGATCTCTCGCTTCCTGAGCCGCCAATTCGGCCGCAGCAAGAACGGCACCTGCCGCTTCCTCCTGAGCCGTCAGGGCTGCCTGAATTGCCTCATCTCGAAGCGGTTGTGTTGCGAGCAGTCGCTCCTCTGCTTGCACAAGTTGGTCGAGTGCGGCCAACAGCCCACTGCGGATTCCATCGAGCGGTCGGCGAGAAAAGATGGACTCGATGTCGGCGATGGCGGCGACCACAAGATCACGGAAAGCCGTTCCGTCGCTCAAGGATTGCTCCGCTGCCGCACCTGCATCGCCCGTGCGCGTCGCTGCCGCATCCACATCTGCGCGAGCTGCGATGGCAAGCGTCAGTCGGTCGAGCGTGACCTGAAGGACCTCATCAGCGACCTCGGCTCCGAACGAAGCATCGCGTGCGGACGACTCGGCGCTCGCAGCGCCCACTCCCGCGAGATCGACAAAGTCTGGCGAATCGACGCCGCCCTGATCGCTGAAGGCATCGAATGCGGCTCGGGCTGCATCGAGAGACTCGATCCGGCTTGCTTCCGATGCAGCGCTTGCCTGCAGCGTCAGTTCGAGCAACACACCCACATCAGCCGATGCATCGAGGACGGCTTGCTCCGCCACTTGAAAGTCGAGGATGCGATCGCGCGTGTCGGAGAGCGCGCCCTGTGCGGCAAGCAGTGCCTGTGCGGCACTTGCCAGTCGGGCTGCCGTTCCATCTGCCCCGGCCGCCGCATCCGCCACTCGCTCAGCCGTGCGGTTCAAATCAGCAAACAGTGCGAGAACACTGTTCCCGGAATTGCTCCCGTCCTGACCAGCCTGGACCGAGGATGTCTCAGCGGCAGTCTGGGCCACGGCGGCCACCGTGGCGGTGACCTGCTGAATCACGGGTGCTTGAGTCGTTCCAACGACGGCCGATTGGACTGCCTCCGCAGCGCTGGCCACCGTGCCTGCAACGGGCGGCGCGCCGATCGATGTGATGAGTGAGTTCGTTGCCGGCTCGGGTGTCTCGGATGAGCTCTTGGCCTCACCACCACCCGAGAGAACAACAGGCGCGCTGACTGCCGCGTACTTCAGCTGGATTGCGGCGATGGCGTTGCTGGGAACACCTGTGACCTCCGTACCACCCATTGGTCCGGTGTTGATGGTGAATCCCGTACCGCGAACGGCGAGTGTGCCGTCCGGCACGACGACATTGAAGTCATTTCGCGCGGTGATTCGATTGACCTTGATGCCAGCCGTACCCACCTGAATCTTTGCAATGGCCTTGAAGACATCGCCGTCCGCCTCCTGCACCAACTCACAGTTCGGGATGGAGAAGTCGGAATTCTTGTCCACGATCACGGTGGCATGGGGCGTTTCCCCCGCCTTCCAGCCCTTGAGAACGAAGTTCAGCGTGCAGCGGGCCGAAGCTCCCGTCGACACCTCGCTGCCCGGCGGCAGCACATCGTCAACCTTCGCCAGCTTCGCATCCTTCCACGCTGTCGCGCTGCTGCTGCGCCACTTCACGCGACCTTCCGTCTCAATCACTCGGATCTCGATGGTCCGACTCGGCGCTCCAGCATCTTGCGTTGGCGTGGGCTGCATCGGCAGCGGTACCGCACCCGCGGACGCCACCAAGCACGCGAGTGTCAACACTGCACCTCCGCTGCACGAGATGAACGATCTACTTCGGTTCACTGCGTCGACTCCTTCCTCGTGCCCATCGTTGATCCATCACTCGAACCGCCCTGTTGGAGGCAGCACCCGCTTCGTGGAGGATGGCTTTGCATCCCCTGCGGCCGCTGCCTGCGCGAGGGCGGAGGCACCATCCAAGTTTGCATTTCGCGACAGGCGCGTCAAGAAGTCAACGAATTCTGCACCCGTAAAACTCATGCCGTCCTGCTTCCCAACAAGAATCTGCTCATTTCGCAGTTCCCGCACGGCGTAACGCGGAATCGGACCCCAAATCCGCATGTTCACCCCCCCATCCACCTTCGCAATCCGGCACGCGGCCGTGGCAATCCAACCCACTTCCGCACTCTCCGTGGAGGGTTCGTCAAAGCCAGTCGGCAGCCACTTGCGGCGCTTGGCCTCCGCGACTCGTTCCGAAAAGGTCCCCCAATGATCTTCGCCGTCTGCCAGCAGGAACAGCGCATGCAGCGCATCCTCATTGCTGACGAGTGTTGCCTCCTTCAACTCCTCGAAGAACTCGATCTCCTCGTCCGTCGTGGGAAATCGCTCGACAACCGATGTGGTGCCAAACTGCCGTTCGCAGCCGACGGCCCATCCGACTCCGAGCAGCGCACACACCACCCACGCTCTAAAACGCATAGGTGCCTCCGATGTACACAAAGTCGCGCGTCCCCGACTGCGATGGCGCGAATGCCGCCTGGTTCGGCATGAAGATGCCGTACTTGAAGCTCAGGTCGAGATCGCTGAGCAATCGCCATTCGAGGCTGAAGTCGACTTCACCGCCGACATAGTTCGTGCCACCCGGTTGCGTCTGGAACGACAGTGGCGCGTTCGACAGGATGCGCCCGAAGAGAAACCCCGTCACACCCAGACGCAAGTTGTGGAAGATGCCGCCGCCCGGAAAGGGACTTGTGCTGAAACCGACCGATGGGCAAAGCAAGTTGGCGAAGTCAGGCGAGAGCACAAGACCCGTGTTGACATATCCGAGTGAGTTGAATGATGTATCGACTGCACCTGGGGCAATGCCGCCGAAGGTGTTGCCCGAATCGAGACGATCCGACGAACCACTGCCTGCCACGATCTGAAAGTCGATTCGCGAGTCAGCTGGGTCGCGTCCAAGCCATGTCAATCCGCCGAGCCCCGCGACTGCAGAAATCGTCACATTCTGCTGCGGAACGGGGGTGAGCGTTCCATCGCGAGGCAGTGGATCGGAAAGTGTGGTGCCGTACTCGTACATGCACTCCGCGCGGTACACCAGACCTGCACCGAGCGACCCATTGCTGCCAAGCCCGACATAGCTCGAGTCGTAGTTGAAGGTTGTCGGGATGGTTGGCAGCGCGGCAGGCAGCAGCGCAACCTGCCCCTCGTTCAAGTCCTTCTGGGCGAGCAGATAGACATACGGACGATGACCGGCGAATCCCGAGTACTCGAGCTTTCCGCCGTAGAAAAGCCGCTGCGTGTCCGTGTCATAGCCCGGCCGTGAAAGGTCCCAGTCGATGGTGTCGTTCCCGCTCGTGACGCCAATCAATGCCGTCGCCTTCCAGTCGCGCCATGAGAAGTCAAAGATGCCTGCGTACATGTAGTTGCTCAGCGCAGCACCCTGACCCCAGATCACATACTGCCGTCCCACCTTCGCAACGAAGTTGTAGTCGGGTTTGTTGCCGGTCTGCGCACGGATCATGCCCGCGAGATTGAACTCATACCAATAGATCTCGCCGATCGGATTCTGCCAACCGACATCGTCATAGTCGGGCCCGATCGCTCGCGTGCCACGGAAATCCCATTGGTTGTATTGGAATCGGAGCCTGCCGAAAAAGCGGTGGGCACCATCGAGCTCGATGGATGTGAAGAGCCGCAGGTCGTAAATCTGCTGGTAGGTCTCCTGACTCTGCGCCGTGTCGATGATGTTGAAGGCGTAGCGGAAGGTGCCACCGTACTCAATGCTCAACCTCTCCGAGATTGGGGCGTTGGCGTAGTACGCCTGCCTCATTTCCGCATCCTCTTGGTTGAGTTGACGCTGCAGATTCTCTGCCGAGCGAAGAGCCGCGGTATCGGATCCCTGTGCAGCAACTTCCACGGCGGCCACTCCCCATGCCAGCAGCACCGAGATGGTGACAGCCCCTTGCACGACACAGGGGAAGCGATGTTGGAGGATTGCCGAAGCCACTCGCTGGATCATCGGGACATGCAACGCTCCCTCTGCCGAACTGCGGCGACTATCCTACTCCCGCGCATGAGTTTTGAAGCCATCATTCTTGGAACGGGGAGTGCGCTCTCGGAGATGCACTTTGGCTCCTCTGCAGTGCTGCCGTGGCGTGATGGCCTTGTGCTGATTGACTGCCCCGATGCGATTCTGCGCGCACTCGCGCACGCATCGAAACGCAGCGGACGAGCCATCGATGCAATGCGAATCACCGACATTCTCGTCACGCACCTCCACGGGGATCATGTGAACGGTTTGGAAACAATTGGGTGGAAGCGCTGGATCGCGAAACTGAACGGACTCGGTCCCGTTCCCCGCTTGCACACCGTCGAACCCGTCGCGCGTCGCCTCTGGGAGCGACTCGGACCCGCCATGGATCAGAACGGGACGCTGCAGTTGGCCGATTACTTCGACCTGCACATCATCCCCCTGGGGGTTCCCACCCGCGTGGCTGACTTTGATGTGGAGGCACGCCTGGCGGAGCACCTGATCCCTGGGTGCGGCTACCGAATCTCGCGCGGCGGCGCCACGCTCGGATGGAGCGGCGACACGCGGTTTGATCCCGCCCACATCGACTGGCTCGCGACCGCAGATGTCATTGTTCACGAGACGAGCGAATCGCGCGTTCACACACCGATCGAATGCCTCAACTCCCTTGCGCCAGAGCTGCGGAAGAAGATCCGCCTCGTGCACATGGAGGACAACTTCGATCAGGCCGTCACGGACATCGTGCCGCTGACCGAGGGCGAAGTGCTCGCCGTGCCGCCACGCTGATTGCGCGGGATGAATGCCAGTCCGTGCGGCCCCATGTAGTCCGCATGCGGGCGGATCAGTTTGTTGGCTGCCAGCTGTTCAATGCAGTGGCCCGTCCAACCCGACATTCGGCTTGCGGCGAACATGCACGTGAAGAGGTCGAGGTCGAGCCCGAGCGAGTAGTAGGTGGTTGCCGAGTAGAAGTCGACATTGGGGAAGATCCCCTTCTCGCGGATGTTCGGCTGCGCCAGGACGATCTCCTCGATGCGGCGGCTCATCTCATACAGCGGCAAGTTTCCCGTATCCGCTGCGACTTGCTTGGCGAATGTCTTGAGATAGGTTGCACGCGGGTCATACGCCTTGTAGACGCGGTGACCGAACCCCATGATCCGCTCCTTGCGCGCGAGTTTCCCGAGGATGTACGACTCCGTCTTCTCGAGCGAACCGATTTCGAGCAGCATTTCCATCACTTCCTGATTGGCACCGCCGTGCAGCGGCCCCTTGAGCGTGCCAATCGCCGTTGTGGCAGCGGAGTACATGTCGCTCTGCGTGGCAACCGTGACGCGCGCCGCGAACGTCGATGCATTCAGTCCGTGATCGGCGTGGAGCACGAGGCAGACATCGAGCGCGCGACTCATGGCATCCGTGGGCCGCTGCCCCGTCAGCATCCACAGGAAGTTCTGGGCGATGGTCAGCGTTGCGTCCGGCTCGACGATGGGCTTCCCCTTTCGGAAACGGTCGAAGGCCGCGATCAGCGTGGGCGTCTTGGCAACGAGTCGGACCGACTTGCGGCGGTTCGCTTCGGGCGATGCATCGTCTGCCTCGCCATCGAAGTGCGCGAGGGCAGACACGAGGGTGCGAAGCGCATCCATCGGCGCCGCCGTCCGCGGAATGGAGCGGAGCAGATCGAGCAGTCGCGGATCCACCGCGTACTCCTTGCGCAGTTCGCGCTCGAGCGACTGCAGTTGTCCAGCCGTGGGAAGGGTCCCCTCCCACAACAGCCACACGACTTCCTCGAAGGTCATGTTTCGCGCGAGGGAATCGATGTCGTATCCGACATACTCGAGAATTCCCTTGGCCCCATCGATGAACGAAAGGCGGGTGTCGGCTGCGACGGTGTTGGCAAGTCCCTTGTCGACGGTCAGTGGCATAGGTTCCTATCCTTTGGGTTGGGTCAAAAATGATACCCCTTGCAGTCGATCGACAGAGTCGGATTTCGCCATGGGTCACGACGGCAATCGTGGTCCTCAACCTCCTCGCCTTCGTGGCAGTCGGTACATCGCTTCGGGAGGGCGGTTCGAATGCGAATTCCCTCTTTTCCTGGGGAGTCTTCATTCCTTCTGCAGGCGCAGTCGCGGAACGCCCCTGGACGCTCATTACCTACGCGTTTCTGCACGATCCATCGGGGCTGGCCCACGTCGGCTTCAACATGTTGTTTCTGTTCATCTTTGGGCGCGCCGTGGAGGGGCGCCTCGGCCACCTGCGCTTTGCGCTGCTGTATATCGGCGGTTGCATCGTGGCGGCGCTCGCCCAGTGGCTGTTTTCCCGCGCGCCGATGGTGGGCGCCAGCGGCGCGGTCGCTGCGGTGACCGGCGCGTTCGCAGCGTTGTGCCCGCGCGCGCGGGTTCGCCTCCTCGTGTTCATCAGCGTGATCGAAATCAGCGGCCTGGCAGCGGTCATCCTCTTCGCGGTGATCGATCTTGTCGGACAGATGGGATCGTTCCTCGGCTCCGGCGCGCGCGTGGCGTACATCGCGCACCTCGCGGGATATGCCTTCGGCATTGGCTCGATGCTGCTGCTGCTCGGCATGGGATGGATCGCACGGAGCGAGTTCGACCTGTTCTTCCTGCTGCGCCAGTGGCGTCGCCGCCGTGCGATGGCCGATGCGTTTCGCCAGAGCAGCCCATGGACCCGCGAGGCTGGTTCAGCGCTCGGCAGCGGGAACGCCACGACGGATGCTCCGCGAGCCAACTCGCCGCGCGCGGAGCCGCCACTGCGTGCGTGGAACGACACGGATGTCCGGCGTGCCTTCCACGATGCAAGCAGCGCGTTCGAGCGGGGCGACTTCTCCCGTGCAGCATCCGGGTGGGAGCGCATCGCCACGCGTGCGCCACATCATGAGGAAGCCGATGGCGCACTGATCATGGCGGCGCTCACGACGGCGCGCCATCTGGGCGATCGAGCTCGCGCACAACAGATGATTGATGCGCTGCTGGCGCGCACGCGCCCCTGCACCGTGGCACTTCGCCAACAGGCCGAAGCGCTGCGTGCCGAGCTCGCACTTCCAACGCCGGGCGGCCAGGCGTGAACGCCTCCCAAGCCCATCCTTCGCTTCGCGGAGATGGGAAGACCTTCGTCAAGATTTGTGGGCTGCGGGAAGCGAAGGCGCTGGATGTCTGCTGCGATGCAGGTGCCGATGCCGTTGGCTTCGTGCTTGCGGCTGGAAGTCCGCGCACGATTTCGATGGATGAGGCTGAGTCCCTCGCAGCCGCGCTCCCTTCGCACATGCTTGCCGTGGCGGTGGTCCGCGGGGGATTCTGGACAGGTTGGCCGACGCGGGCGTGGCACGGGTGCGTTCAACTGCATGCCGATGCTGCGGCCGCGGATGCCGCCGCATGGCGAGCTGCTGCATCCCCGCCGCGTGCGCCAGCGCTCCGGCGAATCGCTGCAGCGTCGGACATCGCTGAACTCCTCGCCTGGGATGCACTCCCGAACATCGATGCGCTGCTCTTCGATGGACGCGATGCAGGCAGCGGGCGGGCGCACGCCGATGGCATGCTCGAGCAAATCGCTGCGCTGCGCGGCACGCTGCAGAAACCTCTGCTGCTTGCGGGCGGGTTGAATCCGGATTCCGTGGCAGCCGCGGTGCGGCAGGTGCGACCCGCGGGCGTGGATGTGTCGAGCGGCGTGGAATCGGCGCGTGGCGTGAAGGACCACGGACTGATCCGCGCATTTCTTGCCGCCGCGCGAACGGCCTGACGCATGCGACCATTAGACTAGGATCATGGCATTCACCATCGAAGACATCACGGCCCGTCAGATCATCGACTCTCGAGGCCAGCCAACCGTGGAGTGCGAAGTGCGACTCGAAGGCGGAGCCGTCGGGCGCGCGGCCGTCCCGAGCGGCGCATCCACGGGCGAACACGAGGCAATCGAACTCCGCGACGGTGATCGCAGTCGTTGGCTTGGCAAGGGAGTCATCACCGCGGTGGAGAACATTCACGCGCTGATTGCGCCCGAACTCCTCGGCGCCGATGCGCGCACGCAAGAGAGCATCGATCGTCTGCTGTGCGAGATCGATGGCACGCCCAACAAGGGAAGGCTTGGCGCGAACGCCACGCTTGCCACGAGCCTGGCCGTGGCGCACGCCGCGGCAATCGCCACGGAGCAGCCCCTGTACCGATATGTGGGCGGCACGCATGCACGCACTCTGCCCGCGCCCATGCTCAACATCCTCAACGGCGGAAAGCACGCCGACAACACGGTCGATTTCCAGGAGTTCATGGTGCAGCCCTGGGGCTTCGACAACTTCGGCGAGGCACTTCGCGCTGGTGTCGAGATTTACCACGCTCTCAAGCGCGTCCTGCACGACCGCGGGCTTTCGACCGCGGTCGGCGACGAGGGTGGTTTCGCCCCGAACCTGAAGTCAAACGAAGAGGCACTCGAGTTGATCGCTCGGGCTGTCGAGACTGCAGGCTACGACCTCGGTCGGCAGATCTCCATCTGTCTTGATCCTGCGACGAGCGAACTCGCCAACGAAGCGACTGCACGGGGCAAGAAGGGTTACTGCTTCTTCAAGAGCGACCCGAAACGAATCGTCGGTAGCGACGAGATGATCAAGATGTGGGAGTCCTGGTGCAATCGGTGGCCGATCCGCTCAATCGAAGATGGGCTCGCCGAGAGCGACTGGGATGGTTGGAAAGCGATGACGACGCTGCTGGGATCGAAGATCCAAATCGTTGGCGACGACCTGTTCGTGACAAATCCGACATTCCTGCGCCGTGGAATCGCGGAGGGCTGCGCCAACGCGATTCTCATCAAGGTCAACCAGATTGGGACGCTCAGCGAGACGCTCGATGCCGTCAACACCGCACATTGCGCTGGTTTCCGCGCTGTGATGTCCCATCGATCGGGCGAGACCGAGGACTGCACGATCGCGGATCTCGCCGTCGCCACGAACTGCGGTCAGATCAAGACAGGTGCGCCCTGCCGAAGCGATCGCACTGCGAAGTACAACCAGCTGCTGCGCATCGCGGAGGAACTCGGCGACACTGCCGTGTATGTCGGCAGCATGAACGGAAGTGCGGCGGCAGCCTCGGCGACCAAGGGAACGAAGCAGGTGGAGGCCGTATCGCGCCCCAAGCGTCCCACGCGACCTGCGAAGGCTGGCGCTGGGAGAGTGGGTCAGGCGTAAGAGTGCAGACCCGTGATCACGAAGTTGATCACGATCCAGTTGAAGAGCATCACGGCAGCGCCGACCACGGCGAGCAGTGCCGTCCACAGCCCCTTGTCGAGAGCGCGGTAGCGCACATGCACGAGAACGGCGAACACCACGAAGGTGTTCAGCGCGAAGACTTCCTTCGGATCCCAACCCCATGGTCTGCCCCACGAGTGGTCTGCCCAGATCGCGCCCATCGCGATCCCCGCCCACAGCAAGACGAATGACAGCTTCATCAAGAGCATCGTGACCCCGTCGAGGACTTCACCCGTGCGCTCGCTGCGGAATCCACCCATGCCCTCGGACGAGAGCGTGGCAACGCCCCCCACCGAAGCATGCACGCGCTTCCCACCGAGCGCGCGGTACGCGAGGTAGAGCCCCGCAGAGACCGCGGCCATGAAGATCAGGCAGTACGAAAAGATGATGACATTCGTGTGGATGTACAGCCACACATCATGCAGCACGGGCATCATGTTGCCGATCTGTGCGTTCAGTTGCACGGGCAGGAAGTGCGCTGACATGAGTGCCACGGCGCTCGCGAACCCACTCGCAAGCGCCACGAGCCCGGCGACCGCCCGCTTGCGCAGCGCAACCTCGAGGATCACCGCGGCGCAGCCTCCGAACCACGCGGATGTCGTCACCGCCTCGAACATGTTGCTGTTGGGAAAGCGTGCGGAAATCCACCAGCGCAGGAGGAGCGCCACGGTCTGCAGCAGGAACGCAACCGCGAACACGACAAGGCCCGCACTCTTGGCGCGCGGCCATCGGTACACAACCGCCAGCAGCAGCAAGATCACGCTCAGCGCATAGACCAGCCAGATCCAGGACAAGTTGCCGTTGGCGAAGTACCACGCTTCCCAGCGCAGCCGGGTGGGGTCGGGCGATGCCGCGGGATTCAGCGTCGGCACCATCGCCGCGAGAGCGCGCGCGGATGCGTTCACCCGCGGAGCATCACCGTCGATCCACGCCTCCACCATCGCGCGCCAGTGCTGCGCACACTGCTGCTGCAAGCCGACATCGAGTCCGGCGATGGGGGCGACTTCCTTCCCCGATGCCTTGGCAGCACCCGGATCCGCCGCGAGCAGCATCACTTCGCTGATCGAGTGCCAGCGTTGGCGCTCATCCGCCGGCGCGGGCGGCACGATCCTCAGTCCGCGCAGCAGCGCATCCGTCTGCATGAGCATCTGCGCGCCACGGACCGCATCCATCACCTTGGCCGTGCGCAACAGATCTCCCTGCATTTGCTCGATTACTGCAGCAACGCCATCGCGCCCAAGCAGCGCGCCCGAAATCAGCCCACTCGATTGGAACGCACGCATCCGCTCCTGCAGCGAGGGGTCCTCGCGCAAAACCGCATCGGCGATCCGCTGACGCACCGAGCCACCCTTCACATAGATGACATCGGCATCTGCATAAGCTTCCGGACGGATCAGCAGGTCGAAGTAAGTGAAGAGCGACGATTGTCCGTGAATGAGCCGTGGTCCGCTGATGAACCCCATCTCACCTTGGGCGAACGAGCCGAGGCTCTTGATTCGCCCACCACTCTGCACGGCAAGTTCCGCGAGCGGTTGGAGATCCACGGACTGCTCGAAGGATGCGCCGGCGGGAGCGCTTTCGGCGGTGCGAATCTCCCCTGCGCCACCGAGCAACACCACGAAGGCACAGCAGATCGCCCGCATCCCACGGCGAATCACGGCAGGACTCCTGAGAGCGCGAGTCGCTTCCTCGCTGCCTCCTTGGCGCGCTCCGTGCGACGACGAATCAACAACGGTTTCACGTAGAAAGCGTAGGTCATGCCAGCCACTGCGATCACGCAGCCGGCGAGTTGCGTCCACACGCCTTCGCGGTTGCCCACGCCAAGCACGGTGTAGTTGAGCCCCGCACTGCCCCGCGGATCGCGCGCAGAAACCGGCTCTGGCGGATCCCACTGCGCCTGGAAGAACCAGAGTCCCCGATGCTCCACGGGAGCGTTCACGCTGACTTGCGTCGGATCGCTCCACGGCTGATCGGGAGCATCGCGGAACCTGAGCAGACTTGTGTAGTCGCGGATCGTCCCGCTTTCGCCCGTGTAGCCACCCGAGTGCGTGGCAAGGACAAAGTCCTCGAGCGCGACATCCGTCCCGAGCGGAAGCCGTTGCCGCGAAAAGAGGATGTCCATCTCGCGCCCATCCGCCAGTCGAATGCGCTGCGGATGGAAGGGATGCCTCCGCAGCGCGAATCGCGCATCGTCGAAGGCATACGGACTGAATCGAAGCCAGAGTGGCGCGGCGCCAGGCACGATGATGTGCGCCATCGAGAACATCTCTCGCGCGTCGCGAATCCTCTGCTCGAACGGGATCGGCACTGGACCCTCCACCACCCGCGCGCGCGGTTCATAGCTGGACAGTTCCACCGTGAGTCCAGCGGGCAAACGCACCGAACCGCCCACTTCGATCGACTGCGCCTTCCCGACTGCATCGCCGAAGGCCGCGATCAGCCGAAGTTGGCGTTCATCCGGACCAGCGACGACGGTCAGCAGCGCGCGACCTCCCCCTGGCATGTACTCGACCTCGACCGCGGGGTCGGGCTGCACGGGTGCTGCGTGCCCCCCTTCACCCGCCGGCACATCGCGCGTGAGCGCCGCATCACTGAAGACCCACCGACGGATGACCCCACTCGGCGTCTTCACATCCATGATCAACACGCTCGCGCTGCGCCCGCCCACGGGGAGATCATCTTGTGCGGCTCGGACCCTGTAGCCGTACCCAAGCAGCGGATCACCCACGGGAACGAACGCTTCGGCGGCAGCATCATCCTTGGGAACACGAACGCGCTGCACCACATCGACTCCCGCCGCTGGCACGCGAACCCGGATCTCCGCAGGTCTCAAGAGCTGCTCGAACTCTGCCTCGCTCGAGACTGCCGCCATTCGCAGAAGCCCATCATCCGCGGTGGAACGCTCGGCGTCCAATGCCATGAGGCGGTAGGTCGATTCCGCCCCCTGATCTCCCTTGATGTCGAGCGTCACCGTCGGATTGAAGGGTGCGTTCGCGCCCCCGGGAACCAGCAAGGAACGAAGCTGCGCGTAGCGCAAGTAGCCGTCGACCGCGATCGTCACATCTGGAAAGGGATCGCCGTCGACTGGTGGAACGGGGAGCAACATCGGACGCAGCGACGCCGATGCGGGATCCGCCACGAGCACATCCGCCGTCGATGACACGCGGTCGTTGTAGAGCGGGAGTCCATCGAGCGGGCGCATCGTCCACTCCGAAGTCCCTGCGGGCCTGACATACAGCGCCCACGCCTTGGCGAGGTCGTTCCGCAGGTAGAACCAACCCTGCGCCTCGTAGTCCAGTCGCATGCGAAGCGCGGCATCGACGATCGCCGTTCCCGTTGCCTTCAACGCGCGCTGCATGGGCTGCGCGGGACCGCTGCCCGGCAGCAGGTCCTCCGTCAAATCAGGTCGACCAGCGATCAGTTGACGCATGAAGCGGCGCGCCGCGGTCTGCACGCTGACCGTGACGCTGTACGCGGGCTCGCCGTCGCTGCCCTCCGTCCGCAGCATCCATGCCGGGTCGATGTCGACGACTTCCACCGCGTACTGCTCTGCACCCTCGCCGATCACCGCCCGCGCACCCTGCGCGGCGAGCAACTCGACGCTGCCGTCTGTGCCATCGACTTCAAGAACGATCTTGCGCCGCGCCACGGGTGCGTCGCCTTCCACCTTTGCGTGGAAGTAGTGAACGCTGCCGACGATGAGCACGATGATTCCCGTGTGGATCATCCAGACGCCGAGGTTCACCAGCCGCAGCGGTATCCGCCGAAGCGTCGTCACGATCATGTTGGCTGCGATCAGCCCGATGAGAAGGTTGAAGGGCCACCAATGGAACCATTCAAACTCGGTCATCTCGAAGGGGCGCCACTGCCGAAGCTGATCATGAACCCACGCATCGGGATGGAAGAGATTCGGGTGAATGGGGTACACCACTCCCGCGCTTCCGATGCTCATGTACACAAAAAGCAGGACGAGCAGCGTGATGCCGAACCGCACGGAACTGAACAAGTCAACGATCCAGCGAACCGCACTCATGACACGGCAATCGTAGGCGAACGCGGCAGCAGTGCCCGCATCCAAGCCCCCGCGGCATCTCGCACCACCCTACCATGGCGTTCATGATCACTTCGCCTCTTCTCTCCCGTTCTCTCGCCTGCCTGAGCGCACTCATCCTGGCCTGCGTCACTTCAGCGCAACAGGCGGTCCCGACAACTCCGGCAGCACCGCAGCCCGCGGCTCCATCGACCGCCGCACCGGTCTACATGGCGATGACCACGAGCAAAGGCACGATCTACCTCGAGCTCAACGCGGCCAAGGCACCGATTTCCGTCGAGAACTTCGTGACCTATGCGAAGAGCGGCTTTTACGGCGGAACGATCTTTCACCGCGTCATCAAGGGGTTCATGATCCAGGGGGGCGGTCATGACACCGGCATGAAGCTGAAGGCAACCCGCGAGCCCATCCAGAACGAGTGGAACAACGGTTTGAAGAACCTGCGCGGGACGATTTCCATGGCGCGGACCAACGCACCCAACAGCGCCACCAGCCAGTTCTTCATCAACACTGTGGACAATGCCATGCTCGATCAGCCGCGCGGCGGCGCCGCCTATGCGGTCTTTGGCAAGGTTGTTCGCGGCATGGATGTGGTGGACGCGATCGCCGAAGCGCCGACTGGACGGAGCGATGGCATGGCCGATGTTCCCAAGACGCAGATCGTCATTGAGAAGGTGGAGATCCTTCCGGGCCCGCCCGCTGCAGATGCCGCGACGCTCAAGCCCGCCGCTCCTGCAGCGTCTTCCACACCCACGGCGCCGAGCGCACCGACGGCCCCCGCACCGAAGACACCATGAGCACGCAGCAGATCTTCAAGCCGCATGCGCTGCTCGATCAGCTTGGCATCGCCAAGCATCCGCTGATCGTCGCGCCCGACAGCCAGAATGCGGCGGTCATCGTGTCGAACAATCCCGCCACGGGAACGCCGATCGCCGGCGTCCGCCTGCAGTCGCGCGAAGAACTGAACGCTGCAGTGGAGCGATGCGAACGGGCCTTTGCAGCATGGCGAACGCTGCCCGCGCCGCAGCGCGGCGAGATCATTCGCCGCATCGGCGAGGAGTTTCGCCGGCTGAAGGAGCCGCTCGGCGAACTCGTGTCGCTCGAGATGGGAAAAATCCGCGCGGAAGGATTGGGCGAAGTGCAGGAAGCGGTGGACATCGCCGATTTCTGCGTCGGATTGTCGCGGCAGTTGTACGGACTCTCGATGCACAGCGAGCGCGCGAGCCACCGCATGTACGAGCAGTGGCATCCGCTCGGGACGATCGGCATCATCACGGCGTTCAACTTCCCATGCGCGGTGTGGGCGTGGAACGCGATCGTGGCGGCGACCTGCGGCAACGCATGCCTGTGGAAGCCGAGCCTCTTGACTCCACTCGTGGCCATCGCATCGAACGAGGCTGCGCGTAGGGTCATGGCACAACAGGAGATCTTCCGCCCCGCTGGTGTCGATCCTGCCGATGTCTTCTCGCTCGTGATTGGGCGCGACGACGAGGTGGGCGAGCCGATGCTGGCGGATCGGCGCATGCCGCTCATCAGCGCCACGGGTTCCTGCCGCATGGGACGGCGCGTGGCGCAAGTCGTCGGCGCAAGACTGGGGCGAACCCTGCTCGAACTCGGCGGCAACAACGCCATCATTGTGCTGCCGGATGCGGATCTCGATCTCACGGCACGTGCGGTGCTCTTCGGTGCGGTGGGCACCGCCGGTCAGCGATGCACCACGACGCGGCGCCTCATTGCTCATGCATCGGTCATCGAGCCGCTGCTCGCACGCCTCGAACGCGCGTACAAGTCGGTGCCCGTCGGCGATCCGCTGGACGCGCGCAC
Organism: Planctomycetia bacterium; assembly: GCA_005799495.1. Classification (GTDB taxonomy): domain Bacteria; phylum Planctomycetota; class Phycisphaerae; order Phycisphaerales; family SM1A02; genus F1-60-MAGs104. Next base: position 50,236 of record SYGP01000023.1, read on the forward strand.
GCTCATGGGCCCGCTGATCGATGAGCGCGCCGTCGCTGCGATGCGCTCCGCGATCGAGAGGGCCGTGCGGGAGGGGTGCACGCTCGTGAGCGGTGGCACCGAACCGATCGATCGCCGCGCTGCGCAACCCGGGTCCTTCGTCGAACCGACGATCCTTCGCGTCCCTCGAGGCAGCATCCCGGCGATCACGCGCGAGGAAACCTTCGCGCCGATCCTCTATGTCTTCACGGTCGATTCACTCGATGAAGCCATGACGATCCAGAACGGCGTGGATCAGGGGCTTTCGAGCGCCATCTTCACGGACAGCGTTCGCGCCGCGGAGCGATTCCTCTCCGCAGCGGGGAGCGACTGCGGCATCGCGAATGTCAACATCGGCACGAGCGGCGCGGAGATTGGCGGTGCGGTCGGCGGCGAGAAGGACACGGGCGGCGGTCGCGAGTCAGGGTCGGACTCGTGGAAGTCCTACATGCGCCGCCAAACCTGCACGGTCAACTGGGGCGGCGCGCTGCCGCTCGCACAAGGCATCCGATTCGGAGAGTGACATGCCGCTCGACCGCACCCAACTCGCGCAGCGCGCCGCGCAAGAACTGCGCGATGGATTCCATGTGAATCTCGGCATTGGCATCCCCACACTCGTGGCGAACTTCGTCCCGGCGGGCATGACGGTCTGGCTGCAATCGGAGAATGGCATGCTCGGCATGGGGCCGTTCCCGACCGACGAC
>SYGP01000024.1 GCA_005799495.1 Planctomycetia bacterium
CGTTCTGATCCCACCCTCTCGCTCTCTCCACAAACCCGAGAGCGCACAACCCCCGCCACGACGCCCCCGCAGGGGGTTTCTCTCGGGTCAGCCTGTAAACAAACCGGTCGGCCCCATTTGAGGCCGACCGTTTGAACTCCCCCAGCTGGACTCGAACCAGCAACCTGGCGGTTAACAGCCGCCCGCTCTACCATTGAGCTATAGGGGAATTGAGTCGAAGCGAAAATAGTAACGGGGGCTGCATCATCGTCAAGCCGCGCGCATTTCTGCACAGTTCTCAGACCGTGGTGGGATACGCCTGCCCTGATCGCCCGCTTGCATTGCCGCGTGATTTGCCTACACTTCGCGACTCGACAGGAAGGCAATGGCATGAAGCAAGACATCCACCCCAAGTATTACCCAGAGTGCAAGGTGAACTTCCGCGGCGAGGTCGTGATGACCGTCGGCGCAACCGTTCCCGAGCTGAATGTAGAAGTTTGGTCTGGATCGCACCCCTTCTACACGGGACAGAAGACCTTCATCGATACCGCCGGGCGCGTGGAGCGGTTCCAGCGGAAGTTCGCAGGCGACTACTTCGGCAAGGACAAGTCGAAGTCGAAGGGTGCTGCGAAACCCGACGCCAAGAAGTAGATCCCCCACTCGAAAGACACCATCCACCGTGCCCCTCGAACGGGCACGGTGTTTTGTTTGGCACGGTGTTTTGTTTCTCTCGCGCATGACCGAACCCGCTGACAACCTCGTCCGACGGCTCGAGGAAATCGAGAGCGAGCACGGCCGCATCGAGAGCCAGTTGAACGACCCCGCCGTGCTGGTGCAGCACACGCAGGTCCGCGCACTCATGATTCGCCGCGCAACCATCGGCTCGACGGTCGACGCCTGGCGGCGCTGGAAGTCGCTCCGAAAGGATGTCGAGTCCGCCGCGCCGTTGGCGGCCGATCCCGATGCTGCAATGGCGGCGCTTGCGCGGGAGGAGATGCGGCGCGCAGCGCTCGAGTGCGATGCGCTGCTGACCCAACTCGTGCATGAGCTCGTGACGGCCGACGACCGCGCGGTCGCTCGGCTGATTCTCGAAGTGCGCGCGGGAGTCGGCGGCGATGAGGCGAGCCTGTGGGCGGGCGATCTCATCAACATGTATGCGCGTTACTGCAAGGCACGCGGTTGGCATGTCGAGGAGATGGAGTCGAAGGCGGGCGATGTCGGCGGCGTGACCCATGCCGTCCTCGGCATCACGGGCGAAGGCGCCTGGAGCGCGCTCGGCTACGAAGGGGGAACGCACCAAGTGAAGCGCGTGCCTGCCACCGAAGCGCAGGGGCGCATCCACACTTCGACGGCAACCGTCGCGGTGCTTCCCGAACCCGAGTCGATCGACGAGAGCATCGACCCATCGGAGGTTCGTGAAACGGTCACCACCGCGCAGGGTCCAGGCGGACAGAATGTGAACAAGGTCTCGACTGCCGTTCATCTGGTGCACACCCCGACAGGAATCGAAGTGCGCATGCAGGAGACGCGGAGTCAACAGCAGAATCGCGACAAGGCGTGGCGCCTGCTGCGCGCGCGCGTGCTGGAGCGGCGAAGCGCCGAAGCGCACGCTCGCCGCGCGACCGAGCGGAGCGCCATGATCGGCTCCGGCGACCGCGCGGAGAAGATTCGGACCTACCGAGCGAAGGAGAACATCGCCGTTGATCATCGCATCGAGCAGTCGTTTGCGCTCGACACCCTGCTGTCGGGGGCGATGCAGGAACTGGTGAACGCGCTGGCGATCAAGGACATCGCGGACCGCGTTCAACAGCTCTGACGCTCAGCGCACGGATAGGACTGCTTCGACATCCGCGGCGCGTGGACCCGCGCGCACCGCGATCGGAACGGTGATGATGCCGCTCGCATCGGCGCGCGGAGTGATCCGCACCGAAACAGCCGTTCCATCTTCCGCGCCAGGCGCCGTGGCCGCCAGTTCGACGGTGGCATCGGGTGATGTGGTCGTGACGGAATCGACTTTCATGTCCTTCAGCTTGAAGACGAATGTTGCCGTTCCACTTGTCCCCTTCGCCACGCGGCCGATGTTCAATCGCTGCTCGATGACCGGGATCTTCGGCTTCTGGGGCGGGTTCCTGCTGCGTACACGCACATCGACAACCCCCGCTCCTGCTGCATCCGTCTCGAACAACAGGAATGCAGGAAGCAGCGAGCCTGCGGGCACGCCGCTGATGTCATAGGTCACGACCCACGACGAACGCGGTGCATCCTGTGGCCCGTCGCCATACTGAACAACCATCGGCGCGCCGGTCATCGAGAGAATCTTGAAGGGCTTGCCATCAATCGACTCCAGCACCAACCGGCCGATGAGGTTCTTGCCCTCCACGGCGTTCACATACGGAGGAACGCATCGCACGGGCAGTGTGACTTCGGCCCGCACCGGAATGTCGAGCGGTCGGGTGAACCCATCGACCATGATCTTGACGCTGGAGTTTCGTGGACCGACCGCAGGAGCACCTTCGAGCTTCACCTTCATCTCGATCGATGAGCCCGCTTCGATGACCTTGCCCACGAGATTGTCGAGCGTCGTGCACTTGCACGACGGCTGCACCTGTGAGATGGTCAGCGGCGTGCTGCCGGTGTTGAGAATCCGCACCGTTCCCTCCCCCGCCGTGTTGGGAGCGAGGAACCCAAGGTCGGCCGTTGGGGGCTCGGCGGCGAGGGGGGGCACTGGCGCGCCCGTTCTCGGCTGCGCGGGCGCCGCTCCGTCGCGACCGCGAGCGGGCTGCTTCGCTGGGTCCGTCGGCGGCGGTGGTGACTGCCCCTCCGCGGGAGGCGCGGCGGCGTTCGACATCACGATGCAACATATTGCGGCAGCGAAAGATCGAAGGTGCCAACATCGGTGGCGAGGTGTGAGGTGCATTCTCAAGGGGGCTCCTGAATGGGTCGGTTGTATCCGATTGGCGCGGTTTGTCGGCGCAAGATGGGCTCCTCGTCGCAGAGGGCCCCGCTCGCTCCCCTCCCACAGACTTGTTTTGCAGATGCGATGATCGGTCCAGCGAAGCAAAATCTTTCAACTGCGATTTTACAAATCACATTTCGGGGTTATGTTGGGGTCGCAGATGAAAGTCTGCATCAGTCAGCCAGATCGGCTGGCTGATCAAACAAGCCCTTTTCCCTCCCTCCGCCTCCGAGCCTCGTGCTCGGGGGTTTTTTTTCGGCATCGCTTGGCTTGGCTATCCTCCGCTGCTTCGCGCAAGGGCGCACCGTCGTCCGTTCCGTTCAACCCGCCCCCCCCAAACGCCACCATGAACTCCACCGACCTTCGTCCGGGCATGGCCATCAAACTCGATGGACGCATGTATGTGATCACGCAGTACACCCATGTCACGCCAGGCAACCTGCGGGCGTTCGTGCAAATCAAGATCAAGGACATCGAGAAGGGAACGCTGCTGGAAAAGCGACTTCGTTCCGGTGAAGCAGTGGAGCAGGTGGAACTTGATCGCCGCCCGATGCAGTACCTGTACGCGCAGGGCAAGCAGCATGTGTTCATGGACAACCAGAACTACGAACAGTTCGAACTCGATCCGGATGTCGTCGGCGAGATGCCGCTGTATGTGCTGCCGGACAAGGAAGTCGTGGTGCTGTGGTGCGATGGCAAGCCGGTGAGCATCGAGATGCCCAATGTCGTTGAACTTCTGGTGACGGACACGCCGCCGGGCATCAAGGGTGCGACCGCGACCAATCAACTCAAGGAAGCGACGCTCGAGACTGGACTGAAGACGCGCGTACCGCCCTTCATCACCACGGGCGAGCGCGTGCGCATCAATACGACCGATGGCTCCTACGCGAGCCGCGCCTGAACGCGAGCCGCGTGGACGCACTGCTCAGTGCGGCAGCGGGAATCGGCCGCAGAAACTTCGGATTTCCTGACGAACGCTCTCGCAGGTGGTGGCGTCGCCCTTCGATCCCATCACGCGGTCGAGCCACTCCGCAACGAGCGACATCTCCTTCTCGCCAAGTCCGCGGGTTGTGAGCGCGGGCGTGCCCAGCCGCAATCCGCTCGTCACCATCGGTGGACGCGTGTCATTGGGAATGCCGTTCTTGTTGCAAATGATGCCCGCGCGCTCGAGCCACTTCTCGGCGTCGGCGCCCGTCAAGTCTGCACTGCGCGCGCGCAGATCCACGAGCATCAGATGGTTGTCCGTTCCACCCGTGCAAAGTCGATAGCCGCGCTGCGTGAGCTCCGCCGCGAGCGCCTGTGCGTTGCGCACGACCTGCGCGCAGTACTGGGTGAACTCGGGGCGCAGCGCCTCCCCGAACGCAAGCGCCTTCGCGGCGATGATGTGCATCAGCGGTCCGCCCTGTGAACCGGGAAAGACCTTGCGATCGATCTTCGTGGCGAGTTCCTCGTCGTTGGTCAGCACGAGTCCGCCGCGCGGACCTCGGAGCGTCTTGTGCGTGGTCGTCGTGACGACATGCGCATGCGGAAATGGCGATGGGTGAACACCCGTCGCGCAGAGACCTGCAATGTGTGCGATGTCCGCCAGCAAGAACGCGCCCACCTCATCGGCGATCGCGCGGAACCGCGCGAAGTCGATCGTGCGCGGATACGCGGAGAAGCCGCAGATGATGAGCTTCGGCTTGTGCGTCCTCGCGAGCTCGGCGATCTCGTTGTAGTCGAGGCGCTCGGTGTCTGGATGCAATCCGTAGTCCACCACCTTGTAGAAAGTCCCGCTGAAGTTCACCTTCAGTCCGTGACTGAGATGACCACCTGCCTTGATCGGCAGGCTGAGCACCGTCTCGCCGGGATTCAGCAGCGCCATGAACGCTGCGATGTTCGCGTTGGCGCCGCAGTGGGGTTGCACATTGGCGAAGCGGCAGCCAAAGAGCTGCTTGGCGCGGGTGCGCGCCAACTCCTCCGCCTGATCATGGAACTCGCAGCCGCCGTAGTACCGCTTGCCTGGATAGCCCTCCGCGTACTTGTTCGTCATCCAACTGCCCGCGGCATGCATGACCGCTGTGCTCACATGATTCTCGCTTGCGATCAACTCAAGCGTGTGCTGTTGGCGATCGCGTTCACCCGCGAGAATTCGCGCCAGATCTGGATCGCTCGAACGCACGAGATCAAGCAGGCGATCGCCCGCGTCGGATGAGTCCGCCGCGACGGGTGAATGTGTGCGCACGGGGGCAGTGGTCATGTGGCCATGGTAGACCGATCACCCGCGATATCGTCCCCCTGCCGATGGACTGCCGCTGCGTACCCATGTGCGGTGCTGTGCTTCACGTTGCGGCGCATGATGGCGCCCTTCGGATCCAGTGGCATGCATCTGCGCGGCGCCGATCCACGCGCACGTGCACTCCGGGGGACTCGAAGCTGCTTCGGTTGGGGGTGACACTGCTGCGGCGCTGGCAACGCGATGGTCAGATCGATCCACGCACGCTGGGCGCGCTGCTGCCCAAGGCGGGTTCATTTTCAGCGGCGTGTTGGCTTGCCGCGGCGCAGATTCCGCGCGGACAAACCTGCACCTACGCAGAACTGGCGGCGAGGGCAGGTCGCCGCGGTGCTGCGCGCGCTGCGGCATCGGCCATGGCGCGCAACCCGCTGCCGCCGCTGGTCCCCTGCCACCGAGTCGTGGCGCGCAGCGGCATCGGCGGGTTCTGCGGCATCGAACCGTGCCGCAGACGGCACTGGGCGATCCGACTGAAGCACGCGCTGCTCGAGCGCGAGCGAGCGGATGCTCCTTACACTTCCACCCCCGCGACGCGGGCGAGTGTTCGAGCGCCACAACGAAGGAGTCACGCATGAAGATCACGATGGTTGGAACGGGCTATGTCGGACTGGTCACGGGCGCATGCTTTGCCGACATGGGCAACACCGTCACCTGCCTCGACGTGGATGCATCCAAGATCGAAACCCTCAAGCGCGGCGAGAGCCCGATCTACGAACCCGGTCTCTCCGAGATGATTCAGCGGAATGCCCACTCGCATCGCCTGCACTTCACGACAGACAAGTGGGAGTCGTACCGAGACGCGCGGATCATCTTCATCTGCGTTGGAACGCCCAGCAGCGACGATGGGAGCGCCGATCTGAAGTATGTGCTTCGTGTGGCAGAGGACATTGCCGAGGCGATCGAGCGCGTGGGCGCGGTCGGCGAGGCGAAGACCATCGTGGTGAAGAGCACCGTGCCCGTGGGCACGAGCCACAAGGTGCGCGATGCGATCCGCGCCAAGACGAAGGTGCCCTTTCACATCGCGGACAACCCAGAGTTCCTCAAGGAAGGCGATGCCATCAATGACTTCATGAAACCTGACCGCGTGGTGTGCGGTGTCGATGATCCGAAGACGGGCGAACTGATGCGCACGCTCTACGACCCGTTCGTTCGTCAGGGCAATCCGATCTTCGTGATGGATGTTCGAAGCGCGGAAATGGTGAAGTACGCGAGCAATGCAATGCTGGCGTGCAAGATCTCCTTCATCAATGAGATTGCCAATCTGTGTGAGCGCACAGGCGCAGACATCAACGCCGTCCGTGAGGGCATGTGCTCGGACAAGCGCATCGGCAACCAGTTCCTCTATCCCGGTCTTGGCTACGGCGGCAGTTGCTTGCGCGGATCGCATCTCGTTCGCATCCGTGATCTCCACGGCGAGAGCACGCTGCGGTTGGATGAGCTGTTCACGGGAGAGGACGATGGCGTTCATGCGCTGCCTGGCGTGGAAGTCCTCTCGTGGTCGCCGAGCGACCGTCCCGCTGCGTTCCGCCAATCCGCCGGCATCAGTCGCCGCCGTTACGCGGGACCCGGTGTGGAGATGACAACTTCATGCGGGACCACAATCGTGATGACTGCAGACCACCCCGTCGTCGTGCTGCGCCGCGGCGCCGAACCGATGGTCTTCCCGGCGAATGTGGTTTGTGTTGGCGACCTGCTGCCCCGTGTGGCTGGGGCGACCGCGGACATCGGCGCCGATCCGCGGGTCGAGCGGCATGGGTCGGCGGAGTGGGGTGCATCCGGGCGAGCCGCTGCGGGCACGATTTCGGCGGGAATGGAGGTTTCTTGCGCTGTGCGGGTCGTTTCCATCCGGCGAATCGACCTGGCGGAGCATGTGTTTTCCATCGAGGTTCCTGACGCCCACACCTTTGTCACCTGCGGCGGGGTGGTCGTTCACAACTGCTTCCCCAAGGACACCCAGGCAGTCGTATCGATGGGGCGGGAACTGGGATTCCCATGCAAGCTGAACGCCGCCGTTCATGAGGTGAACCAGGATCAACGAGCGCATTTCTGGTCCAAAGTGGAGCAGGAACTCGGGGCGAGCCTCAGCGGTAAGTCCTTGGCATTCTGGGGGGTTGCATTCAAGCCCAAGACCGATGACATCCGTGAGGCACCCAGTCTGACCCTCATGGAGCGGGCGATCAAGGCGGGCGCGAAGGTCCGCGCTTACGACCCAGTTGCGCTCGAACATCTCGCTCATGAGATGCCCGCCGTCACCCGCGCGGAGGACATGTACAGCGCCCTCGAGGGCGCCGAGGCGCTCATCATCTGCACCGAGTGGGCGGAGTTCCGCGCGCCTGACTTTGCCGAGATCCGAAAGCGGCTTGCGCGCCCGATCATCTTTGACGGAAGGAACCTCTTCCGTCGGGCGCAGATGCAGGACGCAGGGTTCACCTACGCGTCCGTTGGGCGGGCCACCGTGCGCCCGAAGTGATCGCCGAGGCGTTCGATCGACCGACCCAAAACATCGGAAAATCGTGCATTTTTTGCTCGTCGCATCTTGCGGCGAGGTTGGCAGGCGATCTACATTCCCGCCATCGCACGCTTTGTGCGGCTGGGAGCGAGACCAGTTTTCTCGACATGGATTGTCTTAGAAAGGACAGAGAACAGATGGCAACGATGACCAAGAAGTCGCCCAAGAAGACGGCGACCAAGACCACGAAGACCACGAAGAAGACCTTCAAGCCCACCACGACGACCAAGCAGCGCTCGCGCAGCCAAGTCATCGGTGAACTCGCTGCAGCGAGCGAGCTGAAGCGTGGCACTGTGAAGGAGATCTTCGACAACCTCACCACGATCATCGGCGCCGACCTCAGCGGCCGCGGTCCTGGCGTGTTCTCCTTCTTCGGTCTCGCGAAGTTCAAGACCGTGAAGAAGCCAGCCACCAAGGAGCGCACCGGCGTGAACCCATTCACGGGTGAAACGCAGGTCTTCAAGGCGAAGCCAGCGAGCAAGAAGGTCCGCATCCGCGCGACCAAGACGCTCAACGCGCTCGTCAGCTGATTTTCAAAGGATCCCTTCGAAGACATTTCCGCGAAGCGCTGCGTGCAGCGGCCGAGCGGCTGTTTGAGAAAGCGACAATCGCGCGCCCCTGCAAAGTTTGCAGGGGCGCGCTTCTTTTTTTGCTTCAGGCGATCGTGTGGGCTGCGCTTGCAGGGGGAAGAGCGCGCGATTTGCCTTACTCGCGGCAAGAAGTGTCCCAATAAGGGACAGTTTTTGCCCGGAGCAGCGTCCCGAACGGTCATCGAGCGAAACGACCGAGCCTTGAAGGGCGCGGATCAGCCTGCGGCAGCAGAGTGACCCGCACGGATTTCCGAAGGCATTCGTTTCTCGGTTTTGGCGCGCTGTTGGCTTGCCGTTGTTGCGCTGCTCACGCGCAGATCACGCGCAGATCATGCGCAGATCATGCGCAGATCGCGCACAGATCACGCGCGGTCGCCGAGCGCCGTGCGGAGAACCCCATCCGCCGCTGCGAGCCGCGCCACTGCATCGTCGCGCGAAAGTGCGCGAGCATGCATGAGGATCGCGACCTTCAGGCGACCGCCCGCGGCGCCAAGCAGCGCCGATGCGTCCTCGCGCTCGAGCGACGGATCGATCATGCGCAGCGTTCGGATGGCACGGTCGACAAGCTTGTCGTTTGTCGCAGCCAGATCCACCATCAAGTTCCCATGCACCTTGCCCAGCCGCGTGAAGACCACCGTACTGATGCAGTTCAGCGCGAGTTTCGTGGCAGAACCCGCCTTCAGACGCGTGGAACCCGTCAGCACTTCGGGCCCCGTGGCGAGCAGAATGAGGTGATCGCACACCACAACCCGATGGAGCGGCGAGCACACGATGAACGCAGTCAGCCCGCCGCGAGCGCGCGCCTGTTCGAGCGCGCCGACGGCGTACGGCGTCGTGCCGCCAGCGGCGATCGCCACGAGCGCATCTTGGCTACCGAACGAGTGAGCATCGAGTTCGGACTGAATGCCCTGCGGGTCATCCTCGCGTCGCTCGCTGCTGCGCCGCAGCGCCGCATCACCGCCCGCGATGATGCCGATGACCTGCGATGGATCACTGCAGAAAGTCGGGGGGCACTCGGAAGCGTCGAGCACACCGAGCCGCCCCGATGTCCCCGCGCCGCAGTAGAAGAGCCGTCCGCCGCCGCGCATGCGCGGGACGAGCGCATCGATGAACGCCGCGATCGCGGGAGCCGCATCCTGCACACTTCGGTGGACCGCCGCGTGATCATCCGCCATGAGCCGCACCTGCTCCAAGGTGGTTCGGAGATCAAAGTCCTCGGTGCGATCGTTGCGCTGCTCCGTCGCGACATGACTCCGGTCCGGCGGCAGCGCTTGCGTCATGGCGCACCTTCTCCACCATCATCATCGTCATCATCATCGTCATCGTCCGAACTGCCATCTTCCGCGCTGGTTCGATCGCTCTCCGAACCCCGCGGCAGCGGTGCGGCGTTCAACTCACGCACGAAGAATGACCACGTTGCCGAACGCTCGGCACCACCAAAGCCACCGTGGCCGGCACGGGGAAAGAGGAGCATGTCAAAGGGGAAGTCGCGGTCGAACAGCTTCTGCGACAGCGCCCATGCATTCGACGGATGGACATTGTCATCCTCCATGCCGTGAATGAGCAGCAGTCGACCGCGCAGTCTGTCCGCATGCACCACGGCGCTGCCTGCGTCATACCCTTCGCGGTTTTCCGCGGGCGTCCGCATGAAACGCTCGGTGTAGATCGAGTCGTACTGCCGCCAATCCACCGGCGCGGCCCGCGCCACGGAAACACTGAATACTTCCGGGTGCCGCACGAGCGCCAATGCAGACATGTAGCCGCCGTAGGACATGCCCGTGATGCCGATTCGCTTGGGGTCGATCCCAGGTCGCTGCGCCACTTGCCGCGCGGCAGCCGCCTGATCGTCGAGATCGGGACCACCGAGCTTCAGGAAGGTCGCGTCCTCGAAGGCCTTGCCGCGTCCAGGCGTCCCTCGGTTGTCCACTTGCAGGAGCGCGAAGCCGAGTTCGCACTCCTCGCGCGGTTCGCTGAAGCGATTGAACACCGTTGCGAAATACGGACCGCCATACACATCCACGACGAGCGGAATGGGGCGCTCCGGCGAGAACCCACTCGGCAAATGAAGGATGCCGTACAGGTCCGTGACGCCATCGGCGGCCTTCAGCGTCAGCAACTCTGGTGGACGAACGCCCGCCTTGGCCCAGGGATCGGCCGCCTCCTCCTGCACGGCGATCGTCCGGCTTCCATCCATCGCATGCAGTCGCGCGAGCGGCGGACGCACGAGCGTCTCTTCGGTGGCGAGGAACCACGCACCATCCGGCGATATCTCGAAGCGCGAGTAGTGAAGATCGCTCGGCGTCAGGCGCCGCTGCCCGGTGCCATCGAGTCCGACGCGCATCAGTTGCGGGTTGATTCGTGTTTCACTCGCACACGCCGTGTAGAACAGTACGCCCGCGTCCTCATCGACCTGCACGATGCGTCCCGCTGGGAACGCCCCGCTTGTCAGCGGCAAGACGCGACCGTCATCGAGGGAACGCAGCTCGTACTGCTTGAAGCCCGATGCCTCGGACGCCCAGATGAAACGCCGACCGTCCCTGAGGAATCGCAGCTCGGGATCGTGATGGTTCCACCGCGGCTGCGTCTCACGCACCACGGTGCGCACCTGCAGCGACTTCGCATCGGCCGCGCACCATTCCAGCACATCGTGCTTGCGGTTGAGGCGATGAAAGAGCAGTTCACGACCTGTCGGAGACCACTCGATTCCATAGATGTACTGATCCGCGGTGCCAACATCGATCGTGCGAGTGTGCGCCGCAGCATTGCTCTTCGGATCCGCACAGAAGGCCGTCACATCGAGCACCTGCAGACCCGCAATCGGGTTGGGATCACCGGGTTTGGGGTAGCGCTCCGATTCCACCTTCGGACGCAGCCCTGTCAGCCCCGACAACAGCGTGTACTCCGGGACTTTGCTGTCATCGAATCGGTAGAACGCAAGTTGCGATCCATCGGGGCTCCACCACATGCCGGTCGTCTGATCGAGTTCCTCGCCGTACACCCAGCTCGCCGTGCCGTAGCGAAGACCTGCACCACCGTCCGTCGTCACCGCACGCGAATCCGCACCGACACAGGAAACCCACACATTTCCACCCTTCGACTCGGCGCGCATCGAACCGTCCGCCGAAGTGGAGACGGGCTGCTGACGCCCGCGCGATGGTGCCATCGCGCGGCGCGGCGCGCGATCGCTGCGCGGGGCGCGGTCGGGCGGCTGCACATTCCCTGGTGCATCGGAAACACTCCCTGCCCGCAGATCCGCAACGCGCCAAATCCCTCCGACCATCACCCACGCCTTGCCCTCAGCCAAGTCCCATCGAATCTCGCGGAATCCCTGCCGGCGCTCCTTCGAAAATGCGGCGGCGACCTGCGCACCCTGCGCTGCGCCCGGGAGCTCATCAAACGGAACCCAGTCTGCGCGCGCGCCGTGCACGGCGGCGAGCGCCATGCACAGCACAACCGCCAGCAGGCTGGGCGCGCGCACCGCCATCAGCCGATCCGCACACTCCGCTGGAACTCTTCGAGACGCTTCTGCACTTCCGCCGTCTCGAGTGAACGCATCCGATCGAGCCCGAACGACTCCAGCGCGAAGCTCGCGACGACCGTTCCATATCCCATCGCGGACTGCAGCGTGGCAAAGTCGCTTGCACCTGTGCGCGCGACATGCGCCATGAACCCACCTGCGAAACTGTCGCCCGCCCCTGTGGGATCGACCACGCGCGCCTCGTCCACGGGAAACGCGGGCACGAGTGCAGTGCCATGCGGATGAAAGAGGATGGCGCCATGCTCCCCCTTTTTCACGACGGCAAACTTCGGCCCCATCTCCAGGATGCGCCGACCTGCACTGACCGCATTGCGGAATCCAGTCAGTTCCGCCGCCTCGCTGTCGTTCACGATGACTCCGTCGACGCGCCGCAGCAGTTGATCGAGATCGCCGCGCGCGGATCGGATCCACAAATCCATCGTGTCGGCGACCACCAGTTGCTTCTTCGGAAACTGATCGAGAAAGCCCAGCTGCACTCCCGGATGCGTGTTGCCGAGGAAGACGAAAGTGCTGTCACGGAACGCATCGGGCACTCGCGGTGGTGCCTCCTGCAGCACGCCCACTTCCGTGAACAGGGTCTCGCGACGATTGACATCGTCGAAGTACCGACCGCCCCACGCGAAAGTGCGAGAACCCGCGCGCGTCTCCAGCCCATCGAGACAGATGCCCGGCAAACCGCTCAAGATGCGGCGGTGCTCTTCCGGCCAATCATCACCGACCACGGCGACCACGCGCACGGGAGTGAGGCGGCTTGCGGCCGCGGCGAAATAGGCAGCACTCCCGCCTGAGACGCCTTCACGGCGATCCCGCGGCGTGTGCACCGTGTCAATCCCGATTGTTCCAGTGACGACGAGGCTCACGATGACATCGTATCGCTGCGCTTGAAGCTGCGTGCCCAACCGATGCCGATGGCGACACCAATCAGGGCGCCCGACACGATGTCGAGCGGCATCATGCGCGCGAGCGGGGAAAGGGAACCCGCCGCGAACTGCGCGTCCAGGTGCGCACGCACTTCGCCCGCCGTGATGATCTGCAGCGCACCCGTCAAAAGGATCGGCGCAATGAACGCAAGCACAGGCTGCACGGCGCTCGCCGCCAGTCGGAAGACAAGCCCAACCGCGATCCCTCCGAGGAACGCACCGCCAATGGCTTGTCCCTTCATCATGTTGCGAACCACGAACCAGGCAGTCACTGGCAGCAGCAGTCCCGCCACGCCACCCCGCAGCGCATCCAAGTCAAAGTACTCGCGCCAGAAAGGAGCGTTCGGATCCCGCGGCGGAATGTCGAGGAGCGCCCCAGACCAGCGGAACACCAGCACGACGCCGACCGCGGTGACCACTCCCCACAGCAGCGTCTCCACGCCGATGGCCCGCATCGATGCGCCGAGGAAGATCGCATCGGATCCGTTGCCGCCCGCCATACTGAACACCATCAGCCCCCACCCCAGCACGAAGAGGCCCACGACAGCATTGATGGAGCGACCGACGACGGCAGCGATGACGGTCAGCGCAGCGAAAGTGCCAAGCATCAACGCTGCCGTTGCTGCAGGCGACTGCGACAGCGCGACAGTCGTGGCAGGAATGCCCAGCCCATCGCGGGTCAGTGTGGGCGCGGCAAAGCCGATCACGGATGCCGCGAGGATTCCGCCCGCAAGGACGACGCCTCGCGCTGCCGCGCGCTCGCCACCCGCATGCGGATCCGCATGCGGCAGAGAGGCATTTGGATGCGTGCTCACGCCGCAGGTGTATCGCATCCCGCTTCACTCTGCAACGCGCCTGCGTTCTGCGTCGGCGCGCCGCCACCCGCACGGGGGTATTCTCGCGTCGTGTCTGCTGCGCTCCCAAGCGTGAATCTCGATGGTCGACCGCTGACGCTTCGTGAGGTGCGCGCGGTGGCAGACGGCAGTTTGGTGCAGCTTTCGCCGGCGGCGAAGGACCAGATGCAATCGGCGCGCGGAGCGATGCTCGCCACGGTTGCTGCCGGTGGTGCGTTCTACGGAATCAACACCGGGTTCGGCAGCTTCGCGCATGTGCGACTGGGCGCGGAGCAACTTCGGCAAGTGCAGGCGAATCTGATCCGATCGCACGCGAGTGGCGTGGGCGATCCACTGCCGGTGGATTGCGTGCGCGCCATGATGGTCGTGCTCGCAGCGAGCCTCACGCGCGGGCACTCGGGCGTTCGTGCGGATGTGGTCGAGAGCATTCTTGCGCTGCTCAATGCGGGCATCACACCCTGCATCCCATCACGGGGATCGGTGGGTGCATCGGGCGACCTCGCTCCGCTTGCGCATCTCGCGCTTGCACTGCTTGGCGAGGGTGACGTGTCGGTGCGTGGCGCAACAACCGATGCGAGGAACGCGCTGCGTGGCGCCGGCATCGAGCCGCTCGAACTGGACGCGAAGGAGGGACTCGCACTCATCAACGGCACGCACATGATGGCCGGGATCGGCGCACTCGTTGCGCATGGTGCCCTGCGCCTTCTGCACGCTGCGATCTGCGCGAACGCCATGGCGATCGATGCATGCCGCGCCTCGTCCACGCCGCTCGATGAGCGCATCCATGCGGCACGCAACCAGCTGGGGCAGTCGCGCGTCGCGGCGGCACTCCGCTCGCTGCTCGATGGATCCACGATCGGTCCCTCGCACGCGATCGACGATCCGCGCGTTCAGGATCCCTACTCGCTTCGTGCGTCACCACAGGTGCTCGGGGCGGTCCTCGACGCTGTGCTGCACGCCACGGGTGTGATCGAGGCGGAACTCGGCGCAGTCACCGACAATCCACTCGTCTTTGCCGATGGCAAGGAGTGTGCGATCCTCTCGGGAGCAAACTTCCACGGGATGCCACTGGCGATCTCACTCGATGGACTGCGCCTCGCACTCTGCCATCTGGCCGGCATCGCCGAGCGACGCATCTTCTGGGCGTTGTCGGGGCATGACCGTGAAAGCCGCCTGCCACCGCATCTTGCGGCGGATGGTGGATTGCAGAGCGGGTTCATGGTGGTGCAATACGCGGCCGCGGCGTGCTGCAATGAGCTGAGAACGCTTGCCTATCCATCGAGTGTCGGCAACATCCCGACCTGCGCGGGGATCGAGGATTACAACAGCATGGGAGCCACGAGCGCGCTCCACGCAGCCGATGCGCTGCGACTGGCGCGCGATGTGGTGGCGTGCGAACTGCTGGTCATGGGTCAGTCGCTTGAGCATCAGCGTCCACTCACCAGCGGACGCGGGGTCGAACGCGCGCACGCAGTCGTGCGCGAGTGCGCCGCCCCACTCACCGCGGATCGTCCTCCCGCGCCTGACATTGCCGCGATTTCTGCGCGCATCGCGGCGGGTGCGTTCCGCGTTCCCGCGCTCGACTTCGCGAGCATGTGAGTTGCGTCGTGGGACGCGACCTACACTCTCGGGCATGAGTACCGTGCAAGAGCGTGTCGTCCGGGCGCCGCGAGGAACAGCGATGACCTGCAAGACATGGGCCGCCGAGGCAGCGCTTCGGATGCTGATGAACAACCTCGACCCGGAAGTGGCTGAGCGCCCGGATGATCTGATCGTGTATGGCGGGAGAGGGCAAGCCGCTCGCTCGTGGCCAGCCTTCGATGCGATCTGCGCGAGCCTTCGGTCGTTGGAATCGGATGAGACGCTGCTTGTCCAGAGCGGCAAGCCAGTGGGCATCGTGCGCACACACGCCGATGCGCCGCGGGTCCTCAGTGCCAACTCCAACCTCGTGCCGCAGTGGGCCACGCAGCAGCACTTCGACGAACTGTGCGCGCGCGGACTGATGATGTTCGGCC
>SYGP01000025.1 GCA_005799495.1 Planctomycetia bacterium
GGCATGGGGCCGTTCCCGACCGACGACGAAGTCGATGCGGATCTCATCAGCGCCGGCAAGCAGACGGTGACGGGCGTGACGGGACACTCGTTCTTTTCCAGTGCGGACAGTTTCGGAATGATTCGTGGCGGTCACATTGACCTTGCCATCCTCGGAGCGATGGAGGTATCGCAGGAAGGCGATCTGGCGAACTGGATGATCCCCGGCAAGCTGGTCAAGGGGATGGGTGGCGCGATGGATCTTGTGGCGGGTGTCCGCCGACGCATCGTGGTGATGGAGCACGCCAACAAGCGAGGCGAATCGAAGGTGCTGCCCACCTGTTCGCTGCCTCTGACCGGACGGCGGTGCGTGGATCTCCTCATCACCGACCTCTGCGTCATGGAGATGGATCACCAGACGAACCGTTTCACCTTGAACGAACTCGCCCCTGGGGTCAGCGTGGACGAAGTGCGCGCAAAGACAAAGGCGGACTTCCGCGTATCGCCTCACGTGCGCGATGTTGTCTTGACTTGAGCTGGTCCTCTCCAGTGCGCGTCCAGCATGCGCAGACGAAACCCTCCCACCACGACCATGCGCTTTTCACGAAAGCCAGACATGACCCGAGTCCACCTCCTCGCCCCTTGGTTCGCCGCAGCCACTCTCGCCGCCGCGAATCCACCCGCACCTCCTACTGCGACGGACCTCTTCAACGGGCGTGATCTGGCGGGGTGGGTCAATGTGAACGGCAGCCCGACCACCTGGACCGTCGGCAAGGACTCGGATGGCACGCCGTTTCTGCAGTGCTCCGGAAAACCCACGGGAGTGCTGCGCACCGAGCGGCAGTACGAGAACTTCATCCTCGAGATGGAGTGGATGCACGAGGAAGAACCTGGCAATGCGGGACTTTTCCTGTGGAGCGATCCGCTGCCGGCAAAGGGCGTTCCCTTCACCCGCTCGGTCGAAGTGCAGATAATGCTGACGCCGGATGCCACCGACAAGGAGGGTCGCGTTCTCTACACGGGTCACGGCGACATCTTTCCCATCCACGGCGCGGTCATGACGCCCGATCGCCCGCATCCCGCGGGTTGGAACCGTTGCCTGCCGTCCGCGCGAACCACGAAGGGCAAGGGCCAATGGAACCACTACCGCGTCACTGCAGAGCGCGGAACGATTCGGCTCGCGGTCAATGGCACCGAAGTCTCGGGGGGCACCGAGGTGCGTCCACGCAAGGGCTACATCTGCCTCGAAAGCGAGGGAACACCGATCCGATTCCGGAACATTCGACTCACGGAGTTGCCTCCATCGACGCCAGCGATCTCAGCAGAGGAGTGTGCGCCCGTGGATGCTGGTTTCCGCAGCATCTTCGACGGCACACTGGATGGCTGGGGCGGCGATTGGAGTTTCCTCACACACTGGAAGGTTCAGGACTGGCTGCTCTCGTTCGATGGCAAGGGCACGGACATCTGGTCGAAGAGCGTGTGGCGCGACTTTGAAATGGTGGTGGACTGGCGCTGGGGCGATGGGAATCAGGGAGAGATGGATCGCCCGCTGATCGGCAAGGACGGGAAGGAAGTGCGCGCCGCGGATGGATCGGTGCAGACCGTGAAAGTGATGGAACGCGACAGCGGGATCTACTTGCGTGGCAGCAAGAAGTCGCAGGTGAACATCTGGAGTTGGCCGTGCGGCAGCGGCGAGGTCTGGGGCTACCGCACCGATGCGTCGATGCTGGATGCCGTGCGCGCGTCATGCACCCCGCTCGTCGCCGCAGACGCTCCCGCTGGGCAGTGGAATCGCTTCCTCATCCGCATGCAGGGCGATGTGCTGAATGTCTGGCTGAATGGACAGCAGGTGATCAACGATGCCAAACTCCCTGGCGTTCCCCAAGAGGGATCGATCGGGCTGCAGAGCCACGGGTCGGCTATTGAGTTTGCCAATCTTTTCGTGCGCCCCCTGGCCGAGAGCACTCCATCAGAGAAACCGCCGGTGGGCGGAGGCGATTCGCCGAAAAACTGAGTGCAGTGCGCGCGCCGGTGGCTGAAAATGGGGATGAAAGTCCCCCGTCATTCCTCCGTCATTTCACGCAGCCGGTGCTTCATCTGCGCCTTGAGCCGCGCAAGAATGGATGAGTGCATCTGGCTCACACGGCTCTCCGACAGATCGAGCGTCACTCCAATCTCCTTCATCGTGAGTTCTTCGTAGTAGTACAGGATCACGATCAGGCGTTCCGACCGGCTGAGCCCGCGCGTGATGAGCGTCTGCATGTCCTGACGCTGCAGCATCGAGAACGCATCGCGACCAGTGTCGTCCTGAGGCACATCGATCTCGCGAGCCTCGCCTCCCGAGTCCGAGTCGGACCACTTCTTGTTGAGGCTGACGAGTCCGATGGGGCTGGAGTCGCGGTGGATCTTCTCGAACTCTTCTTCGCTGACATCGAGTCGCGCTCGGAGTTCGGCATCCGTTGCGGGCCGCCCCTTCTCCATCTCGATCTGCTTTCGCACGCGATCCATCCGGGATGTGCGTGAGCGCACAAGACGCGGGACCCAGTCCATTTGGCGCAACTCGTCAAAGATGGCTCCGCGAATGCGCTGCGGACAGAATGTCTCGAACTTGATGCCGCGCGCAGGATCGAAGGAGTTGATCGCATCCATCAGTCCGAAAACACCAGCGGAGAAGAGGTCATCCACTTCAACCTCCGCCGGCAGTCTCGTGCGCATTCGCTCGGCGGTGAAACGAACGATCGGCTGGTACTGCTCGATCAGTCTGTTGCGGAGATCATTGCGCTCCTGAGCGTGCTCGGCGTGTCCACGCACGGCGCAGTAACGCTTCCAAACCCGCGCGATCTCCGCTTGAGCGGCGTTCGCGCGCTGCGAAGATTCGCGGCGGTGATCTCGCAGTGGCGAGGGGCGAGGTGCCTTCGCAGGCATCGCCTTCTGTTTCTTGACTGCGTGCGGACGAACCGCAACACTCGCCACTCCAACTCGATTTGATTTGGTCTTGACGCGACTCATTCGTGGTCTCTCCTTGACCGGATCGCTTGTCGCGCCGAGGCGCCGCGATCCACCGAGCTCTCCTGCTCTCCACCGCTGCGATCCTTGCCGCGGTGCATTCGATCGCTCCATGACCGAACGACGGGAATATACACCTTGATTTTTGGGTCTGACAAGTGGGGCTGACGGAAATTCACAAACCGATGCCTCTCGGACCTTCCCGCATGCCGCTTCACTCACGACAACACTCCCCATCGGATTGTGGAGCATCCACCGTCGAACCACCATGGCATGAGCATCGAGCTCCGAAACCATGCGTGCGCAGGAGCGAGAAAGATTTTCTCTAGACTGCACCGTTGTGAGGAGCTTCCGCGCCAAACGCACACTCGCGGTGATCATCTCATCGCTCCAAAGGCAGGCCGTTTCAATCTGCGTCGTCCTCTGCCTGTGGTCATGCATCCCGACCCCTTGCGCGCATGCCCAGGTGGACTTCAAGCTCTCATCCGACGACCGATGGGTTGCGCCTGAGGACGCAGATCCGAACAGTCCCGGCAGCCAGTTGCATCAGGCGCAAATGGCGCTCGTACGGGGTGATGCGGCTCGCGCCTACAACCTTGCAGCGGGTTGGCTCGACCGACATCCGGCAAATCCCCTCCGCGCGCACGCACTGCTGCTGAAGGCCGACGCCATGCTCGCGCAGGGCGATGAGTACAAGGCGCTCTACGACTACGAGGAACTGATCCGCAACTACCCGGGCAGTGATGTGTTCGTGACCGCACTGCAGCGGGAGTTCCAGATCGCCAAGGCCTATGCCAACGGGTTGCGGAGGAAGTTCTTCAACACCTTCCGATGGCTGAACGCGGACGAGGAGGCACAGGAAATCCTCATCCGCGTCCAAGAGCGCCTCCCTGGCAGCCAGCTCGCCGAGCAAGCGGGAATGGAACTTGCGGACTTCTACTTCCGCAAGCGGGATCTGCAGTTGGCTTCGGACGCATACGACCTCTTTGTCCAGAACTACCCTCGGTCCAAACAAGTTGAAAAGGCGCGTTTACGGCTCATTTACACCCTATTGGCTGCTTACAAGGGGCCCCTGTACGACGCCCGCGGGCTGTTCGAGGCGAGCGCCAGACTCAAGGAACTGCAGGCGCTCGACCCGGTCACCGCGCAGCGCGTCGGAGCGGATGCGTTGATCGTTCGGATCTATGAATCGGAGGCGTCCAAGCTGCTGTCCGAGGCTGCCTGGTACGACCGGCAGGACGATCCCATCTCGGCAGAGCTGTACATCCGACGCCTTGTCGAAAAGTACCCCAAGTCGATTGCTGCGCTCCTTGCGCTGCGCGAGATACCGCAGCTGTATGCGAAGCTTCCGCCGCTGGTTGCGAAGTCGACCCCGGACTACCAAACCCTCCGCAAGGAAATGCTGGGGCTCGACTGGGATCAGGCAGCGCCACGGGCAGATGAACTGAAGCCCGCGCCGACGGGTGCGCCGCAAGAGAACTCGATGCCGGGCGAAACCCCACCGCCAGCAGCGCCCGCACCGCCAATACCCTCGAGCCCCTGAATGAACGAGTCCCCCGCCATTCGCCATTCGTTCCTCCTGCTGACGCTGTCCGCGTGCATGCTGCTGATGCCGCTCGTCCGTTGCACGAGCAACCCATCGCAGGGCTATGCATCGGGCGCGATGTACTCCAGCAAGTTCCGAAGCGTTGCGGTGCCGCTCTTCAAGAACAATGGCACGGACCGCGCGGTGCAGTTTCAACTCGGCGATGCGCTCGTGAAGGAGTTCGAGCAAATGACCCCTTACAAGGTGACATCCGAGGGGCGTGCCGACACGGTGCTTCGTGGCACGATCACGCGTGTGGACATGAACATGGTCTCGCAGAGCCTCGGCACGGGTTTGCCCGAGGAAATGGCATTTGCCGTCACCGTGGACTTCGAGTGGACGGACATGAAGACGGGGAAGCCGATCGTTTCGCGCGCTGGATTCAAGTCCACCGCGGTTTTCGTCGCAAGCCTCCCCAACAATCAGCCGATAGACCTCGCACGGTTTGCCGTGGCACAGCAGATGGCGCGGGATATAGTTGCGAGTCTGCAGGGCGATTGGTGATCCGCAGGCGTGTTCGATCAGTACAGTGAGGCAGCCCAGCGAGGAGCGGATTTCTTGAACGACAGAACCCACATCACACATTCGACGCACACCCATCGCCTGCGATCCGGGCAATCACGCTCGGCCTTTGGCTCGCTTCGCATGCTGGTGGAACGAGGCAAACAGCCCGGCAACGATTCCGGCGGCGGCGGAGGCGACGGCGAAGGTGGAGGCAACCGGTCCGGCAATGCAGCCCCGCCGAAGATGCGGCGGCAGTTCATGACTTGGATCCTGGTGATGGCCGTCCTGGCGGTGGTGTGGACGGTGCTCATGGGCGGCTCGAACCGCGGTGAAGCGATCCAGACTCCTCAGGAGTTCTTCGTGCTCGCGAAGGAGGGGTACTTCGAACCCGCTTCGGTCGTGATCGAAGATGACAAGTTGATGGCGACGCTGTCGAAGTCGCTGCCTGGGGCAACCGAGCGATCCGGTCAGAAGGGTGGCATGGTGTGGGTCCGCATCATTCCGGGCAACTACGACTGGGTTCGCGAACAACTGACCGCATCAGGCGTGAAGTGGCAGGAACAGGTGGGACAGAGCATGTTCGTGCAGTTGCTCCTCACGCTGGCGCCTGGGCTGCTGATCCTGCTGGTGCTGTGGTTCTTGATCGCGCGCGGCATGCGCAACGCCGCAGGTGGCGGTCCAGGCGGCATGCTCGGCAGTTTCGGCAAGAGCCGTCACCGCGTGACCAACAAGGAAAATGTGCAGATCACCTTTGCCGATGTGGCAGGGGTCGATGAGGCGAAGGAAGAAGTCGGCGAGATCGTCGAGTTTCTCAAGAATCCGAAGCGCTTTTCCAAGCTCGGTGGAAGGATTCCGCGCGGCGTGCTGCTGTCTGGGCAACCCGGCTGCGGCAAGACGCTGCTTGCGAAAGCCATCGCAGGCGAGGCGGATGTCCCCTTCTTCTCGAGCTCGGGATCGGACGTCGGGGAGATGTGCGTGGGCGTCGGTGCAGGCCGCGGGCGCGACC
>SYGP01000026.1 GCA_005799495.1 Planctomycetia bacterium
GCCTCGCGCACCCACAGATCCCTGCTGCCGCCCTCGCTCACAAGGTCATCGTTGACCGACTGGATGCAGCAGGCGTGTGGCTGCGGGTGCGTGTATGCGTCCTGCGCGAGCGAGACGGCGCCCGTGCTGTGATGTGCGATCCAGTGTCCTTGCGCGGGACCGTTGATCCCGTACGCCCAGGCGAGCCCGGTGTTGAACCACTGCGGACTGTTGGGGGCCGCCATCTGGTGGACGAGCATGAACGCCAGTTCGTCGTAAAACGCCTGCGCATCCGCGGGCGAATCGAAGTAGCCGTGCGTTTCGCCCCAGTGCCGCCAGCAGCCCGCGAGACGGTGCACGACCTGCTGCACGGAACGCTCCGGGCCGTGCGTGATGCTGCCGTCCTCGTGCAGTGTGGGAACGCCAGCCTTGCGGAAGTACTTGCTCACGACGATGTCCGTGGCAAGTTGGCTCCACTCCTTCGGAATCTGCGCGTCGTCCATCGCGAAGACGGTCGATCCGTCTGGGTTCTTGATCTTGCTCGAGCGGGTCGTCCACTCGGTCGTGCTGTAGACATCCGTGTCTGCTGTGGTGAAGCGGCGTTCGATCTTCATGTGTGCATCCTGCTTGAAGTGGGTTGGAGTGAATGGAAATGATGACGAGGCGACGGAACCGCCCGTGACGGGCGGCTCCGGCGTGAACAATGAGGTCAGGGAGAATGAGGCGAGTGTGAGTTGCCGTCGACGCGGGGCAGGGTGAGTCCCTGCTGATCCTGGTACTTGCCACCCTTGTCTGCATAGCTGACGGCGCAGATGCGATCCGCCTTCAGGAAGAGCATCTGTGCGATGCCCTCATTGGCGTAGATGCGCGCAGGCAGCGGGGTGGTGTTGGAGATTTCGATCGTCACCTTTCCGCGCCACTCGGGCTCGAGGGGTGTGACGTTGACGATGATGCCGCAGCGGGCGTAGGTGCTCTTTCCCACGCACACTGCGAGCACATCACGCGGCACCGAAAAAACCTCGACGGTCTCGGCGAGCGCAAATGAATTGGGCGGAATGATGACGTGGTCGCGTCCTGTCAGTTCCGTGTCGATGGAAATGAAGAGGTCGCTCGAGAAGTTCTTCGGATCGACCACCGCAACGCCGCCGCTCGTGGCATTCGTGAAGATCTTGAACTTCGTGCCAACGCGAACGTCATAGCCGTAGCTCGAAACGCCGTAGGAAATGACGCCGCTTCGCTTGCGGCTCTCCTCGAAGGGTTCGATGCCGACGAGTTCGCGGATTTGAGTGTCGCACAGAATGCCCATCTTGAAGATCTCCCGACGCCCGAAGGCACTGCACCTGATTGCTGCCACACCCACACGACGGGCAACGAGGATTCACGATACCCCAACATCTTGGGGTCGCAAGAGGCAAGCGACCACAAATACTGGGGGCTCTCCATCGCATCGGCAAGTTCACCGTAACTCCTTGAACCAACGGCAACTTGAGCTGCTCCCACCCAGCTGCACGCCGCCCTAGGCAGTGTGGACAGGTTGTCGGACCTTCGCCGGCACATCCCTAGACTCGCTCGCGTGGAGCAGAGTTCGCTTTCGGTTTGCTTCGATGGATTGACGCCGCAGCAGCGCGCAGCGGTCGAGCACGGGAGCGGTCCGCTGCTGGTGCTGGCGGGGCCTGGGTCGGGGAAAACACGCGTGATTACGCGGCGAATCGCGGCGCGCATCGCGCAGGGAGTTCCCGCATGGTCGATCCTCGCGCTGACATTCTCGAACAAGGCTGCGCGCGAAATGCGCACGCGAGTCGAGTCGCTGTGCGGCAGCCGCGCCGTGGGGCGCGGTGGGCCAACCATCAGCACATTTCACGCGTTTTCCGCGCAGTTGCTGCGCCGCTACGGCGCATCATCGCTCGCCGCGGGACTCGGCACTGCGCCGCTGCGCGAGGACTTCTCGATCCTCGATGCGGACGATGCGGCGACGGCGCTGCGTCAAGCGATCTCCGATTCGGGGCTCGATCCGAAGCAGTGGCGAACCTCCACGGTGGCGGCGCACATTTCGCGGGCGAAGAACCAGTTGTGGACCGCGGTGGAACACGCATCCCAAGCCACCGACTTCCTCGATCGGACCGTGGCGAAGGTGCATGCGGCCTACGAGCGCGAGGTGGCTCGGCAGAACGCGCTCGACTTCGATGATCTCCTCACGCGCTGCGCGCGCATGCTCCGCGACGATGCGGAACTGCGCGCACAGTTGCAGCAAGGCTACGAAGAGGTCCTCGTCGACGAGTACCAGGACACGAATCACCCGCAGTTCGTCATCGCCAGCTTGCTCGCACAGCAGCACCGCAACATCTGCGTCGTCGGCGATCCCGACCAGTCCATCTATGGTTGGCGTGGCGCAGACCTCAGCAACATCCTCGAGTTCGAGAAGCATTTTCCACGCGCGGTCATCGTGCCGCTCGGCGAGAACTTCCGCTCGACGGGACACATCGTGGCAACGGCTGCGCGGCTGATTCTCCACAACGGCAAGCGCCGCCACAAGGAGCTGCACACTTCGCTCGGCGAAGGTGCGATCGTCGAGGTGGTGCGACTCGACAACGAGATCGCGGAGGCCGAACGCGTCGCGCAGTCCATCGAGCGGCAGCAGGCGGAGGGCATGCCGCTGCGCGAGATGGCCGTCTTGATGCGGATGAACGCCCTGACGCGCGTGGTGGAAGATGCGCTGCGCCGCCGCAACATCCCGTGTGTCATTGCGCGCGGCACGGCGTTCTTCGAGCGCCGGGAGGTGCGCGACGCACTCGCCTACCTGCGCCTGATCGCGAACCCACTCGATGAAGTCTCCCTGCAGCGCATCGTGAACGTGCCGACGCGCGGCATCGGCGGCACGACCATGCAGCGCATCGGCAACGCGGCGGCGCTTCGGCGGATCGCCCTGATCGATGCGATGCAGCAGGCGCGCGGGTTCGGAATCGCCGAGCGAACTGCGAAGTCCATCGACGGATTCGTGGCGCTGATCGCTCGCGCGCGTTCCGAACTGGATGTGAAGCCTGCCTCCAACCTCGGAGGGTTCGTCTCGCGGGTGCTGCTCGAAACCGGGCTGGGCCGTGCCGCTGCGGCGAGCGCGGAGACCGAGGAGGAAGGCGCAGAGCGTGAAGCGAATGTCACCGAAGTCGCGAATGCCGCCGCGCTGCATGAGATGCCGGAGGGCGATCCCTCGGCAACTCCGCCAACCCTCGGCGACGCGCTGCGATCGTTTCTCGAATCGGTGGCGCTCGTCGCGGACGCTGACGCGGTGGACCCGGAGAAGGGTGCAGTCACGCTCATGACCCTGCATGCATCCAAGGGACTCGAGTTCGACAGCATCTTCATCATCGGGCTCGAAGAGGGGCTGCTCCCGCATGCACGCTCCCTCGGCAGCCCCGATGAAGTGGAGGAGGAACGCCGCCTGTTGTACGTGGGCATCACGCGCGCACGCCGTCACCTGCTGCTGACGACCTGCGCTTCGCGGACGGTTCGCGGCTTGCAGGAGCGCGCCATCGAGAGTGGATTCCTCCGCGAGATCGCCGGCGAAGGAGTGGTCAGCAGCGATGAGGCCGATGGCATCGGGCAAACGCGCATGCGTGAACCATCGGTGATGCGGCGATTCGGCGGGTCGCATGGCGAGTCGGGTGCCGCGGCTCGACCGTCGCTTCCCGCCGCGGGCGTCGGCGGTTCTCGGCAGGTGCCCGCGGGGATTCGTGTGGGCACGGTCGTGCGCCATGCGCAGTTCGGCGTGGGGCGCATCACCGCGCTGTTGCCGCGCGGCAGCATGACAAGCGTGGAGGTGGACTTCCGTCCTGGTGGGCGAAGAACGCTCGTCCTCGAATACGCGCGTCTCGAAATCGTCGTCGGTTCGTGATTGCGGCGGTCAGTGCGCTGCCGTCGGCGTTCCGCAGACGCCGGTCTGCCAGAACACGAACGACCACTGGTCAGCCTCATCTTCGATGCGGCGCGCCAGTGGCTTGCCCTGACCATGTCCCGCGTCGCGGTCCACCCACAATAGAACGGGTTCTGTGCGATCATCGCTCGCGGACGCCGCTTGCATCCGCGCCGTCATCTTGCGTGCATGGAGCGGATGCACGCGCGAGTCGTTCTCGCCGGCGGTGAAGAGCACCGCGGGATACCGCGTGCCGGGGCGGATGTTGTGGTAGGGGCTGTAGGCGTGGAGCCACTCGGCCGCAGCCGCATCCTCGCTCGATCCATACTCGGGCACCCAGTACTTCGCGAGCAGGAACTGCTGGTAGCGCATCATGTCGAGCAGCGGAACGGCGCTGATCGCGGCCGTATAGAGGTCGGGGCGCTGCGTGATCGCGACACCCGTCAGCAGCCCGCCATTCGATCCGCCCTCGATCGCCAGATGCGCCGAGTCGGTGATCTTCTGATCGATCAACCACTGCGCACACGCATGGAAGTCGTCGAAGACATTCTGCTTGTTGCCGAGCATTCCCGCGCGGTGCCACGCTTCGCCGTATTCGCTTCCGCCCCGCAGGTTGGCCACCGCATACACGCCGCCGCGCTGCAGCCACGGCCACAGCGTTGGCGAGAACGCAGGATCGAGACTCACATTGAACCCGCCGTAGGCGTAGAGCAGCGCGGGAGTGCTGCCAGCATGCTTCATTCCCTTGCGCTGCACGATGAACATGGGCACGCGCGTTCCATCCTTGCTCGGAACGAACACCTGCTTCACCTCGATCGCCGCTGGATCGAAGGGAATCTCGGGACGCGCCCACAACCGCATCGCTCCCGATGCGAAATCCGCTGCGTAAATGGAGCGCGGCTCGTTGAAGCTGGTGAACGACACGAAGCCGGTCGTTCGTTCGTCGGTCGTGCCCACGCCCGCCGTGCCAAGCCCCGGCAGTTCGATGGCGCCGACGGCGTCGCCCGTGGTTCGGATGCGTTCGAGTCGAGTGGTCACATCCTTCGAGAAGGTGAGCACGAGCAGATCGCCCGCGCGCGAGGCGCCTTCGAGGACCATGTCGGTGCGCGGTGCAACGATCGTCTTCCACGAGGGTCGCTGCGGAGAACGAAGCGGCACGGCAACGAGTGTGCCCGTTGGCGCGTCGAGGGTCGTTCGCATGAAGAGAGTGTCGCCCACGGTCGCGGCTGGCGAGAATGTCGCATCGAGCCCCTCCGCCACCACCGTGGCGAGCGGGGCAGCTGCCGGCGGCATGCCCGCGCGCTGCCACGCGTCCGTCTCGATCACGGACAGGTCATTCGCCTGCCAACCGCGCGAGAGCGAAAGGAAGATCCATCGTCCGTCGCGGCTGATCGACGCGCCCGGAATACGGCTCGGATCGGTCTGCCGCGCGAGCAGCTTGTCGTGGCGAGGATGCTCGCCGATGGTGTGCCAACGCACTTCGCGTGAATAGGGATCCGTCGCGTCGGCGAGCGCCGAATAGATGAACGCATCGCTCGTGGGTGTCCAGCCCCCGAACGAAACCTTCCCCTCGATCTCATCGCTGATCCATCGGCCACTGACTGCATCGAGCACATGCAGCACGCTCATCTCGCTTCCCGACTGCGAGAGCCCAAACGCAACGCGCTTCCCGCAGGGCGATGGAACCCACCAGTCGAGGCTCGTGAGTCCTCGCGCGTCGAGTGCATTGACATCGATGAGCGTGCGTCGTGCGGCGCGGTCTGGACCGCGGTCTGGACCGTTGAGCGCAGGCGCGGAGGCACCCGCCGTGGGCGGCGTCCCGCTCGCCCTTCCCGCGCTCACATCCGTGCCGACATACAGCACGGGCTGATTCTGCGAACCTTCTCGTTCGGTCCAGAACGCGCTGCCGCCTTCGCAGACGGGCATCCCGACCGAACCGATCGACATGAGTGGGCGAAGTTCGGCCGTCAGTTCCGCATGACACGGCAGCGAGCGCAGCAGCGTGGTGGTGCGGTCGTTCTGCAGCGTCGTCCAGGCCGCGACTTCGGGCGAATCCTTCTCCAACTGCTCGAGCCACCTGTACGGGTCGTCCACCTTGCGTCCATGGATCATGTCGCTCACGGGTTCGCTGCGTGTCGGGGGCGGCACCGCGATCGATGTGGATGCGACGGAAAGGGCGGTCGTCGCGCAGGAGCAGAGGCAGAGGTCGAGCAGCGGCCGCGCAGCCGCGCGCGATGTGCGTGGACCGAGCAGGGATCGTGGAGCAGGGTGGCGGGAAGTCATGTGAGGGATCCTTGGGGTGGTTCAGCCGCGGCTTGTCGCGTTGGATGCCGTCCGCATGCGGATCGTTTCCGGCATGGCGCGGATGCCATCGAGCAGCGCGGGGTCGCCGATCGGCTCGACATCGAGAATGACATAACTCGTCGAGGGGTTCGATTGCAGGTACTCCGCGTTGATGTTGACCCCAGCACGCGCAAGCAGCGTGTGCATCGTGCCGAGCACGCCGGGCACATTGCGGTGGACATGCAGAATGCGAAGTTGCCCGTCGCGCAGCACGGGCAGATCGACCTGCGGGATGTTCACACATGTTTCCGTGGAACCCCGTTCCCAGAATCGTGCCAACTTCTCCGCCACTTCGAGCGCGATCAGTTCCTGCGCTTCTTCCGTGGAGCCGCCGATGTGCGGCGTCAGAATCGCCGAGCCACACGCCTGCAGCGGTGAAGTAAAGCGGTCGCCTGCCTTTGCAGGCTCGTCGGGAAACACATCGAGCGCAGCACCGCCGAGTCGGCCATCGTGCAGCGCGGCAGCGAGAGCATCGGTGTCCACCACGCTCCCGCGCGCGTTGTTGATGAGGAACGCACCACGCTTCATCATCGCGATCTGCGAAGCGCCGATCAGCCCCGCGGTCTGCGGTGTTTCCGGCACATGCAGCGTTACGCAGTCCGCTTCGCGCAGCACCGACTCGAGCGATGGTCGCGGCGACGCATTGCCCAGGGGCAACTTGCGGAGAATGTCATGGAAGATCACGCGCATGCCGAGCGCTTCCGCGAGAACGCTCACCTGCGAGCCAATGTGCCCGTAGCCGATGATGCCAAGCGTTCGCCCGCGAACTTCGTGGCTGTTCGCCGCAGACTTGTCCCAATGTCCCGCATGAAGCAGGGCTGACTTCTCGAAGAGGCGGCGGAAGAGGCACACCGCTTCCGCAACGGTCATCTCCGCCACACTGCGCGTGTTGCTGAACGGCGAGTTGAAGACAGCCGTCCCAGCGGCTGCGGCTGCCGCGAGATCCACCTGGTTCGTTCCGATGCAGAAGCACCCCACCGCCAAAAGATGCGGCGCAGCAGCAAGATCCGCCGCCCGCAGTTCCGTCTTCGATCGAATGCCCAGCACATCAGAACGCGCAAGCGCGGCGCGCAGCGCATCGCCCGTCAGTGCTCCCGCGGCACGCTCGACGGTGAATCCCGATTCCACCAGAACGGCATCGGCCGCAGCATGGATCGATTCAAGCAGGAGTGCGCGCGGCATGGCAGGAAGGGTAGCGGTCTCCCTGCGGCAGGGCAGGGTCGTTCACCCGACCACATCCGGCAGACGGAAGAGGTCCTCCGTGAGATTGACGGGGCCATCATCGGTGATGAGTACATCGGCTTCGTAGTGAACGCTGAGCGATCCATCCGCCGTGAAGATCGGCCACGTACTCCCATGGGACTTCGTCTCGGTCGAGCCGACAGCGATCATCGGTTCGACCGCGATCAGCATGCCTGGCTTGAAAGTGGACCACGCCTCGTTCCATTCGCCTGGGAAGGATGGCACGACATTCGACACGAATGGCGCATCGTGCAGCGTGCGTCCGTAGCCGTGCCCACCCAGTCCGCGCACGAGGCAGAAGCGGCACTCGTCCTCGACATGGCCCTGCACGGCGCGGGCCCAGTCGATCAGGGGGCGGCCCGCCACCATCGTCTTCACGCCTCGCCGCAGGCTTTCCTTGCCGCACTCCATCAGTGCGTGTGCGAGTTTGTCGCCGCCGCGCACGAGGAATGTCCACGCTGCATCGCCGATGAACCCACGGTGGCGAACGCCGATGTCCACCGACAGCAGATCGCCTGCGTGCAGAGGACGATCGGTCATGTCGTGCGTGCCGTGCACGACGCAGGCGTTCACGGAGAGGCAGGAGTGGCTCGGAAACGGCGGATGTCCGCGCGTGCGATAGCCGAGGAAACACGATCGACACTCCAGCTGTTCCAGCGTTCGTCCGACAAACGCATCGATCTCCGCAAGGGTCTGCCCTTCGCGAAGGAACGCCGCCAGCGCCTCGTGCGTGCGGCAGACGCAGGCGGCCGCGGCGGTGGCGTCTTCGATGTCGCGCGCGGAGCGGTGCATGAAGCGGGAAAGGCTAGCGAAATCGGGTGCCCGCACGGACGCCGCGAGCGAAGACTGCCTCGGGCAACGCGCCACTGACCTCATAGGCGAGCGTCCGCTCATCGCGAAAGGGCCAGAGCACGACATCGGCACTCTTGCCCACCGCGAGCGAGCCGCACTCTCCCTGCATCCCGAGCACGCAGGCGGCGTTCCAAGTGGTGGCGATCAGTGATTCGCTTGGTGTCAGGCGAAGGTGCCGCACCGCAAGTGCGATCACGAGCGGCATGCTGCGAACGGGTGCGCTGCCCGGGTTTGCGTTCGTCGCCAATGCGAGCGCGGCACCCGCATCCACCAGTTCGCGCGCGCGCAGGAAGGGTGTGCCGAGACAGAACGAGGTGGCGGGCAGCCCCACCGCAACGGAGCCGCTGCGGGCGACGGCCGCGATCTCTGCATCGGTACACGCTTCGAGGTGGTCCAGGCTGACGGCGCCGAGCGCGATGGCGCGCTCCACCATGCCGAGGGAATGAAACTGGTTGGTGTGCACGCGGACTGGACAGCCGAGGGTGCGCGCGCGTTCGAAGTATGCGGTGCAGTCCGGCGCAGTCCACGCGCCTTGCTCACAGTACGCATCCGCGGTGATGCCGGGCATCAGGCGCGACGCCGCGGGCAGCGTTTCCTCGATGGTGCGCGATACGAAGTCCGACTGCTCCGCATCGATCGCATGTGCGCCGAGAAAAGTCGCGGCAATTCGCTGCGGCGTGTGTGCGCGCGCTGCATGAATGGCGCGCAGCATCTTCAGTTCGCTCTCGGTATTCAGCCCGTAGCCCGACTTCACCTCCACCGTGGTGGTGCCGTAGTCCGCCATCTCGGCAAGTCGGCGGGCGAGCAGTGCGGTCAGTTCTTCCGCCGCAGCGGCGCGCACGGCGCGCACGGTGGACATGATGCCGCCACCCGCAGAAAGAATGTCCAGATAGGAACGACCCGCCAACTTCATTGCCCATTCATCCGATCGGTCGCCCGCCCAGCACGCATGCGTGTGGCAGTCGACGAAGCCGGGCGTGACCAGGCATCCGCCCGCATCCAGCGTGGTGCAGTCCTTGGGGAGCGACGCAGGTTCGCCGCGAGCGATCGCCGTGATTCTGTGGGACTCCCACAGGATGTGCCCGCGTTCGATGATCCCGAGGTTCGCAGCGGTCGGGCGGCGGATCACCGCACGGGCGCCATGCACGGGATGCATCGTGAGAAGTCGCGCGTTCACGATCGCGGTGGCTGCCATGTGCGGCAACGGTACCGTACCTGCGATGCGTCTCTTCGTCGTCCGTCATGCGCGTGCCGAGGATCGTTCCGCCGCGTCTGCCTCGGACGATTCCCGGCGACCACTGACGAAGCAGGGCATCGATGAGTTTGCCCGCCTCGCCCGCCGCATCGGGCGTGCATGGGACGCGCCGGCGGTCGTTCTTGCCAGTCGATTCGAACGCGCCTGGGAAACCGCACGCATCCTGCGCGACGAGGCAAAGTGGCCGAAGGCCCAGCGATGCGAGGTACTGGAGGCGGATCATCCGGGCGGCATGGAAGCGGTCGAGCAGGCGATCATCGACAGCGATAGCGAATCGCTCGCGGTCGTTGGGCATGAACCGACCCTCAGTGAACTGGTCAGCCACCTCGTCGGAACGGAGTTGCCAAGCATCGTGATGCGAAAGGGTGCAGTGGCGATCCTCGATCTCTCGCTGGCCCTGCGAAGTGCGGGGGATGTGCCCGGACTCTTCGGCAGTGCCACGCTGCTGACGCTGGCCGATCCGCGCGCCGTGGGAATCCACGAGTGAGATCGCGCCCTGCGGGAAACCGTTAGACTTCAGGACGCCGCCGATGGAAAGCACGCCATGACCACTCGACAAGAACCTACCGTCAAGAAAACCCAACTGCTCGAAACCATCTGGGATGGCGCGGTGCTCATCGCGCGACCTGCAGGTCCGAACATCGGGCAGCGCGAGGCTCCGATCGTGGCGCAGGATCTCGATCCCATCATGAAGGCAGCGGGCAAGGCGATGAAGTTCATGGTGCTCGATCTGTCCGCTGTCCAGTTCATGAGCAGCATGGGCATCGGAACCTGCATCAACTGTCGCAACGGCGCGGCAGCGCTCGGCGCCAAGCCAGTGCTCTACGGGGTCAACAAGGAAATGCGCAATCTGCTGTCGATGATGAAGATCGACAAGCTCTTCACGATCGTCGATTCGCGCGAGGCGCTCAACAAACTCGTCGGCTATTGACTCGCCGCGCGGCTACGGGTCGACCGCCGGGGCCTTCGTCATCACGGTCACATCGGCGCCGGCGTTCCACTCCGCTTTCGGAGGCAGCGTTTCACCCGGGTCGAGTTGCACGATCAGCACGCGCGCCTCGGGGCAAAGCCGCAGGAAGATCGCTGCAGTCCCAAGCCGCCGCTGCACATGAAATGCGCCCACCAGATGCATGAACGGCATTCCTGACTTCCACGCTCGGGCGAGTGACGTCGCCATCGTGAGATCCCACACGCGCTGCGATCGGTGCACGGCATCGACCTCGGCATCCGTGGGTGGCTCGGCGGACCGATCCCCTTCGGAAACAGCCTCCGTGCGCATCTCGATCATCAGTTCGCGGAGCCTTTCCCAGTCTCCATCGCGCAGGATCGCTTCGTCCACATCGAAGAGCGCGCGCTCCTCGGGCGGCAGCACCCGCAGGCCATCGGGTCCTTCGCGGAACGACTGCGACACGTACTTTCGCGGCGCATTTGCGGCGATCACCGCTCTGCCAGCGGTTCGCGCAGCATCGATCGACGGCTGATACCACGGCACCCAAGAGTCCTTGCCAGCCCAGTCGCGCGACTTCGTGCCGTCGATGAAGTCGTCGAGCGCCAGTCGTCCTGCAAGGTACGCATCGACTTCATCCTGATCGTCGCGCTCGAGCATCTCCAGTCCCACGGCTCCGCTGGGGTGCGCATCCAGGAATGCAGCGACGAGTGCATGCTGCGCCTTGTGCGCGGCGGCATCGTCATGGGTCTCGCCCACGAACACCGCATCCGCAGCGCGCACGCGAAGCAGGAGTTCCTCCCATGTGATCCGCGCGCCCGTTGCTCCATCGAATGTCGGACAGGACTGAGGTGGGCGCGCGGCGTCGATCGCCTCACGCGGTGTCGGCGTTGCGTGACACCCACCGAGCGGTGCAGCGAGCGACATCCCCAGGACCACGCAGCATCCACAAGTCCGCCAGCCGATGGCGGCAACCCGGAGAAGCAGCGCCGGAAAGTTCGACCGGCAAGCAGCATCACGGCGCATCGGCCATAGGCTATGCACATGAAGTGTCACTGCGCGCGTCCACGGAATGCGCCGCTCGTCGGCGGTTGTTTCGCGGCGACAGGGATGAAACGCAGGTGTCCGCGGGAGCATTCGTGGGAGTGAATCCGCAGACAGCGTTGATGCTTTCCGACACGGGGCCGCTGGCGAGGCGTCTGGGCGGCTTTGAGCAGCGGCCGCAGCAGATCGAGATGGCGGCGGCGATCGATCGCTGCCTCGAACGCAAGGGGCGCCTGATGGTCGAGGCTGGAACGGGAGTCGGCAAGAGTTTCGCGTATCTCCTGCCTGCCCTCGCGCGCGTGGTGCAGAAGCGCGAGCGCGTGCTCATCTGCACGAACACGATCGCGCTGCAGGAACAGCTGGTCGACAAGGACATTCCGCTGCTGCAAGCGGTCATGCCCGAGGAGTTCTCGACGGTACTCGTCAAGGGACGCAGCAACTATGTCTCGCTGCGGCGACTTCGCATGGCCGTCGGGCGGCAGGAACGCCTGCTGCCGGTCGAGGATGATCGGCATGCGCTTGCAGCGGTCGATTCGTGGGCGCAGGACACTGTGGATGGCAGCACCGCATCGCTTCCCGTGCTGCCGCCGCAGGGCGTGTGGGAGCAGGTGCAGTCCGATGCGGGAAACTGCATGGGGCGGCGTTGTCCGACCTACGACGCGTGCTTCTATCAGCGCGCGCGCCGCCGCATGGAAGGGGGGGACCTGCTCATCTGTAATCATGCGCTCTTCTTCAGCGACCTCGCGCTTCGTGCGAGCAGTGGGCGCGGATTCCTGCCACCGTATCAGCATGTGATTTTGGATGAGGCGCACGCGATCGAGGAGATCGCCGCCGACCACTTTGGCGGATCGCTCTCCGAAGCCACGATCGCGTCTCTGCTTCGAACCCTGTGGAATCCTGCCGTTTCGCGAGGAGTGCTCGGACAGATGGCACTGCGGGATGGGGGCGATGAACTGCTTCGATCCGCCGTGCAGCATGTCGCCACGGTTCGCGCAGCGGCGCAGGAATTCTTCAGCGCGTGGTGGCAGTGGCGTGGCGAGCAACCAGGTGAGGGAGAGTGCCGCATCCGAGCGGCGCATGCGATCGAGGATCGATTGAGCGCTCCGATGCAGCAGCTGGCGGCCACGCTGCAGTTGGTGCGCGAACGCGCCGCCGACGAATCCGCGGCGCAGGAGATCAGTGGGCTTGCCCAGCGAGCAGCATCGATGTCCGCCGCATGCGCTGCGCTCGTCTCGCAGTCCTTGCGCGGGTGTGTGTACTGGATGTCAACGACCGCTCGGCGCCGTGGGCGTTCAGCCGTACGCCCCGACATCACGCTCACTGCGGCGGTCGTCGATGTCGGCCCCGTGCTCAGCGAGCATCTCTTTGGGCAGGATGTGTCCGTGGTCCTCACCTCGGGAACGCTCGCCACCGTACGCGGCGACTGCACTGCGTCGGCGCGTGTGCTTGGGATGCAGGACCCCGAAGTGCTCACGCTCGGCAGTCCATTCGACTACTCGCGGCAGGTGCGGCTGTTCATCGAATCCGAGTTGCCCGATCCCCGCGATGAATCGCATCTCGCAGCGCTCGCCGCGCGCATCGAGTGGCATGTCGCCCAAACGGATGGCGGTGCGTTCGTCCTGTGCACGAGTTTCCGCGCCCTGCAGGAGTTGGTTCAGCGCACGGAGCCGTGGATGACGATGCACGACTTTCCCGTGCATGCGCAGGGCGCTGGAGTGCCCAATGCGCTGCTGCTGAAGCGCTTCCGCGAGAGCAAGCGAAGCGTGCTCTTCGGCGTCGCCAGTTTCTGGCAGGGGATCGATGTCCGCGGCGATGCACTTCGCAATGTCATCATTACGCGGCTTCCCTTCGAGGTTCCCGATGCGCCCCTCGTTCAAGCGCGATCCGAGGCGATCCGTGCTCGCGGCGGGAACGCATTCGTCGAGGACTCGTTGCCGCGCGCGATCCTGCGGTTTCGTCAGGGGTTCGGTCGGCTCATCCGATCCGCGACGGATACGGGGCGCGTGGTGGTGCTCGATCCGCGCATCGTCCGAAAGTCCTACGGACAGAAGTTCATCGACGCGCTTCCGAGCGGCATCGACATCCGCGTCATCGGCGCGGACGGCGAGGAGATTCCCTTCGATCCCGATGAGATGCAGCGCGACTCCGGCACCGGCAGCTGATGCGCCTTGGGTCAGGTGCGCAGGATCTTCAGCGTGTCGTAGCGGGTTCCGAGCACCTTCGCGGAGCAACCCTTGCCGGGCGCGCTCAGCCAGCGGTCCATCAGTGTCGCGTACACGCTTCGGAAGTCGGTGGTGAACCGTAAGTCGCCATCATCGAGATTGGTCAGCGAGGGGTGTGTCCCATGCACTCCCGCCTGCACCTGGGTCCCGATGAGGAACATCGGTGCAGCCGTCCCGTGATCCGTTCCGCCCGAGGCATTCTGGGCGACACGACGACCGAACTCGCTGAAGACCATCGTCATCACACGATCCTCGTTGCCCTGCGCCTTCATGTCGTTCTGGAACGCCCGCAGCGCATCACCCACTTCGCGCATCAGGTTGCCGTGGGTGCCGGCCTGCCCACCGTGCGTGTCGAAGCCACTGATCGATGCGTAGTACACGCGCGTCTTCATGCCATCGCGGATCATCGCACCAATCGACTGCATCTGACCCGCGAGTTTCGTTCCCGGGTAGGTCACCAGCGGTGCCTTGGCGATCGCAGCGCGCACGCGGTCGCTCGACAGTTGCGCATCGAGCGCGGTGCGCATCAGGAATGCAGCCTGCGACCCCGGATCGATGCCATCCAGCAATCCCGCGCGGTTCGTCGCGTCATAGCTCGCGGTCAAGCCGCCCGGCAGTTCCTTGCCGCTCCACTGGTACAGGCGGGAATTCTCGAACGACACCGGATTGGCCTTCGCACCCATCATCGCGAGCGGAGCGCTCCGACCGATCGCCACCTCGGCGTCCGCCGCGGGCGATCCACTGCACGAGCAATCGATGTAGCGACCGATCCAGCCGTGATCGCGTCCGCCTGGCTTGCCCGTGTGCCAGATATCCATCGATGCGAAGTGCGACCTGTTGGGGTTGGGGTAGCCCACGCCCTGCACCACAGCGAGACAACCCCGGTCGAGCAGGTCGCGCAGTCCTTCCAGTCGCGGATGCAGGCCAAGTCCTTGCGCATCGTCCAACGGCAGTGCGCCGTCCTTCGCGCTCGGTGAACCGATGGCGAGTGCCGGTCGAGCTCGGTGATAGGCATCTGCGCCGTACGGAACGACCGTGTTCAGTCCATCGTTGCCGCCGCCGAGCTGCACCACCACGAGAATGCGATCCTCTGGTTCGCCTGGGCGGCTGGACAGCCGCGGGTCTGGCGACAGCATTGCCATCGCGGACTGCTGGATGAACCAAGGAAGCGTCGAAGTGAGCGATGCGAGCGTGGCGCCCTGTTGCAGGAAGATTCGGCGCGAGAAGGGGGTGTGTGTCATTTGGCGACTCCTGGTCGTGAGGCTGCTGTGCGAACTCAACAGAGCTGATACTCGGGCAGTGCGGTGGCAAGACAAAGTGCGCGCACGAGGCGACGACCCTCGAGCGGACCACCGAGCGCTTCCACGGCGCTGCGGAACTGCTCGCGGCGCGCGGGCGTTGCCTCGCATGCCAGCACGAGGTCCAGCAGCGCATCGGCATCGCGCGAACGGTCGCCCGATGTCGCCGCATCGAGCGCGACGCGGATCGATGCGGGGTCCCATGAACCGAGGTCACCGCCACCGTCGGGTCCAGCGCCGGTCATCAAGTAGACGAGCAGGTTCTGCCGAACGAAGAGTGTTGAGGTGTTGATCCACAACTGCCCGCCCTCCCAGCCTTTCACGCTCGGAGGCATGAACAGGCTCTGTCCCATGAGGTCGGCGGCGGCGTTCACCGCGCCCATGTTTCGCACGGGCACGCCGAGCTCGCGGACCGAGCCCACCACCAACTGCACGGGCGACTTGATCATGCAGCCGCGGTTGGTCGGGTCGTAAAAGTGCCGACTGAGCAGCAGCGTCCGCAAGACAGGCTTGAGGTCGTATTGCCCATCGCGCAACTTCTTCGCCAGGGCATCCACGACCCGCATCTCAATGCGCCCAGGCATGCCAGGCGCATCGTTCACCAGCGCTCGGTAGAGCTTGCCGCAGAGGTACAGGGAAGGCTCCTTGCGCGAGAGGATGATCCGCGCGAAGTCATCGCCATTCCAGTTTCCCGTGCTGCCGAAGATCGTCTTCGGCCCATCGTCATGCCTGTTCTGCTCGAACGCGAACGTGTCGTCGTTGAAGGTGTACCCCGTGAGGGCGCGTGCACCCTCCTTGATGTCATCCTCGCTGTAGCCGTTGCCTTCGCCGAGCACGAACAGTTCCATCAACTCGCGCGCAAGATTCTCGTTGGGTCGTCCCTTGCGGCTCTCGTCGTTGTCGAGGTACTTGAGCATCGCCGGGTCACGCAGAATGCGCATCACGATGTCCGCAAAATTGCCCGTGGCATGCTGCCGCAGCATCTCGTTCTGCAGGAACATGTGGTAGCTGTCCTCGACGCCGCGGTAGCCCGTGGCGAAATGCCCATGCCAGAACAGCGTCATGCGCTCCTGCATCGGGCGCCCCGTCTCGATCATGCGCTGCAGCCACCACTGCTGGATCTCGCGCAGTTGCTCGCGGTCCTCACGGTCCCGTTCGTTTCGCATCTGCTGCAGTTGCTGTTGCATCGCCTCATCCTGACTGCGGCGTGCTCGCTGATAGGTCTCCCGCTCTTCAGCGGTCGGGGGACGGCGAATGTCCTTGCGAAAGGTCGAATCGGGAATCTCGGCAGTCGGCGTGCGCTCGAAGTCGAGCAGCAGGTCCACCGCATCGGCCGCCTTCATGCCCGCAAGCGCCTGCACCTGATCCGGGGGACCGCCAAACCCGGCCCGCCGCAGCAGGTGGCGCGCGGCGGCGGCATCCCAATCGGAGGGGCGGATCGGCTCGAGGCTGAAGTCAGTCATGTGGCAAGAAGTCCCTTCGTCCCATCCTTGTCCTTCGTTGCCATCCAAAGGACAGCAAGTGCAACAATCGGTCCCCAAAGGAAAGCGGTACGACCGCCGATGAACGCCTGCGCATAGAAGGGGGAGGCGACAAGAATCAAGCCGATCAGCACCGCAGGGTGGATCCGCCTGCGCAGCAGCAAGGCGAAGGGAAAGATCAGCCCGTAAAACCCAAGCAGCGCCAGATAGGCCCACTCCCCAGCGAAATTGCCGATGCCTGGGGCTCGAACCGCCCAGCCAAGGGCGAGACCGCTCAGCGCAGCCCACACCGCAGACAGCGCTGTCAGGTGTGCGGGGCGCGCCAGACCATCGACCAGGGGCGCGCTGCCCTCTCGTGCATGGGCTCCAATCGTGAACGCAAGCTGCACGGACCAGAGTGCCACGAGAGCACCGTCGCGCACGGGTCCGCGCAGCGCATCCGACCACCACAGCGCAACGGCGAGCAGCGTGAGCCCAAACGCCACCCCAAACACCGCGAAGGTCAGGCGCGAGCCGCTGCGCAGGCGCGCGCGGTGGAATGTCAGATCAAGGAAAGGGCACGCCAGGAAGCCGAGCGCGACTGCTGGCGCAAGCGCGATCACATCACTGGCTGGAAGGGAACCGTTCGCCTCCAACGGCGGCCATGTGCCGCCACGCAGATGCGCAGCAACTGCACAGCCGGTCGCGATGGCAACCGCGACGGACATCCACAACCAGGCGCGTTCTCGAAACAGTCGTGCACTCAGCAGTCCGGCGATCACCACGGCGAACCCGCCGACGGACGGCAGCATCCATCCCGCAAAGAACGCCTGATACGCAATCGTCACGAGCGAGAACCAACCGCACAGCGGAAGCAGCCGCTCCCGCAGCGCACGGACGCGTTCCGTCGACTGCAGCAATCCGAACCCTGCACACCCGACCACATTGGGCACGAAGAAGATCCAGAAGCCGATCCACCCATAGCGCTGCAGCATCACGAACGGGAGGAACATCCCGATGCACCAAGTCCAACTGGCGGAACAGAACAGCCCCCAGCCCACGGCGGCTGCGATGGGGGATCGCTCACTCATCGCGGTGAATGCTCGGAGGACCCTGGCCCGCCTTCTTCTCCCACACGCCATCACCCGCCCGCTCGTACTTGGTGAAGCCCAGTCGGTCGAGATTCTTGTTGGACAAGCGCGACGCATCACTGCCGAACTGCATCTGACTGGCGACAGGAACCCGGCGCACGGGTCGCCCATCTTCTGGGTGACGAGTCAGCACCGCTTCACTCATCGGCTGGAACACCTCGAATGCCTCGCCATCGCTTCCGTCTGGGTTCACGACGCAGTAGAGATAGGTCGGCATCGCTATCCCTCCAGTGTAGAACGCTCACGCTCGAGCAACGACAGCGCTTGCGCGATATCCGCGTCACGGCAGCGTCCCGATTCGCGTTCAATCGCCAGGTGCACAGGCTGCCCACGCCAACGCAGCGGCGCCACCACACGCAGGAAATCCGCCCACGGAACGACGCCCTCGCCCACCGGGACATCGCGTCCCCAGGTGCCGGCGCGCTCCGTGGGTTGCGCGTCCTTGATGTGCACCTGTCGGATCCACGGGGCGAGCGCCTTCGCAGACTCCAGCGGATCGCCCATGCCATAGAGCACCATGTTCGCGGGATCGAAGTTCACGCCCACCCCATGCGGCGCGAGCGCTTCGAGCGCCGCGATCAGCGTGGGCGCGCTTTCCTGCCCCGTCTCGAGGGCGCATGCGACTCCGTGGCGCGCCAGTGCATCCGCCACCAGCCCGATCCGCTCGAGCATGGTGCGCCGCCTGGGATCTGCGGCGTCGTGCGGCAGGAATCCGCCGTGAAATGTCACGAGCGCAATGTCGTACCGTTGTGCAATCGCCGCCACCTGCAAGGCGCGGTCGAGATTGGCACCCCAGTGCGCATCGCTGCGAACGCCACCCGTCGCGGCGATGGACTCGAGGGTCGAGTAGTCCTCGCCCGCCATTGCCAACATGCCGCTGACGACCTCGATGCCCTCGCCGCGAAGGACTTCGATGCCATCGTGCCACAGTGGATCCATGGCGCAGGGCACGAGGGAGAGTTGAACACACCCGACCCCAAGCGCATGCAGGCGATCCGCAAGCGCACGGGGCGATTCCGGGCGCAAACTCCAGGAACACACGGCGATTCTCGGGTGAGGCTGCATCTCCTGCCGATGCTATGATTTCGAGGTTCGACGCACATTCGAATCGCCCCCATGACCACGCTGAACTCAGAGCCCGTGCCCATGTCCATTGCCGACAAGGCGGAGGCGTTCATCTCAAGGCTCTCGACGCGCAACAATTTCTGGCACCGTGTCTGTTCGCTCATCTGGCTGCCGTACGCGTTTCGATCCGGCATCACGATGAAGGACATTGGCAAGGATCGGTTCGTGGCGATCCTTCCGTTCCGCCGCATCAACCGCAATTGGTACAACGCCATGGCGGGCGCTGCGCTGCTGGCCAACAGCGAAGTCGCGGGCGGCATGTACCTGTTCTCGCGCTGCGGGGGCGACTACATCGTCGTCTGCAAGAAACTCAGCTACCGATTCCTGCGTCCGTGCATCGGACCCGCGGTGTATCACGTGACCTGCGGGGAGGATGTCACGGCAAAGCTCGCGGCGGGTGGCGAATTCAATGTGGATATCCGTCTTGAAATCGTGCAGCAGGTCCCGATGGTTCGCGGAAGCAAGGTTCGCCCCGAGAAACGCGTGGGTCGCTGCGATGCCACTTTTCACTGCGCGCCGAAGTCGATGATTCGTGCGCGTCGGCAGAACGCCGACTGAACCGCGCGGGGATGTCCGCCGCTTCCTCCGAGTCCTGGAAGTCGCCGCGCGAGGAGGTCGTGCACCTGCGCGATCTGCTTGAGCGGGCGAATGCCGCGTACTACTGCCATGCCGATCCATTCATGGCGGACAGCGAGTACGACCGCCTGCTGCAGCGTCTCGCAGATCTCGAGGCGGCCCATCCAGACCTGGCGGATTCGACCAGCCCGACGCGGCGGGTGGGTGGTGCAGCGATCGAGGGATTCACATCGGTACGGCATGCTCGGCAAATGCAGTCCATCGACAATACCTACGACCTCGATGGACTTCGGGCGTGGGCTGCGCGGTGCGAGAAGTCGCTCGGCCGCGCGTCGTCGCTCGTGGCAGATCCGAAGGTGGACGGGGTGGCGATCAGCTTGCGGTACGAGAACGGTGTGCTCGTGCAGGCCGCCACGCGCGGCGACGGCGCCGTGGGCGATGATGTCACGAGCAACATTCGCGCCATTCGCGCCATCCCGCTCCGGCTGCGAAGCGCTTCGCGAGGTTCCGCTGCGCCGATCCCGGTGCCCGACGTGCTCGAAGTCCGCGGCGAGATTTTCATGCCGCTCGCCGAGTTTGCGCGAATCAATGCCGAACGCCGCGCACGGGACGAACCCGAACTCGCCAACGCGCGCAACGCGACCGCGGGCACGCTGAAGAGCCTCGATCCCGCCGTGACCGCTGCGCGGGGGCTTTCGTTCGTCGCCCATGGTCGCGGTGAGCAGCGGGGCGGCGAGGCGTTCCCCAGT
Source organism: Planctomycetia bacterium (assembly GCA_005799495.1). GTDB lineage: Bacteria > Planctomycetota > Phycisphaerae > Phycisphaerales > SM1A02 > F1-60-MAGs104. Next base: position 20,150 of record SYGP01000026.1, read on the forward strand.
TTCACCGCGTTCATCGCCGCGCTCCGCGAATGGGGCATTCCGACCAACCGCGAGAGCCGCGCGTGCGCGGGGGTTGCGGAAGCGGAGGATGCGATCCAAGCCTTCGAGGGGCGCCGCGAAGCGCTGCCATACGCGGTCGATGGCATGGTGGTGCGAGTGGATTCCTTCGCCGATCAGGATGCGCTCGGATCGACCGAGAAGTGTCCGAGGTGGATCATCGCGTTCAAGTACCAGGCGGAGCGTGCCACCACGCGCCTCGTTCGCGTGGACTGGCAGGTCGGCAAGGGCGGCACGATCACGCCGCGCGCTGCGATGGAACCTGTGTGGATTGCGGGGTCGACGGTGCGCCACGCAACGCTGCACAACATCGAGGAGATCACGCGCAAGGACATTCGCATCGGCGATCTCGTGGAAGTGGAGAAGGCGGGCGAGGTCATACCCCAGGTCATCGCGCCCGTGGTGTCCGCGCGAACGGGTTCGGAGCAGCCGATCGAAGCGCCCACGCATTGTCCGTCCTGCGGCAGCCTGCTCGCACGCGAAGGACCGAAGGTGTTCTGCATGAATCCTGCATGCCCCGCGCAGTTCCGTGAGCGTGTGAAGTGGTTCGTCGGGCGCGATCAGATGGCGATCGATGGTCTTGGGGAACGCCTCATTGACCAACTGATCGATGCGGGAATCGTGCGCGGTTTCGCGGATCTGTTTCGACTCGATCCATCTGCCGTCGCGGCGCTCACATCGGAGGCGCAGTTGTCGAGCGGCAAGACCTCGCAGCGGAAAGTCGGCGAAAAGACTGCCAAGGACATCGTGGCGATGGCGAACGAGGCCAAAGGGCGTGGGCTCGCACGGCTTCTTGCTTCGATGGGAATCCGACTGCTTGGCGTGACTGCCGCCAAGACCCTCGCACGCGCGTATCCCGATTTGGCGGCCGTGCAGTCGGCAAGCGCGGCGGACCTCGAGGCGCTTCCCGACATCGGCGAGCGCACGGCCGAGATGTTCGTGGAGAGTCTCCGCTCACCCGCACTGCGCGAGGCGTTCAACGATCTCGCTGCTGCAGGGGTGGATCTGACAAGCCGGGAGTTTGCCGCGGCATCGGAGGCGGCCGACGAAGGCACGCCCGGCTCATCGCTGCGGGGGAAGACAGTCGTTCTAACGGGAACCTTCGCCAAGCAGGATCGCAGGACGCTCACCGAAACGCTCGAGGCGCGCGGTGCCAAGGTGACCGGCAGCGTGTCGCGCAAGACGGATGTGGTGATCGCCGGCAACGATGCAGGTTCCAAACTTGACAAGGCACGCGAACTTGGCGTGGAAGTGTGGGATGAGTCGCGGCTTGAGCGGGAACTTGCGGAGTAGGGGAGCAGGCGAGCGCCGGATGTGCGCGGCAGATCAGGCGCGAACGACGGACCGTCACAGGCCTGCGGCGGGCGCGGCGGGGGCGGCAGGCGCGGCAGGAACTGCTCCCTTCGGCGCTGATGGCGGCATCGCCGCAGGTGCTTCGGCAGTGGGCTGGTGCACACCATCGGCGCCGCGCAGCACCATGCGTGCCTCTTGCTCGCTGGCTGCCGCGCGCGCCTTCACCGAACCATCGTTGGCCATCGAACCGATCCACCAACTGCTCGTGCCGTCGCGCTCCGCGTGAGCGGCAATCAGCATGCCGCCCGCGTGCACGAGTGGTCCGTGCACTTCACGCCAAATGCCTTCGATGCCGAAAGTCTGCTCCACCACATCGCCGCGCGCATCCACGGCGAGCAGTCGCCAACGCACGGGCGCCGCTCGATTTCCGTTGCCCGTGACCTGCAGATTCCATGCCTGTTGTCGCCACTGGAAACTCGGCAAGTTCACAACCTGCGATCCCGGGAAGATGGATCCACCGATCATCCAGGCGAAGACGCCCGCAAGCACCACGAAGATCACGATGCGGATCGCAAGGCTGCGAAGACCGAGAAGGAGTTGCAGGAACGCGGCCACGAGGAATGGATACTACGCGGTTGCCGCACAGGGCTTGCACAGGCGCGAGAGCGCCCGCCTCAACGCGGAATCCATCCCTGCAACAGCGCGATCCCGACGAGCACGGCAAGCGCGATCCGCCACCAGCCAAACAGCGCGAAGCCGCCGCGGCCGAGGAACCCCACGAGCCACCGAATGCTCAGGACGGCGCTGATGAAAGCCGCGACGAGCCCAACTCCAATCGGCAGCCAACCGCCGAGGAGTTCGAGCGATCCACCCGACGACAGCATCTTCGATCCCTTGTACACGCATGCACCGCCGAGTGTCGGCAGCGCGAGGAGGAACGAGTATCGCGCCGCCTCACGCGGATGCATGCCGCAGGCGAGCGCCGCCACGATGGTGACCATGGACCGCGAGGTGCCTGGCACCATGGCGATGCACTGGACAAGGCCGATGGCCAACGCAGCCAGGGCTGAGATGGATGCACCCGTGGGCCGTGCATGGGCATCGGCCGCTGACTCTGCCGCGCGGCGGCGTACCGAGGGAGCGATGATCAGCATCGCCACGCCGCCGACGGCAAGGGCGCACATCACGGGAAGGCTGCCAAACAGCAGTTGTTCGATGCGTTCGTCGAACAGTTTGCCGATCACCGCTGCGGGCAGGAACGACAGCAGCAGGTTGCGGGCAAGGCGCAGGTCTGCATCCATCGACACACACTGCACTCGGGCGATGCCTCCGATCCAACGAAGCATGGCGTACAGCATCGCCCGCACATCATTCCTGTAGAGGCCGAGCACTGCGAGCACTGCTGCACCCTGCACCACGATGTTGAACTGATCGATGGCGCTGCGGTTGGCCTCGGTGTCGGCAAGTCCGAGTGCGCGCGAAACCAGAATCAGGTGTCCCGTCGAACTGACGGGCAGGTACTCGGTGATTCCCTCGACAATGCCGAGCAGAATGGCTTGCAGCAGTGTCACTGTGAACTCCCTTGTGGGATGCGCAGCCAGGGCAGGAGCGCGCGTACCTCGCGCCCTGCAGATTCCACGCCACTTGCGTGCAGTTCGCGGCGCAACCCGGATGTTCGCGGCCACCCCGCCGCCGTTTCAGAGGCCAGCCTCTGCGCGAAAGATCCGTCTTGCACCGATGTCAACATTGCCTTCAGCCTCTCGCGAAGTGCATCGTCCACGATGCGCGGCGCCGCGTCCACGGCACCGAAACGGGCCGTTGGCGAAATGGCGCTGAGCATCCCATCGAGGCCTCGATCACACACGAGATCCGCGATCTGCTTCACCTCGTGCGCGCACTCCATGTATGCGATGAGCGGCGGGTAGCCAGCCTGCACGAGCGTTTCGTACGCGGCTCGGATCAGCCCCATCAGTCCGCCGCACAACACCGCTTGCTCGCCGAAGAGATCGGTCTCCGCCTCGGCGGCGAATGTCGTCCGAACGACTCCAGCTCGGGTGCAGCCAATGCCGTCCGCCCAGCCGAGCGCGAGGAGTTCTGCGTCGGCTGCGTTCGAGGAGTCTGCCGTTGCGAGCAGAGCTGGAATCCCCATGCCTTCGAGGAATCGCTGGCGAAGCGCTGTGCCAGGCCCCTTGGGTGCAAGCAGCACGGCGCCGCGGGACTTGGGTAGCGAGACAAGTCCAAAGTGGGCGGAAAAGCCATGCAGGAAACCGATGACCGCGCTCGGGCGCATGGCGTCAAGAAGCGGGGGGATCAGTTTGGAATGCAGGGTGTCGGGCAGTGCGGCAATCACCAAGTCCGCTTCCGCAGCCGCGCCAACAGCATCGACAGGGGAGAACCCGTCCGTTTCGGCAGCAGCAAATCCGCGAGACTCGGTACTGCAGCCGATCCGTACCGATACCCCCGAATCCCGCAGATTTTGCGCATGTGCGCGCCCTTGATTGCCATAGCCAATAATCGCAACTGTCTTTCCTGCAAAGGCTTGTCGTGCATAACTGACTTCGCCTTCACTTACGAGTTGAGAATCTGTCACTTCAACAGACTAACAAAAGAACAATTTGGCTTGCAAAAACGTATTTGAAATGCAGATTGAAGTGCGGCGTTGAATTTCGACGCATTTGTTCAGGCTTTGTTCCCCAGTTGGACGATAACCATGGTCATGATCCCCCAAAGTGCAGCCGATCGACGCGCAGCCGATCGTTTCTCGCCGCAGGTGGGCTACAGCCGCGTTGTTGTTTCCGTGGATAAGCCGAACCGTTCTGGGAGTCCGTTGGAGGGGCACGCCTACGACGTGTCCCTCAGTGGGCTCCGTTTCGAACTGGATGAGCCGCTCGAAGAGGGCACGCCCATCGAAGTTGAACTTCACCTTCCTGGTCTCCTTCACTCGATCCGATCCACGGGGCGCGTTGTACGGGTTCTCGATGAGTTGGAAGACGCTGGCCCGCAGCGGATGGCGCTGGCCTTCCGTTCCTTCCCGTCGCCGCTCGATGCATCCCGTCTGACCAAGCATCTCGCGAGCGGATACTTCGGTCCGGAACAGTAACGCGCAGCGCGGCCGTTTGGCTGTGCGGAGAGCCTGATGCCGATCAGTGCGGAAGCCCAGTCGCAGATTGAGACCATCCTTGGGCATCGCTTTTCCGACCCCGCTCTGATCGCATGTGCGCTCACGCACGCTTCGTTCGCCACCGTCCGGACCGACAGCAACGAACGCCTTGAGCTCCTCGGCGACAGCATCCTGGGCTTCATCGTCTGCGAGCATCTCTTTGCGCGCTACCCCGAGGCGGACGAAGGAACGCTCACGAAGCTCAAGTCGTACCTCGTGAGCAGGGCAAAGTGTGCGGAGTATTCCGCGCACCTTGGGCTGTCCCCGCTCATCATTGTCGGGAAGGGGTTCGCAGGGAGCGCACTGCCCATTTCGATCGCGGGCAGCTGCCTCGAAGCACTGATCGCAGCGCTCTACCTCGATGCTGGGCTGGATGCCGCGCGAGCATTCGTACTGCGCACCGTCGAGCCACATGTCGAATCGGCATACAGAACGGGTCATCAGATGAATTTCAAGAGCGTTCTGCAGCAGGTGGCGCAGGCGATGAGTGCAGGCGTTCCCGTGTACTGCGTGGTCGATCAGCAGGGGCCAGATCACTCCAAAGCCTTCGCGGTTCGCGCGGAACTTGGTGAACGCGCATTCGAGCCGCAGTGGGGGCTCACCAAGAAGTCCGCCGAACAGGCGGCTGCACTGGCGGCGCTTCGGGAACTGGGACTCGCCGAGGGTGACGAGCCCGAAGTCAGGATCCGCTTTGATCGTCTCGCTTCTGCCGCTCAGGCGAGCGCGGATGCGAGCGTGGCGGACACGTCTGCGGGCGGCGCATCACCATCGACCGTCAGATCTGCGAGCGATTCGTAGCCGGCGCTGCGCGCGGCGTGCAGTGCCGCCAATTCCTGATCAAGTGGCGCGGGAGTGAGCCGGGGTCGATCGCCTTCGCAGGCTTGGAGGCGTTCAACCAATCTTGCCACGGATGTCCGAAGCCACACGATTCGCCAACCCTCCGAGCGTGCGCGCCGCAGTTGGGCGGCGCTTCGCGGATCGCTGGGCGCACCACCACCCACCGCCAGCACCGCACCGCCGCCGCTTCGGGCGTTAATCCCCGTCAAGACATCGCGGATCGAATCTGACTCGAGCGTGCGCCACGCGGGTTCACCCTGCTGCGCAAAGACATCGCGAACCGTGGGCAGCCCGGATCGACGCAGCGCGTGCTCATCGAGATCGTCGAATGTCCAACCCAACCTCGTCGCAAGCAGCGCCCCAACGGTGGTCTTGCCCGCCCCCCGCATGCCAATCAGAATGATCCCCCGAAGCGGAGGTGCCATCGCTCAGCGCGGATTGATGCGACGACCGACGCGGCGCTTGCGGTTGACGATCTTGCGACCTGCGCGGGTCTTCATGCGGGCACGGAAGCCCACCGAGCGGACCTTCTTTCGGCGGCTGGTCTTGTGGGGGTAATGCATGGGGGTGCAGATACTAGCGGATGATCCGTCGGCGGCAAGCGGCGCGTTCAGGCGGGCTGATGGCGAACCACGCGACCCTCGATGAGGAAGATCACATCGTCGGCCACATGAGCGGCGAGGTCTGCGATGCGTTCAAAGCGCTGTCCAATGCTGAGGAACTCGATGGCGAGCCCTGCGCAGCCGGGATTCCTGTCCATCTGTTCCTTTGCCCACGCGAGCACCGTCTTGTGCAGTTCGTCGATCCGCTGGTCGGAACGCCGCACTTGGCGACAGAGTTGCGCATCCTCGTTTCCAAGCGCCGAAAGCACATCGCTGAGCATCGTGCGCGCACCGAAGGACAGGTCCACCAGCACGGGCGGCAGTTCCACCGCGTCCATTTGGCTCAACTTGATGATGCGCTTGGCGATGCCGCGGGCGAGATCACCAATGCGTTCGAGTTCGCCACTGATTCGAATCACCGCGAGGACAAAACGCAGGTCCGTTGCAACAGGGTGGGCAAGTGCCAGCAACCGCATGCACTGTGCTTCGATCGCCACCTCCATGCGGTCGATCTCGTCATCGCCCTGGCGGACCGATTGTGCCGAGTCGAGGTCAGCATCCACCAGCGACTCCACAACCGCGTTGACCCGCTGCTCGACGAGCGCACCCATGCTGAGCAGCGAACGCCGCAGTTCCACGATCTCGTTCTCAAGGTTGACAGCCATGGATTCCTCCCGTGCTTTCAGCCGAAGCGGCCAGAGACATAGTCTTCGGTTTGTTTCTGTGTGGGTGATGTGAACAGCAAGTCCGTCGTGCCATTTTCAATGAGTTTGCCTTCGAAAAAGAAGGCCGTCGTATCGGAGACTCGTGATGCCTGCTGCATGTTGTGCGTGACGATCACGATGGTGTAGTTGGAGCGCAACTGGCGAATCAGCGCCTCGATCGAAGCTGTGGAACGGGGATCGAGCGCTGAGCATGGTTCATCCATCAGCAGTACCTCGGGATCCACGGCGAGCGCGCGCGCGATGCACAGCCTCTGCTGCTGCCCACCCGACAGCCCGAGCGCAGGACTGCCCAGACGGTCCTTCACCTCGTCCCAAAGCGCCGCGGCTCGAAGCGCCTTTTCGACCAGTTCGTCGAGATCGGCGCGCGTGAGGCGGTAATGCAGTCGCGCGCCGAATGCCACATTGTCCTTGATCGACTTCGGGAAGGGATTGGGCTTCTGGAACACCATCCCCACTCGCCGGCGAAGCGCGACGACATCCACGCCGCGGCCGAGCAGGTCGCTTCCGTGGAGGGCAAGCGATCCTTCGGCGCGCGCCCCCGCGATCGAGTCGTTCATGCGGTTGACCCAGCGAAGAAGCGTGCTTTTCCCGCAACCCGATGGACCGATGAATGCGCAGACCTGATGTTCGGGGATGTCGAGGTCGATCGACTGCAAGACCTGATGTCCACCATACCAAGCGCTGAAGCGTCGCATCGAAACAGCGGCAGGCTGCGTCGAAGGAGCGTGGGATGGCGATGATGTCGCGCCCGCGGCAACGGTTGATGCTGGCGGATTGGCGCTGCGCTGCGGCAATTTGGATTCGATGGGCTGTGTCATGGTGGTGCGATTGGCCAAGGAACCCTCACGATTGGAGAGGCTTCTGGAACGCCTGACGGACGAAGATGGCGAGGGCGTTGAAGGCAAGGAGGACCGCGAGTTGAACGATGATTGCTGCAGCCGCGATTCGGTGGAACTCTTCCTGAGGACGGCCAGACCAATTGTAAATCTGCAACGGCAGGACGGTGAAGTCACTCATCAGGTTGGTGGGTGTCTGCAGGACCATCAGGAATCCACCGATCACGAGCAGCGGAGCCGCCTCGCCGAGTGCACGGCTGATGGAGAGGATTGCCCCCGTCATCATGGTGGGAAGTGCAGCGGGCAATGTGACTCGCCATGCCACCTGCCAATGAGTCGAACCAAGCGCCTCTGCTGCCTGCCGAAGCGACTTCGGCACGGCGCGAAGAGCCTCTTGGCTTGCAGTGATCATGATGGGGAGTACGACGAGCGCCAGCGTGAGGCCGCCGGCAAGCACACCCGATCCAAACGGAGCTTGAACGAACCAGAAGCTGTCAGGATTTCCAGGGGCGAGGACGCGCAGCTCGCTCCACTCAATGGAGAATGACAGCGGCTTTTCACCGGAGCGGAAGCCGAAGAAGCGCACAAACGCCGCCAACGCCAGCAGCCCGTAGACGATGCTCGGCACACCCGCAAGATTCGAGATGTTCAGTTGGATGATGCCCTGCAACCGCGACTTCTTCGCGTACTCCTCCAGATAGAGCGCCGTCCCAATGCCCATGGGGATGGCAACGAGCGCGCAGATCACGCAGACCCACACGGATCCCGCCAGTGGTGCGAGGATGCCGGCGTTCGCCGCCTTCCGCGATGCAAAGGATGTCAGGAACTTCCACGAGAGCGATCCGGTTCCTTCGACGGCAATGGTCAGCAGCAGCGATGCAAGGGCAGCCACTGCGATGAACGCAGCAAGGGCGCAGGCAACCAGCACGAGGTGGCTTGAGCGCGTCCGCGCCGTGGGAGATGCTTCGGGACGGGTCACTCGTACACCTCCCGGTATCTGCGGAGGATCAATGCGCCGATCCAGGTCATCACGAACGTGAACGCAAACAGCGTGAATGCCACCGCGTAGCTCGACTGGTACTCCACTCCGCCCGCGGGGGCGTCGCCGAGGAACACCTGCACCATGTAGGCGGTCATCGTCTGCACCTGTGCTGCGGGGTTGGCGGTCAGTTGTGCGACACCGCCGCCCGCGGCCAGTGCGACGATCATCGTTTCGCCGATCGCGCGGGTGATCGCCAGCAGGAACGATGCCACGATCCCCGAGAGTGCGGCAGGGATCACGACGCGAAGGATCGTTTCCGCCTTCGTCGATCCGAGCGCCAGCGAGCCGTCGCGAAGGGACTGCGGAACGGCACGGAGCGCGTCCTCGGCGAGCGAACTCACGATCGGCAGGATCATGATCCCAACCGCGATGCCTGCACTCATGGCGCTGTGGGTTCCAAAGGAGGACGAGAGCGGCTGCAGCAGATTCGGCGTGATGAAGGTCAGCGCAAAGAAGCCGTAGACGACGGTGGGAATGCCCGCAAGAATCTCGAGCAAAGACTTGAGGACGCTTCGCACGCGCTGCGGTGCGTATTCGCTGAGATAGACCGCCGTGAGGAGCCCGAGCGGCAACGCGAACGCCGCAGCGATGGCTGTGACGAGCAGCGTTCCAGACACCAAGGATGCCACGCCGAATCGCGGAGGATTGCTGAGGAGCGGACTCCAAATCGAGTCGCCGAGGAAGTCGGCGATGGGAACGAGAACCTGCCCATCGGCGCCCCGCATGGTGAAGAAGCCCCAGGTCTCGCGCACCAGAATCAAGAAGATCGCGACCGTTGTGGCCACGCTGAGCACAGTCAGGAGGAAGAGAATGCTTTCGATGATCCACTCCACGGCCGCGCGCAGTCGCACTCGAGCTGGGCGCGCGCGAGGACTGAGGAAGGGCGTGGATGCCGGGAGCGATGTCATCGGAGGATCAACGGGTTGGAAGTGCCCGACATGCGTTTGGCGTGCTTCGCGAGCGAGCGGAGGGGGCGTTCACTTGTAGAGCTTCGAAAAACGGCCCTCGACCCGTTTCCCGTCCTTCACGAACTGTGTCCCCGTCCGGCGTGCAGCCCAGTTCGCCGTTGCCTTCGACAGTTGATCCTTCGTGAGCGGAAGGTAGCCGACCTCCGTCGCCAAGCTTGAGACATTGGCCAGGTAGAAGTCGATGTACGCGGCGACTTCAGGACGCGCTGCATCCTTTGCGTTCACGTACACGAAGAGCGGCCGTGCAAGCAGGTAGGTCTCGTCGAGCACAGTGGCGGCGGAGGGCACCACGGGGGTTCCCGCGTTGCCGATGACTGGCACGGATCGGAGTCGGCTCTGATTCTCCATGTAGAACGCAATGCCGAAGAAGCCGATGGCATCCAAGTCGCCCGCGACGCCGAGCACAAGCACATTGTCATCTTCGCTCACACTGATGTCCGTTCGGATCGTTCCATCCTTTCCCATCACCACTTCCTTGAAGTAGTCGAAGGTGCCGGAATCGGTGCCGGGGGAGTAGCGCTTGATCGCGCGGTCTGGCCAGGACGGATCGACTTCCTTCCACGTGCGCGGTCCACCCTCGGAAAAGATCCGTCTTGCCTGCTCGATCGAGATGGACTTCATCCAGTCGTTCTTGGGATGCACGACGAAGCACAGCGTGTCGATCGCGATCGGCACTTCGATGAAGTCAATCTTGGCGGCGGCGGCCATGGAGAGTTCGCTTGGAGCGATCGGACGCGATGCATCGGAGATCGCCGTCTCGCCTTGGCAGAAGCGCTTGAACCCACCTCCCGTGCCGGAGACGCCGACGGTGACATTCACTTTCGGCGCTATCTTCGCAAACTCCTCCGTCACGGCTTCGGTGAGTGGGAATACGGTGGATGACCCATCGATCCGCACGGATCCGCGGAGGGACTTGTGGTCAGGTGGCGACTGCAAAGCCCCTGTTGCTGTGGCGAGCAGGGCGATGGCCGCACTGATGCGGAGGATGCTTGGCACGGGGGCGAGGGAGCTCATCGTTTTATGCTCCCCGATCGGGGTGCAGAGAGTGTTCAGATTCCGTTCAGTTGGCGAAAGCCCCTTGGGAGTCGGAGTGTGAAGACCGTACCGCCGACCCTCGGACAGTCGACCGATGCGGAGCCACCGTGCACCATGGCGATGTGCTTCACGATCGCAAGACCGAGGCCGGTGCCGCCCACCTCGCGGCTTCGCGCGGCATCCACGCGGTAGAAGCGTTCAAACAGTCTGGGCAGGTGTTCGGCCGCCACGCCAGGGCCTTCATCTCGGACGGCGACTTCTGCGAAGCCGTTGGAGAGTTCGCCTCGGATCTCCACGGTCGTGCCCTCCGGGGAATACTTCAGCGCGTTGGACAGGAGGTTCAGGACCGCTTGCGACAGCAAACTTGGGTTCACGGTGGCATGGAGGTCTGGGGGCACGACGTTGTGGATGGTCATGCGGCGTGCCTGCGCCATCAGCGTCACCTGACTGCATGCGTCCTCGATGACGCTCCGAAGGGATGTTTGCTCGAAGTCGAGATGGGTCGACACGCGCGGCTGATCGAGGAATGCCAGCAGGAGGATGTCCTCGATGAGTGTCGAGAGCCGGATGGTGCTGCGGTGGATCACGCCAAGGAAGTGGCGAACCTGCTCGGGGTCGTCGGTGCCGATGTCGAGCAGCGTTTCCACGTAGCCCTTGATGTTCGTGATCGGCGTTCGCAGTTCGTGCGACACATTCGCAGCAAAGTCCGCGCGGACATTTTCGAGGCGTCGAAGGCGAGTGACATCATCGAGCGCAAGCAGCACGCCTCCACTGCTCGATCCGCTCAGCGGTTCGCCCGCCACCATCAACGACTCCGCACCCGCTCCCGTGAGGCGGACTTCCGCGGTGATGGGTTCGGGAGAAATGGCGGCTCGCTCGGCAACGGCAAGCAACTCGGGCTGGCGGATCACTTCGGCGAGGAGTCGGCCGCGATAGTCGATCGTCTGCAAACCGAGCATCCGCTCGGCGATTTCGTTCGCACTCCGGATGCGCAGTTGTCCGTCGAGCGCCACAAGCCCCGTTTGGATCGCGCTCAGCAGCGTCTGGAGATCGTCGCGCTCCATTTCGGCGCGCGCGAGTGCCTCCGCATACCCACGCTGCGCCCGCGCGATGCCGCGCTGCAGCCGCAGCGTTCCCTCGTGCGCGGAGTCAGGAAGCGATGCGCCGAGTTCGCCGTCGCCGATCCGGGCGAGGAGTGCGTAGAGCGTTTGGACGCGCTCGCGTTCCATGCGCCGCGTGATCCACGCACACAGTCCTGCCGATGCCGCCATGCCAGTGATCAGGAGTGGGGCAGGACCGATCCCGCCCACAGCGCAAACGGTCAACGCGACGAACGCCGCTGCTGCGGCGATTCGATGGGAGCGCCAGCGCGTTCCATCAGCAAGGCGGGCCATCCCTCGACTTTACCCGCAGGGCACGATGAGTCACTCGACGGGCACCGCTTCGCCATCGGCGAATCGGTAGCCGACGCCGCGCACCGTCTCGATCGCTTCGCCGATCTCGCCGATCTTTCGGCGGATTGCGGTGATGTGCACATCGATCGTCCGCTGCGAGAGGACGGTGAGCGGTCCATGAACCGCCGCGATGATCTGATCGCGTGTGCGCACGAAGCCTGGTTTGCGCGCCAGCATGTTGAGCATCTCGAACTCCGTGATCGTCAGTGCCACCATCTTGCCGTTCACCGAGACTTGATGGCGTTCCTTGTCGATGACCAGTCTGCCTCCGCACCGCACGATCATGGACTCCGTGGGTTGATCCCGAAGCGGTGAGGATGTCCGCCGAAGTGCATTGTGGATGCGCGCCATCAGCACGCGAGGGCTGAACGGCTTGGTGACATAATCGTCCGCACCGAGTTCGATGCCATTGACGATGTCACTCTCGCTGCCTCGTGCAGAGAGCATCACAATCGGCACGCTTCGCGTGTCATCGTTCTCCTTCATGCGCTTGCAGACTTCGAGACCGTCGAGATCGGGAAGCATCAGGTCCAGCACCATGAGTTTCGGCGGCGCTTGGCGCGCCATCTCCAGTGCGCGACGACCGGATCGAGTGACGGCGCATTCAAAGCCCTCGCGTTGGAGGTGAAAGCGCACCAACTCGGCGATCTCCTGCTCATCCTCGACGATCAATGCGCTGTTCTTCGAAGTCATGTTCGCTCCATTATCGCTGTTGGCGCTTCCCAGTTTTGGCCGAGAGATGTGAAGATTGGGTAAAGGTCGCCGAGGTGCAGCGCAGCAGGATGCCGTCCTGACCCGCGCCGATACTTCTTCCCGTGACGGCTGGCAGCGTGATGGGAACGCCGTCCATGGCCAGTGCACCGAGCACCGCCATGGCAGCCGACTCTCGAGCACCTGCTGCAATTCCCAGCGCCTGTGTCGTCTGAATGCTCCTGCCGATCGCCCTTTCGATGGATGCCATCAGGGGTTTGTGGTGAACGCCCCCTCCAGCCGCGAAGACCTCCGCGAGGGCTTCGCCCCGCGCGTTCGGCGGACCATCGATGGTCCGACCGATGGCGCTGCCGACGGCAGCGGCGGCGGTGGCCAGGGCATCGTCGGTTGGGAGGGCTTGAAGCGCTGCTGCCGCGTTCGCCACCACTTCATCCGCGGTCCCGAGTGAGCGACCGGACTCCGCCTGCCCGAGGAGCATGCGCTCGAGCTCGCGCTGCTCCGGGAGCGCGGGAGCACCGCGGGCTGCTCGTTCGCCGCTGCGGTCGAAGGGCTCGCCGATGCGCGTCCGTGCCAGATGATCGAGCAGTTGGTTGCACAAGCAGACATCGAAGCCGCGCACGCCGTCGACCCACGCCGTGTCGCGTGCACGGCCGCGTCCCTGCGGCGCGCGCGGAAGGCGAGTGGCATTCGCGAATCCGCCGAGGTTCACGATCACGCGTGCGCGGCGAGGCGAGCGGAAGAGCATCCAGTCCGCGAGCGGCGTGATGGGCGCGCCTTGCCCGCCGAGCGCGAGGTCGCGAGCGCGCAGGTCGAAGAGGACATCGCAGCGAAGCTCGGTCATGAGTGGGGTCGGATTGATCCACTGCAGGCTCGTGGGCGGCGCATGGAACAGCGTCTGTCCATGCACGACCAGCAGTGCGGGAGCGCCATGGTTCGCCGCCAGCTCGTGCAGGGCGGGGAGATGCGCCAATGCAAGTTCGCGCGCGAGAGTGGCGAAGTCTGCGGCGGTCGCCGGCTCTTGACGCTGCAGCGCGCGCAGACGATCGCGCAGTGCACCGAGCGGCGCTGCGGCCGTGCCGAGCAGCGTCGCTCGTGCGCGGAGCCCGCGTCCCACGATGTGCACTGCGGCGGCATCGACCGCATCGATGCTCGTGCCTGTCATCGCACCGAAAATGAGTCGCGGACCGCGCGTCGGCATCCGTGCAGTATCGCAGTTGCTAGACTCCCGTGGCAATGAGCAAGCGAATCCTGGTGACGGGTGGGGCGGGGTTTCTCGGTTCCCACCTGTGTGAACGACTGCTCGCGGAGGGGCACGATGTGGTCTGCCTCGACAACCTCTTCACCAGCCAAAAGCTGAACATCGAGCACATGCTCGGAAAGCCGCACTTTGAGTTCGTGCGCCATGACGTCACGGAGAGTTTCAAGTTCGAGGTGGATGAGATTTACAACCTGGCCTGTCCTGCCGCGCCGGGGCACTACCAGCACAATCCGATCAAGACGCTGAAGACCAGTGTGATGGGCACGATGCACGCGCTGGGGTTGGCGAAGCGCCTGCGTGCGAAGGTGCTGCAGGCATCGACGAGCGAGGTGTATGGTGATCCGGACGTCCATCCACAGCCCGAGGACTACCGAGGGAACGTGAACCCCATCGGTCCGCGCTCCTGCTACGACGAGGGGAAGCCCTCGTTGGGCAGCTCAGCCGTCAGCCACGCCTGCATCTGCGCCATGTGAGCCGCCGTCAATTGCAGACTCTCATCCAAGTTTTTATCCACACTTTCTGCAGCCTCAGTATAACA
>SYGP01000027.1 GCA_005799495.1 Planctomycetia bacterium
CTTGGCGCGCGCCGCGCCGATGTGGCCTGGACTGGTGAGCCCCACTTGCGCGTTCATGTTGGCTCCATCCATATAGACCTGCCCGCCATGCTTGTGCACGATTTCGCAGACCCTTCGGATTCCCTCTTCGAACACGCCGTGCGTGGATGGATAGGTGATCATGCACGCGGCGAGTGCCGAGGCATTGGCCGAGGCCTTCGCTTCGAGATCCTGCACATCGATGTTGCCGTCCGCATCACACCCGACAGGCACGACCTTCATGCCGGCCACAACGGCGGACGCAGGGTTCGTTCCGTGTGCGGAGACGGGAATGAGGCAGACATCGCGGTGCGCCTCGCCTCGATGTTCGTGGTAGGCGCGGATGACGAGCAGTCCCGCGTACTCACCTTGCGACCCGGCGTTGGGTTGCAGGCTGATCGCCGCGAAGCCCGTGATTTCACACAGCCACGACTCGAGCGAGCGGAAGAGTTCCGCGTAGCCGCGCCACTGTTCAGCGGGCGCAAAGGGGTGCATTTGCCCGAACTCCGGCCACGTGACCGGCACCATCTCGCTGGTGGCGTTCAACTTCATCGTGCATGACCCGAGCGTGATCATCGAATGCACAAGACTCAGGTCCTTCGAGACGAGGCGGTGGATGTACCGCAGCAATTCATGCTCGCCGTGATAGGAGTGGAACACGGGGTTTGTCATGAATGCCGTCGACCGCTGGAAGACAGGTGGGATGCAGGATGCGCCGGCGGTCACCAGCGGGACGCTTTTCGTCTGCGCGTCGGCGAAGAGTCGCAGGAGACGGTTCACATCTGCCTGCGATGTCGCCTCGTCGAGCGCGATGCCGATGGAACCATCGGAGTAATGGCGCAGGTTGACTCCCGCGGTCGCCGCAGCCGCATGCACATCGGATGCGCTTCGCCCTGCGCCGAGCCGCACGCGCAGCGTGTCGAAGAATGCGCCGCTCCCAACATCGTGACCGAGCGCGGCCAGTCCTCGCGCGAGCCCGGCTGTCAGAGCATGCACTCGTTCTGCGATGCGGCGGAGACCATCCGGACCGTGGTAGACGCCGTACATGCCTGCCATGACGGCAAGCAGCACCTGTGCGGTGCAGATGTTGCTCGTGGCGCGGTCGCGCTTGATGTGCTGCTCGCGCGTTTGGATCGCCATGCGGAGGGCGCGGTTGCCATGCGCGTCGCGCGACACGCCGATGATGCGCCCCGGCAACTTTCGCACATGCGCTTCACCCGTCGCGATGAACGCCGCGTGTGGACCGCCGAAGCCCATCGGGACGCCGAAGCGCTGCGCGCTCCCGACGGCGATGTCTGCACCCCACGACGCGGGCGGCGCAAGCATCGTGAGCGCGAGCGGATCGCACGCAGCCACGAGGAGGGCTCCGGCATCGTGCAGGCGCTGTGCGAAATCGCGGTAGCACTCGATTCGCCCGTCCGTGGTCGGATACTGCACGAGCGCACCGCAGAAGTCCTTCGTCGGCGTGAAGGCGGCGGGGTTGCCGACCTCGATCCGAACGCCGAGCCACTTGGCGCGGGTCTCGACGACTGCGAGCGTTTGCGGATGACAATCCTCAGCAACGAAGAAGGCAAGTCGAGTGCCATCGGATGCGGAGACGCACATGTGCATCGCCTCCGCTGCCGCGGTGCCCTCATCGAGGAGTGATGACCCGGCAACCGGGAGCCCCGTGAGGTCGCTGATCATCGTCTGGAAGTTCAGCAGCGCTTCGAGGCGTCCCTGCGCGACCTCGGCTTGATAGGGGGTGTACGCGGTGTACCAAGCCGGATTCTCAAGGATGTTCCGTTGGATGACGCCAGGGACGAGTGTGTCCACATAGCCCATGCCGATGAAGGAGCGGTGGAGCACATTGCGCGATGCGATGCGCCGCAGCGACGCGAGCGTCTCCGCTTCGCCGCGGGCGGCGTAGCCGTGTTCGTTCGATGGATCCTCCACTCGGAGTGGAGTAGCGAGGCGAATCGATTCGGGGACAGCCGACGCAATGAGTGCATCCATGGACGAGGCGCCGATCTCCGCGAGCATCGCGAGCGCGTCGGCATCGGATGGACCGATGTGGCGGCGGATGAATGTGTCCGTCGGCGCAAGGGCTTCGACGGGCGTTCCAGCGGGAGTGTTTGTGTGCGGCTTTTGCAGCATGGCCATGGAATCCGTGAGTATAGGACGCACCCTCTTCCACCTTCCAGAGATCGCTGCGCGGATGTTCGTGGGCCGAAGCCTGACGGACTACTCTTGGGGCGATGCTCACTCGCCCCCTGTTGATTCGGCCCATCTTCACCGCGGGGGTTTCTCTCTCCGTGCTGGTCATCGCCTGCGCGCAGACGAAAGTGGCTCCCGGCGAAGCGTCGCGCGCGGCAGCTGCAGTTCCTGCGGTTGCAGCGACAGTGCCTGCTCCCGCCCCGGCTGCGAGCGATCCACCCAAGCAGGGCAAGGTGGTCGAGGGGCGTGTCGACCCATACTCCTATCAACCCAAGGATGATGGATCGCAGATCGATCTTCGCAAAGTGTTCGAGGACCTCGGTCCTGTTGCGACGGAGTGGTATCAGCATGTCCTGACGCTTTCGAATCCATTCTTCGAGGGACGCCTGCCCGCCTCGCGCGGCAGCATCATCGCCGGCGAGTACATCGAGTTCTACTTCAAGCAGTCGGGGCTCGAGCCCGCGTTCCCTGCGCCCGTGGAGACGAAGGGGCTCGACCCGACGATCGTTGCTGCGTCGAGTGAAGGCGCACTGCAGCCGCCGAGTTCCCCATCGCCGCATCCTGAGTGGACGAATTGGCGTCAGCCGTTCGATGTCGCTGGTGGTGGAGCGAAGGTGCTGTCGGCTTCCGCTTCGTGGAACGCCGCTGGGCAGCCCGCACAGCAACTGAAGGCGCGTTCAGGATTCTCGGCGCTTGGCAACAGCGGATCTGGAAAGGTCACCGCGCCACTTGCGTTCGCGGGATACGCCATCGATGAGGGGCGCGATGGATATTCGTCCTTCGGCGAGCAGGTGGAGGATTTCACGGGTCGGGTGGTGCTCTTCTTCCGCTACGAGCCGCTCGATGAGGACGGTCGCAGCCGCTGGGCGGATCGGCGCTTCAGTCCGTATGCGGCGGTCGCACCGAAGATGGAGTCGCTCATTGCCCGCAAGCCGGCGGCCATCGTGATGGTGAACCCGCCAGGGGCGCGCGATGGACGGCGGCAACTGGAGAACAGCGAGTCGAGTCGATTTGGTGCGCGCCTCGATGTGCCGGTGATTCAGATTTCAACGGAGGAGGCCGAGAAGATCGTGCAGGCCGCGGATCCGCAGGGGCGCTCGCTGCTCGACCTTCGCAAGTTGTGCGATGAGGGCTCGCTGAAGCCGATGATGTTCCGCGACGAGGTCACGCTGACGGTCGAAACACAGATGAGTGATGGCGTGATCCACACGGACAACATTGGAGGAGTCTTGCGCGGGAAGGGAGCACTCGCGGATCAGTGGGTCATCGTTGGCGCGCACTATGACCATGTGGGCTTCGGTGACTACGGCGCTGACCCATCGAACCGCGGCAAGTTGCACCCTGGTGCAGATGACAATGCTTCGGGAACGGCTGCGATGCTCTGCACGGTCAAGGCACTTGCCGATCGATATCGAGCCGAGAGCGCGCCAGCGGATCTTCGTTCCGTTCTCTTCATGGCGTTCAGCGCGGAAGAGGTCGGTCTGGATGGGAGTGCGCACTGGACCCGCAATCCCACGCTGACCAACGATCAGGTGCAGGCGATGATCAATCTCGACATGGTCGGGCGCATGCGCGGCGATGAGTTGGCGGTGGGCGGAACAGGCAGCGCGAAGGACTTCATGGCTTTCCTGAATCCTGTCTTCACGGAAAGCGGACTGACGATTCGCGCAGATCCCTCGGGTCGCGGCCCAAGCGATCACGCGAGCTTCTATCGCGCGGGCATTCCAGTGCTGTTCCTCTTCACAGGAACGCACGACGATTATCACAAGCCATCGGATCGTGGCTTCACCGTGAACCCAGCGGGCGCTGCCCGCGTTGTCGCGCTGACGGAAGCGTTGACGATGGGCTTGGCAACACGCAGCGAAAAGTTGGAGTTCCAGTCGACGGACAATGTCGCCACGAGCGGTCGCCGCTCCGGCGCACGCGTGCGCTTGGGCGTGATGCCTGGGTATGGCGATGCCGGCACGGACGGTGTGCGCGTGGATGGTGTGAGCGCGGAGACCGCCGCGGCCGACGCGGGCATCCAGGAGGGGGATGTCCTGATCGGTTGGAACGGCACGCAACTGAGCGGTCCCGCAGACATGATGGAACGCCTCCGCGAGCACAAGCCTGGCGATGAGGTGAAGATCACGCTCAAGCGCGGCGATGCCACGATAGATGTGCAGGTCACGCTGCGGGCAGCGAAGTCCGAGTGACGAAGATGCGCGCGCGCGCCGAAGTGTTGCGCTGCGCTGGGCCGCTCTGGATGGCGGTCATGGTGGCTTCCTCGCCTGCGCAGACCACCATGGATGCGGCTCAAGATCTCGCTTCGCCCGTGCGCTGCACCATCGCGCCATCGGCCGATCCCGCGCCGGGTGGTTTGGTGCTTTGGTACGAACAGCCGGCTTCCAAGTGGACGGAGGCACTTCCAGTCGGCAATGGACGGATCGGTGCCATGGTGTTCGGCGGCGTTGTGAGGGAACGCATCCAGTTGAACGAGTGTTCCGTCTGGCAAGGGCGCCGTGGGAGCAGGCCGGTGCCCGACTCCGCATCGTCCCTTGCGTCGATCCGTCGAATGCTCTTCGAGGGTCGCTACAAGGAGGGACAGGCGGCGGCGGCGCGCGAACTCCTGTGTGATGCGATCGAGGATTCGTATCAGACGCTCGGCGACCTGCTGATCGAGTCACCGCTCGCGACCGATGCGAGTGAGTACCGACGCGGGCTCGACATCGGGACGTGCACTGCGGTCACCAGTTGGGTCGACCGCGGCTTTCGCTGCACGCGAACGGTCTTCGCATCGCGCGCGGCGCCTGCGCTCGTCGTGCGCCAGCACACGGAGGAACCAGCGGGACTCTTCGTTCGCATTGCGCTGCGCCGGGAGCGTTCCTGTGACGCATGCGAGCAAACGACGATGGCAAGCGTCGACGGCGGCCGCGCACGCATCCGACTTCGCGGGGCGACTGCGTCCGATGCGGGGAGCGGCGTGCGCTTCGCTGCGGATGCGATCATCGAAGCGGAGGGTGGATCGATCGCCGTGGACGGAGATGGGATCGCGGTCCGTGCGGCGAACGCCTTGACGATCACGCTGGTCGCTGCGACGGACTTTCCGTTTGTCGGCGCCGGCGCAGCCGAGGCGATGAAGTCGCTGCGAGCAGGAACGGATCCTGCGCGTCTCGATCCAGGCTCGTTGATCGCGGCGTCGGCTGCCGCAAGCGCGATGCCGTTCACTAAGTTGCAGGCGGATCATGAGGCTGCATGGAAGCGCGACTTCAACCGCCTTGAGGTCGAGTTCGGTCCGCCCGCGGTGGAACTGGAGAAGTTGCCGACCGACCAGCGGTTGCGGCGCGTGGGGGAGGGAGCCGTCGACCCAGGTCTCGCAGCGTTGTATGTGCAATTCGCGCGCATGCTGCTTCTCGCTTCCAGTGTCGCTGGCGGACTGCCTTCGAATCTGCAGGGAATCTGGAGCGAGCATCTGCATGCGCCGTGGAACGCGGACTACCACCTCAACATCAATCTGCAGATGAACTACTGGCCTGCGGAAGTCCTGAATATGCCGTCGACGGTTGCGCCGCTGACAGACTTCGTGGAACGCCTCGCGCTCGATGGCGCGGTCACGGCGCGCCGAATGTACGGCGCATCGGGGTGGATGGCGCATCACTGCACCGATGCATGGGCATGGACGGTGCCGAGTCATCGCACGACGGTGTGGTCCCTGTGGCCTCATGGCGGCGGGTGGATTTCGCAGACCATCCATGACCACTGGGACTTCGGTCGTGATCGTCGATACCTGCGCGAGCAGGCGTTCCCGTTGATGCGTGGCTGCGCGGCGTTCTACCTCGACTGGCTCTGCGAGGATCCAGACCGTCACGATCTAGTCGGCGGTCCGAGTGCGTCTCCCGAGAACGCGTTTCTGCTGCCGGATGGATCGGCAGCGGATACCGCCATGGGAAATGCGATGGATCAGATGATCGCCTTCGATGTGCTGCGGAACTTTCTGGATGAGGCGCGCGCGCTCGGAATCGTCGCATCCGACGATCCGCTCGTGAGTCGAGCGGAAAGCGCGCTGAAGCGGCTGCGACCTCCGCAGGTTGGTGAAGATGGCAGGCTGCTCGAGTGGGCGGAGCCGTGGACGGAAGCAGAGCCGGGTCATCGGCACATGAGTCATCTATTCGCATTGCATCCGGGACGGCAGATCACGCCGCAGGATCAGCCGGCTCTCGCGGCGGCGGCACGGAAGTCGCTCGATGAGCGTCTTCGCAAAGGTGGTGGGCACACGGGATGGAGTCGCGCATGGCTGATTCTCTTCTTCGCGCGGCTGCAGGATGGTCCGCGTGCGTTCGAGAATCTGCAGCAACTCTTCGCGCGCAGCACGCTGCCGAATCTCTTCGATGATCACCCGCCGTTCCAGATTGATGGCAACTTCGGTGGTGCTGCAGGAATCGCGGAGATGCTCGTGCAGTCACACCGAGAGGTGGAGCGTGTGTCGACCTCGCAGGACAACGGATTTGGGCATGTGATTGCACTGCTCCCCGCGCTCCCTGCGGAGTGGCCACGCGGCTCTGTGCGTGGACTCCGTGCGCGCGGTGCAGTGGAGATCGATCTGATGTGGGCAGAGCATCGACTGCTCTTCGCGTTGATCCGCGCATCGGGTCAAGAGCCGCTCCGCGTGGCGTGGCCTGTCGATGCGCCTCTCCCAAGTGTCACGCGGATTGCCGACAACACATCGGTCGACTGCAAGCGCAGTGGCGACTGGGTGCAGATCGCTCCCGCGGGGGTCGCTGGCAGCTACCGAATCGCCCCGCCGCGCTGAATCGTTCGTGCTGCGGGCAGGGTCGCCCGATCAATCCCAGCGGAAGACGCCCTTGCGCCATGCGTACACATAGGCGATCACGCTGGTGCCGACGAAGAAGCCGATTCGCGCAAGGAACAGGAGTGCCTCCGCGCTGCGCGGTTCCAATTGTGCGAAGGTGACCGCCCATGGATACAGGAAGATGATCTCGACATCGAAGACGAGGAATGTCATCGCAAGGATGTAGAAGCGGACATTGAAGCGCTTGCGCGATGTACCGATCGCGTCCATGCCCGACTCATAAGCGAGCCCTTTGACGGCGCCCTCGACGCGTGGGCCGAGCAGCATGCTCGCGACGACATTCACGATGGCGAAGCCGATCGCCATGGCGATGATCAGGATCACTGGGAGATAGGACGCGGTGTCGCCCATGGGGGTGACAGTCTAATGATCCGCGCCGCGTGGGGCGCGGCGAGAGTGAATCGGGGCGGCCGGATTTGAACCGACGACTTCCTGCTCCCAAAGCAGGCGCTCTAGCCAAGCTGAGCTACGCCCCGTACGGGTGCGGGAGTGTAGCAGCGAGCTCGCTTGCCTTCTTGGGCATCAGCCCATCGGCGAGCCGCAGCGCTCGCGCGCCCAAGCGATCCAAGAGGAGTCGGGAAGTGCCTTTCCCATACTGCGGAACATGAAGCTGATCTGCGCATTGTGGTACAGCGCGTGGGTGGGAACCTGCATGCAGGCGTCGGACACTCGCTGCGAGTAGGTTCGCCCGTCGCGCGTTCGCTGCACGATGCGTTCGCACTCGTGCGGAGTCAGCGCATGCAGGAACGCGTCCCATTCGAGTCGCGTTGACTTCCAGAGGCGTTCCACCGCATCGAGATCGGGACACTGCGCTGTCGTTGGCATCGTCACGCCATCGGCGCGGTTGGTGACGACTCGGATCCAGATGAACTCCGCGCCGCACAGATGGACCATCGTCTCGAACACGCTTCCGATGCCGATGGGGAACGCGCGGTGGAGTTCCGCGTGGTCGAGCGTGCGCGCTGCGGTGAGCGTTCGAGTGGTCATCCACCGCAGCCACTGGTGCGCATCGCGGATGGTGGAAACGCCGCTGGTGTCGATGGTGTTCTGCATCATCGAAAGACTAACGGCGAGAGGGACCGCACACATCGGTCGAGTGAATGCGGCCGTGGGGCGTGTTCCCTGAGGGCGACACGCATACCCTTCTCGTGGGCTCCTGCGATGTCTTTCACTTCCACATCCGAGTGCCCGTCGCTATCCCAGCGCAGTCGACGGAATGAGCGTATGGACGATCCAGGGCTCGCGGTCGATGAACATCGGGAAGCGCTCCGCGGCTTGCAGCGGCTGAATGCCTGGAGCCGGAGTTCGCGGCTGTTGTGGCCCGACATTGCTGCCGCTGCGCTTGAGCGTGCAGCGCGCGGCATGCGACTGCGTGTGATGGATATGGCAACCGGATCGGGAGATGGGCCGCTTGCGATGGCTCGCCGCGCCCGCTCGCTCGGCTTGCCGATCGATTGGGTGCTGTGTGACCGCAGCAGCGTTGCACTCGGTGCGGCGTGCCGTACCGCAAGCCGCGCGCAGATATCCATCACGGCGGAACGGATCGATGTGCTGCGCGATCCACTGCCAGTCGGTGCAGATGTCGTGACCTGTTCGCTGTTCCTCCATCATCTCGATGACGACGATGCGGTCACTGTGCTGCGCCGCATGGCGGAAGCGGCAGCCGTCGGTATCGCCGCGGCGGATCTCGATCGCTCGCGAGGGGGGCTTGTGTTGGCGTGGGCCGCTTCGCGCGTGCTCTCGCGTTCGGCAGTTGTCCACACCGATGCGGTGCTGAGTGTGCGGGGGGCGTTCACCCAGCCCGAAGCGCGGACGCTGGCGCTTCGGGCTGGGTTGCATGGGGTGTCCGTGCGCGCTGCATGGCCGCAGAGATGGGTGTTGAGTTGGCGGCGGACGCCCGAGGTGGCGCGGTGAACGCGTGTTCGTCTTCGTGGGATCTCGTCGTGATCGGCGGCGGTCCCGCGGGCTCTGCTGCTGCGATCACCGCGGCGCGACATGGGATTCGCACCTTGATCGTCGATCGCGCCGATCATCCGCGCCCGAAGGTCTGCGGCTGCTGCCTCTCGCCGCTGGCACTGGATCGGCTGCGCGCGCTCGGCGCCGCGTCTGTCACCGCGCTCGGCAATGTGGTGCACACGGTGCGCGTCGACTGCTGCGGATCGGTCACCGACTGGCAGCGCAGCGGTGTTGCCCTTTCGCGCGCCGCACTTGATGCAGCACTGCTCCGCGCTGCAGCCGAGGCTGGCGCGCGTGTGATCACTGGAGTCGTTGCACAGGCGAGCCCTGGTGGCGAAGTGATGCTCCGCAGTGGCAACGAGGCGCGACAGTTGAACGCTCGGCTGGTGATCGCTGCGGATGGAATCGGTGGATCATCGGTGCGTTCATCGGATCGACTTCGTTGGAGAACGCTGCCTCGCGCCCGGATCGGCTTTGGCGCACTCCTGCCGCATGACGCGATCGATCTCCGCGCTGGCGAGCTGCTCATGTGTGTTCGCGATGGCGGCTACATCGGTGTGGTCTCGCTTGGCGATGGCAGCGTCGATGTGGCCGCCGCGACAGCGCCAGAGGCGGTGCGTTCTGTCGGAGGTCCTGCGGCACTCGCCGCACGCTGGCTCGCGCCGTGGGTTCGCGACGGCAACAGCATCGTCACTTCGGCGTGGAGTGGCACGCCTCGACTCACGCGTCGACGCGCCGCAGCCACGGACGATCGGATCATCGTGGCAGGCGATGCATTCGGCTACGTCGAGCCATTCACCGGCGAGGGGATCGGTTGGGCGCTGGCCTCCGGCATCGCGGCCGCCGATCATGCGCAGCGTGTGTTGCGCGGCGGCGCCGCGGTTCGGGCGTGGGAACGCACCGCACGAAGGATGTCCGCTTGGCCCCACGCGCGGTGCGCATCGATGGCGCTGCTTGTTCGCGCGCCGCGCGTGCTCGCAGCAGTCCTTCGCGCGGGACAGTACGCGCCGATGGTCGCTGCACGCATGGGCAGGGCGTGGGGCGTTCAGCGGACGCTCTCCATGGATGGAGGTGTCGCACGATGATTCCGAGCATTCTTGGATTCGGCTGCGCGCATCCGCCGCAGCGGATGGACACCACACGCTGGTTGGCTCTTGCCACGGCGATCGCGCCGCCGCGCGTGGATCGTTCGCTGCTGCAGCGACTCGCCGATCGCAGCGGGATCAACCAGCGCTGGTGCGCAGCGGCGACCGACAATCATCCCGCTGGGTTTTATGCGTCCTTCGGGTCCTTGCCCCCAGGGACCGCAGCTCGCATGGAGCTGTGGGCCGGCGCGGTGCGCCCGATGGCGTTCGCCGCCTGCAGCGATGCGATCCGCACGAGCGGCGTGCAAGCGAGTTCGATCACGCATCTCGTGACGGCATCGTGCACAGGATTCGCCGCACCCGGAATGGATCAGTGGCTGATCCGTGATCTCGGTCTGACACCCTCGATACGCCGCACGCACATCGGATTCATGGGCTGCCACGCCGCCATCAACGCCATCGCTGCAGCGCGCGACATGGTGCGGGCGGATCCGACCGCGCGCGTACTGGTGTGCTGCGGTGAAGTCTGTTCGGCGCATCTCCACTACGGAGAGCGAATCGATCAATGGATCTCGAACACCCTCTTCGGCGACGGGGCTGCAGCGGTTGTCCTTGCCTCGTCCGTCGGCAGCGCGCAACCGTCCGTGCCAGCACCGAGCGCGATCATCGATACGCAATCACTGCTGATCGGTGGATCGGAGAACGCGATGACATGGGAGATCGGCGATCACGGTTTCATGATGGGGCTGTCCGCAGAGGTGCCGGCGATGATCGAGCGTGCGCTGCCTCCGTGGATCGATGCACAACTCACGGCGCGCGGTCTCACTCGTTCATCCATCGCGGGATGGGCGATTCATCCCGGGGGACCTCGTGTGATCGATTCGGTTGTGAACGCACTCGGGCTGCCCGCGGGAGCGGGCGATGCAAGCCGCGCCATCCTTCATGACTTCGGCAACATGAGCAGCGCCACGCTGCTGTTCATCCTGGAGAGGCTTGTCCGCAGTGGCGTTGAGGGACCAATCGTTGCGCTGGCGTTCGGTCCTGGCCTCTCAGCCGAGATGCTGCTCATCAGCGCTTCGACTCGATCGCAAACAGGCTGACCGTCCCGCTGAACTCATTGCACAAGACCAACAGCGGCTCGCCCGTCGGACTGCTTGCCGCTGGGATCACGCAAAGTCCCTCGGGTGCCAAGTCACCCGCTTGGGTGCCGCCCACACTGGGATCGCGGCGATTGCAGTAGCCGGCAAAGACAGGCGCCTGTGGATCGGACGTGTCCCACACCATCACACCACCTGGGCGCTCCAGTCCAACACACAGCAGTCGCCGTCCACCGTGTTCGACAATCGTGAGCCCCTCTGGTTCGGGTCCACGCTTTGCACTGCGCTTGTCCATGGATGGGCTCTCTTCGCTGTCGGCGTTGAACGCACTCGGCGTGCGCGCGAGCAGTTCGCGCTCCATCGTGCTGCCCGAGTCCCACACGCGTTCGATCGTCGGCGACGATGCACTGCCGCCGACCTTCCAGAGTGCGACGGAGCGGCCGCCGAAGCACACAAGTCGGTCGTAGTCGCCGTCGCCATCATCGTCGCCGAGCAACGGACACACCTCGAGCCGTCCGAGCCCATCGCTCGACAACACGGTGCGCGCGTGGCGCAAGCCAGCCGTCGCATCGTCGGAAAACGCATCGGGATCGAGAGCGGGCTTCGCGCGGTCGACACGGTTCGCGAGATCCCTCACCCGAACCGAGTGATCCGCGAGGGATTCGCCCTCGTTTGCGGTCCACAGATAGAGCGTGCCCCCAGCAGCGAAGCAACCGACCGAGTCTGGCTGAAGGAGTCCCTCGACTGGCCACGGCTGAATCCGCGCCGCGCCGTCCTTGTCGCTCGGATCGAGACCGCCCCTAGCGGCGGCGAACGACTGTGTGCCAAGCGGAAAGATGTCGAGCACCCGTGCAGCACGCAGGTCGATCGCGGCGATGGCGTTGTTTTCCTGCAGCGTGACCCAGGCGCGTGAACCATCGGGTTCGATCGCTATGTACTCGGGCTCCAATTGCTCGGCCGCACTGCGAGTGGGGTGCGGAAGGAGGACGCCCCGCTTTCGAAGGGCATCGATCCCAAACTGCGGAGCATCGAAGGTCACATTCGTGCAGCGGGCGTTCGCAGCGCCCTTCGACACATCGATGACCGAAATGCTGCCAGGTGGGTTACTGCCATCCGCAGTGGGTTCGCCCTCATTGGCAACAAGTAGGTGCGAGCCATCGGGGGTGAAACACAGCATGTCCGGTCCATGTCCGACGGGCACCCGACCAAGCAGTTTCAGTTCCAGGTCGAAAAGGAGCACCTCACCGACCGACCCCGGCGTTGGTCCGCTGTGACACGCCGCGATCAGTCCATCATGGGCGGAAACGGAGGTCACTCCATCGGCCTTGAAGTGGCGATCAACTTTCGGTGTTCGGACATCGCTGCAGTCGAGGCGCACAATCCCCGATGGTCCGCCACAGACAAAGAGTCGCCTGGCAAGAGGACTCCAAACGGCGATTTCAGTACTGGACGATGCGGACTTCCCGCTTTCGAATGTGCCCCGCCAGTGCAGCAGCACGGTGTCGCCAATCGCGGCGCCGCTTGTGGGCGGATCACCTCTCGCGGGAGAGGCAATGGCGGCGAGCAGCAGCACCAAGTGAGCCAG
This sequence comes from Planctomycetia bacterium, assembly GCA_005799495.1. Lineage (GTDB taxonomy): Bacteria > Planctomycetota > Phycisphaerae > Phycisphaerales > SM1A02 > F1-60-MAGs104. The sequence continues at coordinate 12,787 of SYGP01000027.1, forward strand.
CATGAGGGGAGGAGGAGAACCGCTTTCAGTTCAGGGCGTGTTCAGAAATGGTCCAGCCCACATACTTCTGCACAAGTCCTGAACATTATCTGAACGCGATTGGGCCACCTTTCCCGCTTCAGCGTCAGGTCCGTCACCTTCATGCCCCAGTTGTCTCCTGAGGAGCTCCCCAATGTCTATTCACCCAAACCGTTTGGTCGAAGTGCCTCCGACTCGCGGTGCCTTGTGCGCCGCACTCTTGTTTGGAGCGGGGCTTGTGGCGTCGGGCCAAGTGACCGCAGCTGATCTGATTCTCAATGAGTGGAACTCTGTCGGCAGCCAGAAGTGGTTGGGAAACCCTGCTTCAGCCGTGGCGGGCTGCCCTCAGCCCGACGGGCCGAACGGCGCGACGTGCTCCACGAACGATGATGTTTTCTTTGGACGACTGCTTGGCAACGGTGGCGACTGGATCGAACTGGTCGTTGTGAAGGACCACGCTGACATTCGGGGTTGGCGGGTGCAGTGGATCGAGGCAGCAGCAACAGATGCGGATGGCACGGATGTGTGGTTCGGCAACGGGCAGACGCCGCAAGGACAGATCATCTTCTCGAATGCCGCCGTGTGGAGCGATCTGCGCGCCGGAACCATCATCACGGTGGTGGAGTCGAGCACCGCACTCGGTGGGCTCGACACGGACCTGTCGTTCGATCCCTGCGCAGGCGACTGGTGGATCAATGTCAATTGCTTCGATACGGCGCTTGTGACATGTACCGCCAATGTCGTCGACCCAACGAATCCCTCCTACGACGATCCGATGGATGTGGGAAATGACAACTGGGCTGCGAGAATCGTCAGTGCGGCGGGGCAAGAAGTGATCGGGATGGTTGGCGAGGGTCAATCATCGTGGGGCGCGACGGGCGTGAACAGCAGAGAAGCCTGTCGTCTCGAGGCGGATCCATCGCAGTCGATCACTCCCTTCTCGACCTACGACGATGGGGACAACTCATCCTGCGGGCAGCCGAACAGCTGGAGCGACTTGGTGACGCAGTGCAAGACCTATCAGAACTTTGCGTTGCTCCGAGATCCAGTGATTGCCGAAGTGTGCACAAGTTGCCGACCATTTGCTTTGAACGAGTACAACGCAGTCTCGGCAGCGAGCTTCCTCGGTGGCGGAACGCAGGCTGTGGATGCTGCGGGCGGGCAAGCAGCCGACTCGTTCTTCGGGCGCCGAGCCGGCAATGGCGGCAATTGGATCGAGTTCGTGGTGATTGCTGATCACCTCGACCTGCGAGGTGCGACGCTTCGTTGGCGGGACAAGACTTCTTCTGGAGTCGTGACCCTTTCAAGCGCTGCGTTCTGGGGCGATCTGCCGAGCGGCATGCTCATCACGCTCACCGAGTCGACAACAACCGAGGGCGGACTCAACACCGACCTCTCGTTCAACCCATCAGGCGGCGATCGCTGGGTCAACATCAATTCGTTCGATACGGCGCTCGTGACGGGAACGACGAGCACGAAGCCCAAGCACATCTCAGGTCAGTTCTCCACTTCCAACGATCGCTGGGCGGTGTCGCTGTGGAACGCCAGCGGGCAGCAGGTCATCGAATGGCAGGGCGAGGGATCGCAGAACTTCCGGGGTGGTTCGGTGGGTTCTGAAGATGTCTGTCGGCTCCGCGAAAATGTGACTGGTCGCAACACTGCGGCGAGCTATTACGACGACTCGAACGCCTCGAGCAGCTTTGGCTCGCCCAATACATGGACGGCGTGCCCTGGTACCGCAATAGTGACGCAGTCCTTTGCGGGCTTGCCCGAGGTCGGCTGCTCCTTCTCCGCGCCCAACCCGGCCGATGTGAATGGTGATGGCCAAGTCAACGGTCTTGATCTGGCTGCGGTTCTTTCCGCGTGGGGTACGAACGACGCGGCGGCTGACATCAATGACAGTGGCTCTGTGGATGCGACCGACCTTGCTGCATTGCTAGCATCGTGGGGGTCGTGACGCCGACTCGGAAGAGATCAGCCGCCTTCAAGGTCCGAGGCCCTCGCAGAGCCTTCACGCTGGTGGAGTTGCTCGTGGTCGTCGGCATCATCGTCGTGCTCATCGGCATTCTTGTGCCTGGTGTCGGGATGGTGCGACGATCGGGGTTCGCGGCGAAGAGCCAGTCCAACCTCAAGCAGTGGGGAACGGGCACCGTCATGTGGGCAAATGCGAACAAGGAGTCCCTGCCGTGGGAGGGCTTGAAGGACGCGAACTCGATGCCGGTGAACCTGGCGCAGCGCGCCTACTGGGCGAACGCGATCCCGCCGATGGTGGATCAACGGCCCTACTCGGAGATCAGTGAAGAGGCATTCGTCGCGCAGCAGAATGTTCCGTTTGGGGGGGAGGGCGAGTCGATCTTTGTCGATCCAGGCGCGCAACCCGAATCCGCCTCGCCCTGGGGATTTGGGTCTCCGGGTCCCGATCAGGTTCAACGGCAGTTCTATTTCAATTATGTACCGAACAGCCAGATGAACAACACGCTGCTCGCGAACTCGGGTGATCCCCAGTTCTCACCCAATCGGCTGATGCGGTTTGTGCAGATTCCGCGAGCCGACGCAACGGTCATGATGGTCGAGATGCGCGCGAATCCGAAGGAGCTGCCGACTTCGGATGTGCACTTCGACCGAGACCTGAAGCGACATCGTGCTGATTGGAAGCGTTTTGCGGCGCGGCATTTCGATGGTGGCCACATTGCGTTCGTGGATGGGCATGTCGGGTGGGTGCTCAATACAGAAGCGACCACGAACTCCATCGGAAGCCGTGATCCGAGCACACCGCAGGGCGACTGGAATACCCGCAAACTTGTGTGGGATCCGCTTGGTCCTGCCCTCGATGAGAACTGACGATCGCGGTTCCGTCGTTCTTGCTGCTCTCTAGACTCTGTGGTCACCCTTTGGCACCACACAGGAGCGCCCCATGACGACGACTTCGAAAGAAACTCGCTTTGAATCCGATGCGATGGGGCAGATCGAGGTGCCCGCCGACCGCTACTGGGGAGCCCAGACGGAGCGCAGCCTGCATCATTTCCCATTTGGCGAGACGATGCCGCGGCAAGCTGTGATCGCCATGGCGATGCTCAAGCGCGCATGTGCGGTGGCAAACCATGCGTTTGGAAAGCTCTCGGCTGAGAAGCGCGATCTCATCCTTGCGGCTGCCGATGAAGTGATCGTCGGCAAACTCGACGATCACTTTCCGCTGAAGGTCTGGCAGACAGGGTCGGGCACCCAGACCAA
>SYGP01000028.1 GCA_005799495.1 Planctomycetia bacterium
GAGCGTGGTGGCGCCGATGCCGTGCAGGTCGCCTCGGGCGAGGGCAGGCTTGAGCAGTTGCCCAGCTCCCACGGCTCCTTCGGCCTGGCCCGCGCCGACGATCGTGTGGAGTTCATCGATGAAGAGAATGATGCGTCCTTCGCTGGCGGCAACCTCTCGCAGGACTGCCTTGAGCCGCTCTTCGAACTCGCCGCGGTACTGCGCGCCCGCGAGCAATGCACCAACATCGAGCGCCACGATTCGGGCGGACCGCATCGATTCCGGGCAGTCGCCGTTGAGGATTCGCTGCGCCAGTCCCTCTGCGATGGCGGTCTTGTCGACACCGGGTTCCCCGATCAGGACTGGATTGTTCTTCGATCGCCGTGAGAGCACTTGCATGCACCGGCGAATCTCCTCATCGCGTCCCACCACGGGGTCGAGTTTGCCGGAGGCGGCGAGTTCGTTCAGATCCTTGCCGTACTTCTTCAGTGCGTCGAAGGTGCTTTCGCCGCCCGCGTCATGGATGCCCTGAACGCCGCTGGACTTCCGTACTTCTTGTGCGGCGCGTTCAAGTGTCTTGGCATCTGCCCCGATCGTCGCGAGGACTTCCTGCGCGCCGCCCTTGACCTGTGCCAACGCGATCAACAAATGGTCGCTCGACACATACGAGTCCTTCATCTTCTGCGCGAGCCGTTCCGCCGCGCCGAAGGCCTCGGTCAGATCGCGCGAGACACCGCGTGCGGCGCCCTCGACCTTGGGCAGCCGAGCGAGTTCTGCCTGTGCCGTGGCAAGAACGCGCGCGCTCTCGAGCCCCGCCTTGGCCAGCACGCCGGCGGCTGGTCCATCCTTCTCTGCAAGGAGTGCCGCGAGCAGGTGCAGCGAAGTGATTTCGCCATGTTGGTCACGGACCGCGGCGGACTGCGCCTGCGAGATGGCACCTTGCGCGAGAGTGGTGAAGCGTTCGAAGTTCATGAGCTTCGACAGTAGCAATATCCATGCCGCGCATTCTGCGGATGCGTTCGCCGCAGCGATCCCGCGATTCAGCGGTAAATCACGGGAAAGTTGTGGGGGATCAACTCGGGGCGGTCATGCAGCCAACCCACCATCCATCGGAACGCATCCACAAGACGCGGTCCAGGCCGGTTGAACATCTGGTTGCCATCCACCAGAGCCACCCGACCGCGGTCAAGGGTGGCCGGGAGCACACTCCACCAGCGCTGCGAGGTGAGTGCGGGGAACTCCGCTTCGACCGCAGGCAACGCGAGGCCGCATGGGCAGATGATCACACGGTCGGGCGCAGCAGCAACGATCTCCTCGGCAGACGCCACGCGACTCTTTGCACCGGCGGCGTTCAGCGAGTGACGGGCACCTGCAGCTCGGATCAATTCAGGTGTCCAGTGACCGCCCACAAAGGTCGGATTCATCCACTCCAGAAAGAGCACTTCGGGACCCTCTTCGTAGGGGTTCACGAAGTCGACGGCCGTCCACCAGCCTTCACGAAGTTCGACCATCGCGGCGTCGGCCTCGCGTTCAAGCCCAACCGCAGCGCCGACGCGGAGTAGATCATCCAGCACATCCCACACGGATTTCGGATCAAGACTCACGACGGTCGGCGACGGATTCATCTCGTGCGCAACGCGCTGCACGGTTGGCAGATCGATGGAACAGACCGCGCAGAGATCCTGCGTCAGGATGACATCGGGCTTCAGCGCACGGAGTCGATCGACATCCAGCGTATAGAGCGACTCGCCCGGACCCAATGCTGCGCGCACGGCCTGATCGATCTGCAGACTCGATCCCTCACCCTTGAATGAGGGCGTGCGCTGTCCAGTCAGCGTTGGTAGATGGTCAAGACCGGAGGGGAAATCGCACTCATGGCTTCGTCCGACGAGCAGAGACGCGCCGCCGATTCGGCAGAGAATCTCAGTCGCGGATGGCAGGAGGCTTACGACGCGCACGCGGCGTGTGTCAATCCCAGACGCCGTCTTTCAGCGTCCCGAGTTGCGGAGGAATCTTCTTGGCATCGGGTGGTACCAGTTTCACTCTCGCCACCACACTTTGTCCATCTTCGCTCCAGAAGAAGCGCAGGAACTCGCGGATGTGCTCTGGAACTTCACTTCCCTTGGGCGTCAGGAAGACAAGATTCAAGGTGCGGCAAAGCGGGTAGGAGCCATCGGCGATGGTGAGCGCCGTGGGAGGCACGAACGGTCCTTCCGCTTCCTCGGCCAGCGGCACCATGCGCGCGCGCGGCTGGCGAGCACTGGTACTCGCGACACCCATCGCTGTGCGGTAGGCGCAGCAGGCGTTCACAACGGACGACGCACCGTGTTCGATGAAGGTCTCGATGGTCGTGAGCGATTCGCCGGGCATGCACCACTCTGTGATGCGAGTCATCGTCGAAGATCGGGCGTCCTGAAGGTAGAGCGGGAACGACTGATCGCCCAGAGGCGAGTTCGGATCAAGGTCGCGCCACTCGAGGACGAGCGCAGGGTGCAGCAAGTGCGTTGCGGACAGGATGCCGTTGCACTGGCGGCGAGTGAGCCCCGCGATCGGATTGTCCGCATGCACATAGATCGCCACACCGTCGCGCGCGATCGGCACTTCATGGACTTCCTTGCCACGAGCCCGCAAACGATCCAGTTCCGGATCCGTCAGCGGGCGTGCAATGGCCGCGATGGTGGTGTCCGACCGCTCCAGCGCGGCGTAGTCACCCGCAGTTGTCGTTTGGCGCACCGTGACGATCGACTGGGGATTCACTGCCGTCCATGCACGCCCCACTTCCATCAAGATCAATGCCGTGGATTCGGTGCCAGTGATGACAATGTCCTCGCTGATCATGCGGCCACCACTTCGATAGGTCGGGAATGACTCCACCATCGCATCCAACTCCGCCTGGTTGGGATCGATTGGCTTCGGGATCTTCTCGGCTGCCAAACGGATTGCATCCGTCGCTGCACCCATCGGTTTGGGCGGGGATTGCTGCCCGAGCACGAGGGTGCTGTTGAACACGGCAGCCACGCAGAGCGCACCAATCCAAGGGCGCGATACGCATGTCTCTCGGATACGACTCATCTGTTTCCTCCGAGGCGTTGACGAACGAACATCAGGAGTGCCAGACCCCCGAGGGCAGTCAGCACGACGACAAGCACACGCCAGAAAATGCGATCGATCGAAGCGTCCGCCGTCGCCTGAATCTCCGCCAGACGACGGTCCACCTCCGCCGAGCCAATCAATCGTCCACCGCCTTCGAGGGTCTGACGCGCTTCCTGGAGCGTCGCCCGCGTCTGACCGACCAGTTCGATGACTTCAGACATCTCGATCGGCTTGGCGGTTGGCGCGTTCGGATCCTGGGCCTTCAGCCGCTCTGATTGGAAGGCGATGATCTTCTCCAGTGCCGTATTGACTTGGGCGAGCGTGCCATCGCTCGCCTGCATCACCCCGCGCACGCCGTCGACGAGTGGCGCTGCGCGTTCCAGCGTGGCTGTGGTCGCCTGCATGGACCGTTGATACTCCTGCATCAGCGCCAGCAGCGCCGGCTGTTGCGCGTTGGCAATTTCTGGGAACGCGCCGACGACCTCCGACACGCGGTTCACTCCCGCGATGGTCCTTTGGACGTCGGGGACCAGCAGAAGGTCGTAGGCCAGTGCCTCGACTTGCCAGTTCGCGAAGAGAGGCAGTCGTTTGGCCCAGAAGAAACTTCGTTCGTAGGCGAGTTGCGCTTCCACCAGCTGCTCCGTCGCTCTGTCCAGTGGTTCGAGGAGTCCGCCACCGTCTCGCACCGACTCAATCAGCCTCTTGCCCTTTGCGCCAGCCACTTCGCTGAAGCGCACGTAGGCCACCAGTTCGGTTCCCTTGCTTCGCGACCACCAGGCGTTGACGCCCTGGTCGAGTTCCAGCATTTGGTCGTCCGTGAACACTCGCTCGCAGAGTGAGGTGATGTCCTCCCGAGCGCGGCGCAGATTTTCTTCGAGCAGTTGCGCGCTTTCACCCCAGATCGCATGAGCACGCCCCGAATCGACCCAGAAAAAGTTCTGCAGCACGACCACCACATACTGATCCACCAGTTGGGTCAGCGTGTCGGGCGAGGTGGCGATGTCGTACATGCTCGACACGCCGAGAAGTCGGATGCCGTTCATGAGCCGTCGCTGCTGCAGATCGGGATTGTCGCGCATGACGCGCTCGCTCGCCGCCACCATCAATGTGAAATAACGGTCTGCGAAGGCATTCGACAACTCCTCAAGTTGCGAGCGACTGATGCGCTCGTCGCGGAACAGCCGCACTCCCGCACCTGCCTTGGTCTTTGGCTGCGAGCACGACCCAAGTCCGAGCGCCACCGTGAGCGCCGCGAGGACACCCACGGCAAGGCCGTACTTGTTGCTTGCCGAGCCAGCCACGATCACGCCCCGCGTGCTTGCATCACCCGTGACATCACCCTCACGGCGATGAACGCGCTCAAGCCGACGATGAGGAACTCCAAGATTGAGTTCAGGAAGGCCCCGTAGCGGATGGCGACCTCGGCGACGGCGGGCGTGCCTTCCGTTGCCGCCTTGCCGTCCTGAAGCACAAACTGAAGGTTCTTGAAGTCCACACCACCGATGAGGAGGCCGAGCGGCGGCATCATGAGATCTGTCACGATGGAGTTCACGATCTTGTTGAACGCCGCACCGATCACGATGCCAATGGCCATATCGATGGCGTTTCCTTTGACGGCGAACGCTTTGAAGTCTTCAGTAAACTGACGAAGCATTTGCTTTCTCTTTCAGACTGACTGATCGGGACAGCCAGCGGGTTGGCGAGACGAGCCGTTCGTGCACGAGGTGCATTCGCGACGCGTCGGCCCATCTCTCTGGACAACTGGGGATCCTAGATTCGAACTAGGACAAACTGAGTCAGAGTCAGTTGTGCTACCGTTACACCAATCCCCAAGTGGATTTGAGGTTGAATGATAGCGAAAATGCTGACCCTCGGCACGGGTGACATGCGGCGCAGTCGATTCGTGGAGCGGGGCGATCGGCAGTGGTCCACTCGGTGGATTCTGTTCACAATCGGTGCAGTCATCGTGATGTCCGTGGGTGCGTGCATTTCGAAGCCCGTCCAGATTCGGGTCATGCGTGCCGACACAGGATCGCCGATCGAGGGCGCGGAGATTCGACAGCACGGAGCGCGCTTCTTGCGCTTCCTGCCGCGCCCGAACGCGAAGCCCAGCGTGACGGGTGCCGATGGAATGGCATCGCTCGTTCTCGATGCACGCGGCACGAGTCTCGCGGTGCTTTGCCAAGGATTTGTCCCCGTTCAAGTGAGCATCGTGCCGGAGCCGCGAGGGTGCGCCGAGCCATCGAAGCCAACGGCGCTCGAAGTGACCGTGCCGGACGACCTGTGCGTTCCCTTCGAGTCGCTCGCGGACCGAGCGCGATTGGATGTGATGCTGCTACCGCTGCGAGCTTCGCCGCTGCGCGTGTGTGTCCGCGACGAGAATGGCGAGTCGATGGCGGGCGCCATGGTGGTCGTCGAGTGCTCGCTGTTCCTGCCCTCCGATGGTGCGGAGGCAGCCTGGGGGCTGCCCGCGGCGCAGCGGCTGACAGTCGGCAGCGATGGGTGCGTTCAGGTGCAGCGGTTCCATCCGCTCCGCGCCTATGCCTACGCGCGAATGGCGGGCTTTGCGCCGGCGCGAATGCGCATCGACCGAGAGCCCGACGGAGGAACTGCAACCCTTGAGATGCGCCGCCTGCAATGGAAGAAGAGCACGCTCCGCGTCGTGGACGCAAGGACCGACGCGCCGATTGCCGGAGCACAAGTGCAGTTCGGCAAGGAACTCGATGGTGTCCCGCGCGATCCGAACGGCTGGGTTGTGGCGTGTGATGCGCAGGGGATCACGCCGCCCGTCGATCTTCCGAATCTCGACCAGCTTGTGTTGACCGTTTCAGCCAAGGGATATCGCTCGGCGCGATGTGTCCTGCAGTGGGCGAGCGTCCGTGCGGGCCGCCCAACCGAACTCGTGCTCGAGCGTCGGTGAGCGTGCGTCTGCACTGCCAATCGCTAGCCTCCGCGCATGCATGCCGTGCGGGCAAATCACTGGCTGATCCTCGCTGGGCTTGTCATGGGTGCAGCATGCGGGGCTGTCGCCCACCGCGTGGCCGACCGCGTGCCCGAGTGGCAGCGCGCGCTGGACTTCATCAACACCTCGATTCTGAATCCGATCGGGCAGATCTTCCTGCGCTTGCTCTTTCTTGTGGTGGTGCCCTTGGTGTTCGCATCGCTCGCCGCTGGAGTCGCCCGACTGGGCGACCCTGGCAGGCTTGGACGGGTGGCGGGACGGGCGCTGGTGCTGTTTGCGATCACCTCCACGACGGCAACCATGATCGGCTTGTTCGCGATGAACATCCTCCAGCCCGGCGTCGGCTTCGATCCGATCATTCGGGGCGAGTTGATGGAGGCATTCGGTGCCGAAGCCGTGCGCATCGAGGAGGGTGGTTCACTTGGGGGCGATCGGGCGTTGCCGGTGGTCATGCAGGTCATCGATGCCACACTGCCGCGCAACATCCTCGGTGCAATCGTGCAGATGCAGATGCTGCCCCTGATCGCGTTCTCGTTGCTGCTGGGCGTTGCGCTCGGGGTGCAGCCTTCGGAACGCCGCCTCCGTGCGGTCGAGTTCTTTGACATCCTCGGTGATGCCATGGTGTTCATCGTGTCACTCGCCATGCGCCTCGCGCCGATCGCCGTGTTTTGCCTGATCTTTGTGGTAGTCGCCCGCTTCGGCGGTGAGCTGTTGTGGAAGTTGGCTCAGTACGTGGCGGTCGTTCTCGTCTGCTACGCGATCGTGATTCTGCTGCTGTACCCGCTGCTGCTGTCGGTGCTGGCTCGTCGCAATCCGTGGCATGTCCTGCGCGCGTGCGTTCCCGTCATGGTCACTGCATTCTCCACATCGTCGAGCAATGCCACGCTTCCGACGACCATGCAGTTTTCCCAGCGGGACCTTGGCGTGAGGCGAGAGGTCTCGGGGTTCGTTCTTCCTCTCGGCGCAACGATCAACATGAATGGCACGGCACTCTTTGAAGGCTGCGCCGTTCTCTTCATCGCACAGGTGTTTGGGATCGACCTGCCGATCTCCGACCAGATTCTCGTCCTCGTGCTGTGTGTGATCAGTTCGGTCGGCGTCGCAGGAGTTCCCGGCGGTTCGTTACCGCTGCTGATGGCGGTCATGGCGCAGGTGGGTGTGCCGCCGACCGGCATTGCGCTCATCCTTGGGGTGGATCGTCTGCTTGACATGGGGCGGACGGTGGTGAATGTGATGGGTGATGTTGTTGCTGCCGTGTGCGTCGAAGAGGCGATGCGGCGCACCGACCAGCGACAGGGAAAGCCCGCCTAGACTCTTCAGTTCCATGCCGTCCCCACAGAAGCGTTCACTCGGGTCCGAAGCGGTGACCGAAGGCATTCGGGTTCATGTCGAGCCAGCATTCCTCGATTCGCATTCCGATGCCGAACGGGGCAACTTCACATTCGCCTACAAGATCCACATCACCAACGAAGGCGCGATGGCGGCGCGGCTGGTGGGCAGGTTCTGGCGCATCGTGGATGCCGATGGGCACGAAAGTGTGGTGGAGGGCCCCGGCGTGGTTGGGCAGCATCCCCATCTCGAGCCTGGGCAGACCTTTGAGTACTCCAGTTTCTGCCCCCTGAAGACGGCGTGGGGAACGATGGAGGGGTACTTCATCTTCGAGCGTGCAGATGGTGAGACATTCCGCGCCACGGTGGGTCGCTTCTATCTCGCCTGTCCAGAGGCTCGAGCGACGAGCCGCTCGTAGCGGGAAAGCAGTGAAGCGCCGCGGCGATCCCATCGCTCGCCTGAAGGGGCGCGAGTAGCCTTCGCCGCATGACGACAACCTCGCAAGGCGAGAACAAGCTGTTTCGCGAGAAGGCGATGCAGGCGGTCGGTGGGAGGAACCGGCTCAACACATTGAGTCCCGTGATCTCGCCGCGCCTCTGGGTATTTGCGGCCGCGCTCGGATTCCTCATTGTGTCGGTGATCGCGTGGGGATTCCTTGGCGAAGTGCCCGTGGCCGTGTTCGGTACGGGAGTGTTCTTGAAGGGTGAACGGATCACTGCACTCGTTGCCCCCCTCGATGGACAGGTGTCGCAGGTCCTGAAGCGCCCTGGCGACGAGGTGCAGGCTGGTGATGTGATTCTGCGGCTCGAGAGTCAGGAGGCGCAGGGGGTGCAGGTCCAGGGAGGTGTCGTCGTTGCCGCCCAGGCCGGCCGCGTGACTTCGGTGAGTGTGGTCGAAGGCGATGCAGTGCGCGATGGTCAACATGTGTGTGCGTTGGTGATCGGCAAGGATCAGCTGCGCTGCATCGCGTTCCTCCCGCTCGGCGATGCGAAGTTGATAGAGCCAGGGTTCGAAGCACTGCTGCACTTTGTGACTCGGACCGCGGGCACCGACGGAGAAGCTCGCGGCAAGGTCGTTGCCGTCGAGTCGTTCATGACGACTGGAGACCGCATCCTGCAGCGCGTGCCGAATGCGGACTTCGTTCGCATGGTGCAGGAACGCTTCGGCACCGTCTGTGAAGTGGAAATCGAAGTGAAGGAGTCCACGCTTTCCGATCCAGTGACGACTGGTGTCCCATGCGACATCGAGATCATCGTGGATCATGTACGCCCTGTGGAACTGGTGTTTCCCGGACTTCGATCCAAGTCGATCCGATGAGCGAAGCAAGCACCGAGTCCGCTGCCGTTGCAGAGCCTGAGGTGCCGCCGCCGCCCTCACTGCCGAGTGGACCGCCTCGTCGCGTTCGCTGCCCCACGGTAATGCAGGTTGTTGCAGCGGAGTGCGGTGCCGCGAGCCTGTGCAGCGTGCTCGGGTATTTCCGCGCGTATCGACCGCTCGAGGAAGTCCGCGAAGCGGTGGGCGTGGACCGAGACGGGTCCAACGCGCGCCGAATCGCCAATGCAGCGCGACACTTCGGACTCGAGGTGGAGGGTCTCAAGTGCGAAGTCGATGGACTCGGTGATGTGCAGCTTCCTGCGATCCTCTTCTGGGGACTCAATCACTTCGTGGTGCTGGAGGGGTGGAACACGCGCGAGTTCCTGCTGATGGATCCCGCCACGGGGCGACGCGCGGTCAGCCCCGAGGAGTTCGATGAGGAGTTCAGCGGCGTGGTCCTGAATGTGCAGCCGAGTGATCGGTTCGTCGCATCCGGTGGACCGCCTTCGGCGCTGAAGTTGGTTCTCGGATGGATGCGTGGATCGGGCGCTGCCGTCTGGCTCAGTGTGCTCCTCGGATTGCTGCTCGCCGTGCCGATGGTGACCGTGCCTGGACTCGCTGCAGCCTTCATCGATCAGGTTCTGTCCGACCAACGCGATGGATGGACCTGGTCGCTCGTGGGTGTGGCGCTCGGTGCGATGGCGGTCGAGGCGATCCTGCTGTTGGTGCAGCGCAGCGTTCTCGCGCGCGTCGAGCAGCAACTCTCGCTGGAACGCAGCGTGGACTTCCTGCGCCAGATATTCCGTTTGCCATCCACATTCTTCGGTCAGCGGTACCCAGGCGACATTGCTGAACGCGTCTCGGCAAATGATCAGGTGGCGTCGATGCTCGCGTCGCAGTTCGCGCCTGCCATCGTGCAGGTCCTCACGCTGGCGGCATTCCTGATCGCCATCTCGTTGATCAGTGCCACGATGGGGGTGATCGCATTCCTATCGGTCGCTGCAACCCTCACCATCCTGCTGCTCGCCGCGCGCGCTCGAGTGGATCAGGCACAGGCCTTGTCGCAGCAGGAGGGCATGAAGCAGGGAGCGATCGTGGCGGGACTGATCACGCTCGAGTCGCTGAAGGCGGGCGGGCGGGAATCGGACTTCTTCGCGCGTTCGATGGGATTCACCGCGCGTGTCGCGTCTGCGCGACAGCGTGCCGCACTGTTGTCCAACATGGTCAGCATCGTGCCCTCATGGCTGCAGTCGGTGGTGGTGTCCGCCATCGTGCTCGGCGTGGGTGGCCTGCAAGTGATGGAAGGTGAGATTTCCATCGGCACGCTGCTGGCACTGCAGATCCTCGTGATGGGATTCATGTCTCCCGTGACTCACCTCGCTGAACTGCTGCGGGAGATCCAAACGGTGCGCGCGGATCTCGGTCGGCTCGACGATGTGATGTGCCATGCGACGGATCCGCTGGCCTTGGAGCCGCGCGTGGATCACAAGGCGGATATCGAGTACGCCGCTGGGCAACTCGAACTGCGCAACATCACCTTTGGATATGGACATGGACAGGCACCTCTGCTCAAGGACTTTTCACTGACGATTCGCGCAGGTGGGCGTGTGGCGATCGTGGGCGGAACGGGCTCGGGGAAGTCGACGGTGTCACGGTTGGCCGCGGGTCTGCTCGAGCCGTGGGAGGGGGAAGTGCTGCTCGACGGGTTCCCGCTGCGCGATGTGCCGCGTCACATCCGAGCGGCGAGTCTGTCGACGGTCTTTCAGCGTCCGTCGTTCTTCGAGGGTTCCATCCGCGAAAACCTCTCTCTCTGGAATCCCGACATTCCCGATGTGTGGTTGCTCGAAGCGGTGGATGATGCGCAGCTCACCGAGGTCGTCCACTCGCGTGGAGGGCTCGATCATCCGGTGGCGGAAGGCGCATCGAACTTCTCGGGCGGAGAGGCGCAGCGCCTCGACATTGCCCGTGCACTCTGTCGGCGACCAGCTGTCATCGTCCTGGACGAGGCAACGAGCGCCCTCGATCCGACCACCGAGTTGGCGATCGATGCGGCGCTTCGTCGGCGGGGGACGACGTGCCTCGTGGTGGCGCATCGGCTGAGCACCATCCGTGATGCGGACGAGATCGTTGTGATGGATCAGGGCGAGGTGGTCGAACGCGGCACGCATGAGGAGCTGATCGCGAAGCAAGGGCGTTACCACGAACTGATCTCCGGGGGGTCGCACGCATGAGCATCGCTGCGAATGACTTTGCAAGCGTGTTCGCCGCTCTCGGTGGCATACGACAGACTGCGGATCGTCGCGGAGGCGTTCCCTTGCAGGATGATTCGATCCTGATCCTGCTCTCCGGTTCCGTGCAGGTGTTCGCCTATCGCAAGGGACATCAGCGCCGCCACCGAATCGGCGAACTGCTGCCGGGTTCTGCGGTGCAGGGACCTCTCTTTCCCGTAGACCTGATTCCCGAGTCGACGGCGGAGTTCCTGCGCTTGCCCTCCGGCGCGCTGGCCGCGGCTGCGTCGGGCACTGCCGCGGAGGCACTGCGGCTGGGCTTCGCCAAGACGCTCGCGGGGTGCGGTGGAACGCTCAGCCCGAAACTCTCGCTTGCGGATGCTGCGAAGCGTGTCACGGAGGAGTTGGAACGCCGTGGGCAGTCGACCGCCGAAGCGTCGTATGCGCGGCACATGCGTCGATTGGTCGATACGGCAAGCGGATCGCTTGCGTTCGAGCAGCGGATCCAATCGCTCGTCACGACGCGCACGGGTCCGCGTTGGATGTATCAGCCCGATACTCGCCTGCCGCCCGTGGTGCGCGCGTGCATTCAGTTGGCGGTAATGATGGGCTACGAACCCGATCAGGTGCCGACGCGTGTCCCGCGGGATGTGACGAGAAAGCCCGAGCAGACCTTCGCACATGTGGCAGGGCTTGGCATTCGCACGGTGTTCCTTGATCCAGGGTGGTGGAAGCAGGACATTGGATCAGTGCTCGCGTTCCGTGCCGAGGATCAGGCCCCTGTGGCGGTGCTCGCCACACCCAAGGGATTGATGGCGTTTGTGCACTCCTCTGGTGCGATCGCGGGGCCTTTCCCGGTCGACGAAGCGTTCGCGTCGACGCTGGTCAAGACGGCATCGCAGTTCCATCCCACGCTCGGACCACAGCGGATCAGCGTTTGGAAGTTCCTGCGCTTCATCACGAAGGGATCGGAGCATGACTTCCTGTTGGCGTTCATCATGGCTGGACTCGGTGTGCTCGTCAGCCTCGCGATTCCCATCGGCACCGGGCTGCTCATTTCTCGGGTGATTCCGAGCGAGAATCGCTGGGGACTCTTCTTCGTCGGGATGGTGCTGCTCGCGACGACAGTCACATCCGCCGCGTGCTCGTTTGTCGTCTCGAACCTGCTGCTCCGTGCCGAGACGCGCATGGATGGGCGGGCACTCGGAGGGATTCTCGACCGTTGCCTGCGCATGCCTGTCGAGGCGTTCCGAACCTTCACCAGCGGCGATCTCGCCGATCGCATCCTGTCGGTGGGCAACATGCAGCAGGTGCTCTCCGGCTCTGCGGTTGCCGCAATCATGGCGGGCGCGTTTTCCGTGGTTTACCTCTCGGTCATGGCAGCCGTGGATGTGAATGCGGCGATCGTCGGCTTCGCATTCATGCTGATCGCCGTGCTCGTCAGTGTGCTGATCAGCTTGAAGCGCGCGCGAATCTCGATGGATTCGCTCGAATCGCACGGCGGACTGTCCTCCGTCATGCTCCAATACATCGGCGGTATCGATGCGCTGCGGGGAGCGGCGGCCGATCAGTTCGCCGTACTCCGATGGCTGGAGCGGTTCCGCGTGGCGCGATCGTTCTCGATGCGAATCCACCTGCTGGATCGGTTTTATGAGGTGTTTACCGCTGCGTTCCCAGTGCTTTGCACGACCGTGTTCTGGATCATCTTTTCGCAGCGCTTCGCATCGCCAGGCGCCTTGCAGAGTTCGCCGATCGATGCGCCCGTTCGTGTCGCGCAGTTTGTGATGTTCATCGCGGCGTTCACCTCCGCGCTGTTTTCCTTGCTCGAAGTCGGGACGCGACTGGGCGATCTTGCGCTGCTGCAGTCCACATTCCGCCGCATCCGACCGATCCTCGATGCCGAGGTGGAGTCGTCGGGCGAGCGTGAGGTGCCGGGCGTGATCTCTGGACAGATCACGATCGCCGATGTTCGTTTCGCGTACCCAGGGAGTGCGAACGAGATTCTCTCCGGGGTCAACATCCGCATCGAGGCGGGGGAGAATGTCGCAGTCGTGGGCGCGAGCGGGAGCGGCAAGTCCACGCTGCTGCAACTGGTGCTTGGTCTTCGCAAGCCCACGAGTGGGAAGGTGCTGCTCGATGGCAAGGATCTCGACCGTCTCGACTTGGTCTCGGTGCGACGGCAGATCGGTGCCGTCGTTCAGAACACGCGCATCGTTCCAGGGGCCATCCTGGAGAACATCGTGGGAAGCACGCTCTACACCAGTACGGATGCGCAGCGGGCGCTCGAGGCAGCTGGTTTTGCCGACGAGGTGGAACGGATGCCGATGGGCCTTCACACCTATGTGACCGACCAAACTCTGTCGGGTGGACAACTGCAGAAGCTGCTCATCGCGCGAGCGCTGGTCGCGCGGCCAAAGATCCTGGTCTTCGACGAGGCGACCAGCGCGCTGGATGAGATTTCGCAGGCGCAGGTCGTGTCGAGCCTGGAGGGACTTCGCGCGACCCGCATCATCGTCGCGCATCGACTCAGCACGGTGCGGTCGTGCGATCGAATCTTCGTGATGGAGGCGGGGCGTGTTGTGCAGACGGGAACATTCGACGATCTCGTCCGCATGGAGGGTCGCTTCCGTGAGATGGCTCGTCGACAGATGCTCGATGTGCCGCCCATCGATGCGCCTTCGAGCCCCTCCGCCGGATCTGCACGAGGAAAATGAAAAGCGATCGGCGGCCGTTCAGGAGCAGAGAACGGTCACCGACCGCGTGGTCATTCACCGAAACCGACAGGACGCCGGCCGGAGACTGGCGCAGATCAGCGCTTTGGAGTCCGCGCTTGGCGGGCGGCGGTGGAGTTGCGAGAGACGCGGCTGGCGCCGCCTCCGCTCGCCTTCTCGAGATCCGCGTCCGAAAGCTTGGTGGACTTGGTCGTTGTCTTCGTCGAGTTCGCTGGTTTCGATGACATGATGTTTCCCTTCATGGTCGTCCAGCGCCTTGGCGTACGCAGCCGAAGAACTGAACAAGACAACCGTACGATACAGTTGGGAGATGGCAAGTCGTTTTGAGGTTTTCTTTTGAACCCCGCCACACTGTCTGCCATGGGGCCATTCGCCGTGGTGGGAGCAACGGGCGCGGTGGGTCAGGAGTTCCTGCGAATTCTGCAGGAATCGGGCGCGCCCCTCGATGGCCTGCGGCTCTTTGCCAGTCCGCGGTCCTCAGGCAAGACCGTCCGGGTTGGGACGCGGGAGGTCGGCATTGAACCGCTGCAGGAGGGCTGTTTCCGCGGAGTGCATATGGTGTTCTTCTCGGCGGGAAAGGGAGTCTCGCGTGAGTGGGCGCCGCGGGCTGTTCGCGATGGCGCGTGGGCGATTGACAACTCGAGTGCGTTCCGGATGGATGCTGCCGTTCCGCTGGTGATCCCGGAGGTCAACGGTGATGTGCTGGACACCTGTCGCACGCCGTGCATCGTTGCCGTGCCGAACTGTTCGACCATCGTGGCGCTCGTTGCGACGACGCCGCTGCACCGCGAGGCACGCGTGCGTCGCATGGTGGTGTCGACCTATCAGGCGGTCAGCGGCGCAGGGGCGGCGGCGATGCGCGAACTGGAGCAGCAGGCGCGCGCGTATGCCGCTGGCCAACCGCTGGACATGAGCGTGTTCGGCCGGCAGTGTCTCTTCAATTGCTTCTCGCACAACAGTGCCGTGGGCGCGGAGGGCTACAACGAAGAGGAAGCGAAGCTGCTGCACGAGTCACGGCGCATCTGGAATGATCGGCAGCTCCGTGTCACGGCCACCTGCGTTCGCGTGCCTGTCCTCCGCGCGCACTGCGAGTCGATCGCGCTTGAGTTTGAGCGACCGCTCTCCGAGTCGCGTGCTCGCGAACTCCTTGCGGAAGCGGCGGGCGTGGAGATCGTCGACGACCGCATCGGCAACCGCTTTCCCGAACCGCTGTCCGCTGCAGGCCGCGATCCAGTCCTGGTCGGGCGGATTCGCCCGGATTGGAGCCTCGACGCGGGCTGCGGGCTGCAGTTGTTCGTGGCGGGGGATCAGATCCGCATCGGTGCCGCGCTGACGGGCTGGCGCATCGCCGAGCGTCTCTCGCCCGTCATTTGCGGCTGACCGTGCTCGCCGCGGCGAGGTGCGCCGCCACGCCTGGCGGCACTCACGCAGTCATCTCGCGCAGCGCCGTCCCTGGGTCTGGTTGTCGAAGCAGATGCTCGCCCACCAACACGATGTGGATGCCATGTTCGCGGAGCCGACGAAGGTCATCGCCCGATGTGATGCCAGACTCGCTGACGAGCACGCGCGTGTCCTCGACCAGTTCAGCAAGACGGAAGGAGTGGTGGATGTCCGTCTTCATCGTGCGGAGGTTTCGATTGTTGATCCCGAGCAGCGAGTAGCCCGCGTGAGGGAATCCGACATGCTGCATCGCACGGCACAGGTTGTCTGCGTCGTGCACTTCCAGCAGGGTGGTCATGCCGAGTTCGACGCTGAGGATCTGGAAGTCGATGATCTCACTTTCACGCAGTGCTTCGGCGATCAGCAGGATCGCATCGGCGCCCGCCGCGCGGGACTCCCAGATCTGGTAGGGATCGACGATGAAGTCCTTGCGTAGCACAGGCAGCGGGACTGCATCGCGAATCGCATGAATGAACTCAAGGCGTCCACCAAAGTCCACCTCATCGGTGAGGCAGGAGATCGCCGCAGCGCCTGCAGCGTGATACTTTCGCGCGATGGCAACGGGATCGAAGTCCTCGCGGATCAACCCGGCGCTGGGGCTGCTGCGTTTGATCTCGGCGATGACGCGTGTCCGCGATGCCTTGCCGCGATCCACCACCGACTGGAAAAAGTTGCGAGGGCGCCCGAGTTCCGAGATCTGCTCGCGAAGGCGTTCGATGGAAACGGCGGTTTGCGCTGCCTTCACCTCGGCACGCTTTCGTCGCAGGATGCTCTTGAGCCTGTCGTTCATCGGTGCGGTGGCCTGCGTCTGTGCAGAGGGTAGGGCGGAAACGCCCCTCTCGCCCCACGATGCGCCGCAGAGCGCATGGATGTGGGGCACGATCATCGTCGGTGGCTGTGTGGCGGGAGCGATCGCCATCTCGGGCGTCTGGCGGTCTGCGAGATTCGTGAGGAGCCGGTGGCAGCTCAGTGCGGGCAACTCGCTGCTGCTGTTCGTGACTCTTCAGGTGCTCGCTGCCCTGGGTGCTGCCATGGGATCGCGCATGGCGCCTCCGCAGACCGAGGGGAGTGCTCCGTCCATCGACGGCACGCTCTGGATGATCGGTTCGGCTGCATTGCTGCAGATGGTGGCAGCCCTTCTGTTTCTCATGCGATCCGACCACGTTGCACACTCGTGGAGCCGCGCGAAGGCTGCGCTGCTCGGTGCCGCGGCGCTGGCTGCAGCTTGGTTTCCGCTGCAGGCGATCGGCACCGTGGTCGCAAGCGTTCAAGTGGCGCTCGGCGGTCCCGCCGTCCCGCTCGAGGGTCACAGCACACTGCAACTGCTCGGCACGAGGCCGATCGACCTGCGGCAGTGGCTCCTGATGGGCTGTGTGGTGCTCGTTGTTCCTGCGGTCGAGGAGGTCATGTTCCGCGGCGCGATGCTTGGAGTGCTTCGGCGCGTTGGGCTTTCTGCCTGGACTGCCATCCTGCTCACCGCAGCGATCTTTGCGCTGGTGCACATCCCTGCGCTGGTTGGGGGTGCCGTTGCACCGGGACTGGCGATGCTCTTCGCGCTCGGTGCGCTCCTCGGTTGGTGCGCTGCACGAACGGGTTCCCTCGCAGCACCGATCATGGCGCACATGCTCTTCAATGCCGTGAATCTCCTGCAGTCGATGCGCTGAGCGCAGCCTGCGCGCATGATCCGTAGCATCCCGCGCTATGACCGCAGCCAGCGCGAAGCCACGCATCCTGACCGGCGACACGCCCACGGGAACGCTTCACCTTGGCCATTGGGTGGGCAGTGTGCGCAGACGAGTCGAGTTGCAGTCGACGCACGAGTGCTACTTCCTGCTTGCGAACATGCATGCTTTCACCACGCGTGCCGAGCGTTCCGACGAGATCCGCCGCGACACCATCGAGATTGTGCGGGACTATCTCGCCATGGGGATTGATCCGCGGCAATCCGCGATCTTCCTCCAGAGCGAGGT
The DNA here is from genome assembly GCA_005799495.1 of Planctomycetia bacterium. Classification (GTDB taxonomy): domain Bacteria; phylum Planctomycetota; class Phycisphaerae; order Phycisphaerales; family SM1A02; genus F1-60-MAGs104. The sequence goes on from SYGP01000028.1 coordinate 17,048, forward strand.
GCCGGCGATCGCCGAACTCACCTTCCTGTTCGCGATGCTGATTCCCTTCAATCGTGTGATGCGCAATCCCACGCTGAAGGACGAAATCAAGATCAAGAACCTCGGCGACACCTATTCCTTCGGATTCCCGCTGTATGCCGTCGGCCAGACAGCGGACATCCTTGCGTTCAGGCCTGTCGGCGTACCCGTCGGCGAGGATCAAGTGCCGCATCTGGAGATGACGCGCGAAGTGGCGCGCCGTTTCAATCAGGTGTTCTGCGGCGTTTCCGAGCATGCCGAGGATGGCGAGCATGTGGCGCTTGGCGGAACCTTTCCGATTCCGAACGCGGATGTTGGACCCGTGGGAAGGCTGATGGGCATCGATGGCGTTCAAAAGATGAGCAAGAGCCTCGGGAACGCGATTTTCATCTCGGACTCGCCGAAGGAAGTCCAGAAGAAGGTCGGCAAGATCTTCACCGGCCGGCAGAGTCCGACCGATCCAGGGGATGTGACCAACGCGTTGTTCCAGTATGTCGAGGCGTTCATCCCCGATCCGGCGCGTGTGGCGGAACTGAAGGATCGCTATGCGCGCGGGGACAACATCGGCGATGGACACATCAAGCAGGAAGTCGGTGAGGCCTTGAACGCCCTGCTCGAGCCGATGCGCGAGCGGCGCAAGCAGTTCGAGGGCAATGACGATGTCATCATCGACATCCTCCGCGATGGATGCCGCCGCGCGAACCGTGTCACCGAGGAGACGCTCGACCTCGTGAAGCGGGCGGCGCGATTGCACTTTTTTCCGCGGCGGCTCGAGGTCGGCTGACGCGCGCCTCGCGAGGGTGGCAGTTCAACAGCGTCTCGCGCAAATGGTCGCGTGTGACATGCGTGTAGACCTGCGTTGTCGTGACATTCGCGTGCCCCAACATCTCCTGCACCGACCGCAAGTCCGCGCCGCCAGCCACGAGATGCGTGGCAAAGGAGTGGCGAAGCGTGTGCGGGTGGACATCCTTCAGTCCGGCGAGCGCCGCATGCTTCTTCACGAGTTGCCAGATCGCCACGCGCTCGAGCGGGCGCCCCGAGAAGGAGAGCAGCAGTCGAAAGTCATCCACGCCAGCTCCCGCCTCCGCCAGCCGCGGCCGACACTCTCGGAGATAGCGCTCGGTCCATTCGATGGCGGGCACACCGATCGGTACCACGCGCTGCTTGCGTCCCTTGCCAGTGACGGCGAGAGAGCCGATGGTGGGATGGAAGTCGTTCACCTTGACCGTGCAGATCTCGCTCGCCCGAAGCCCGCCGCCATACAACAGTTCCAGGATCACCTTGTCGCGAAGCCAGAGAACGCCTTGTTCGGGATTCGGTGATTCCATCAGGCTCTTCATCTGCCGCGGCGTCAGCGTGCCGGGGAGCCGCTTCCACGCCGTTGGACGCTCGAGAAGTCTCGCTGGATCGCGAGGGATCGCACCCGTCGCATGAAGCCAACGGAAGAACACGCGCAGCGTCGCAAGATGCCGCGTGACCGTCGTGGGTTCGTAGGACTTCTCTCGGGACATCCAACGGATATGGTCCGCGAGATCCGACATGCTGGCCATGGCCGGATCACTTGTCCCGCGTGCATCGAGCCAAGTGGCGAGCAGCGTGAGATCCCGCCCGTATGCCTCGAGCGTCAGAGGTGCGAGACCGCACTCCACGCGGCAGAATGCGAGGAAGTCGCGTCGTCGTCGATCAGCGGCGGAGAGGCTTGCCATGGATGGTGGCTTGCATCGCGGCAGGAACGCGGTGGTTCTGCAGCATCGTGGGCTGATCGGGCTTCGTGACTGCGGCGAAGCGCTGCTCAAGGTTCAGCCGGTGGAACATGGCGCAGCCATGGAATCCGCCGCAACAGAACGCGAACATCTGCTCGACCTCGCCGAGCGAGAAGCGCGATGTGCAACGCGGGTCATGGCGATCAATGTGCGGGCAATGCCTTGGATCGGCGGTGGGTTCTGGCATGCGTGACGGCGCGCGGTGACGCCACCGCACTGTACTGCTGCTCATCGTCCGTTTCCCAGCGATTCCAACGGTTTTACCCCGTAGCATCCCTCCGAAGTGAACGCCAAGCGTCCCACCATTGCCGTGTCGCTCGGTGACCCCTCGGGCATCGGAGCGGAAGTCACGGTCAAAGCACTGCAGGATCCCGAGGTCCGTGCGCTCGGGCGGTGGTTCATTCATGGATCGAACCACGCGATGCATGTTGCGGCGGAAACCAGCGGCATCCCCATTGACTGGGTTCGAGTTGCCGCGGGGGGCGACCGAGCGCAGTACGAGATCGATTCGGATTATGTCGTGCTGGACCATGGGCAGGTCCTGGGCCTCTTTCATGGAAGAGAACCTTCGAAGCCGGGCGGCATCGCGAGCAAGGCGTATGTGGAGGCGGCGATCAGCGACGCGATGCGCGCCAGCGGCGACCCGCGCCGAGTCGATGCGGTCGTGACCGCGCCCATCAGCAAGGAGTCGTGGTCGCTCGCGGGCTACCGATGGCCAGGGCATACGGAGCTCTTCGCTTTTCGCGCGCGCGCTCGTCGTCACTGCATGGCGTTCGCCTCACCCCGACTGCGGGTGGCGCTCGCGACGACGCATGTGCCGCTCATGAACCTCCGCGACTTGCTGACGATCGGCCGCGTCTTCGACCCGATCGATTTGGGCAATCGCCTCTGCAAGGATCTCGGCATCGCCTCGCCGCGGATCGCCGTGTGTGGACTGAATCCGCATGCGGGCGAACACGGATTGTTCGGTGACGAGGAGGAGCGCATCATCCAACCTGCCATCGACATGGCGCTCAACGCCGGCATTCATGTCACGGGACCCTGGTCACCGGACGCGGTGTTCCGCGATGCACTGCTCGGTCGACACGATCTCGTCGTTGCGCTGTATCACGACCAAGGCCTCATTCCGCTGAAGCTGGTGGCGTTCGATACGGCAGTCAATGTGACACTTGGAATACCGATCATTCGAACGAGCCCTGATCACGGGACGGCGTTCGAAATCGCTGGCGAGGGGAAGGCGAATCCGAGCGCGATGAAGGAGGCGCTGCGGCTCGCCGCGCGGCTTGCTGCGAGTGGGCGCATGTCCGTCGGCACCGCATTCGGCAGTACGGCCGAGGGACCTGCGCGAGGCGAGTGGAATCAGGCCGGCCCGTGGACGCCCTGATCCTCGATCGGACCAGCGAGCCACTGGATCGAACGGCTGAGGTCGAACTCCAGGTCGCACACCCAGCCGCAACCTACGGCGCGATCAAGATGGTGCTGTTCGGTTCGGTCAGCAGTTCGTAGATCATCTCGACATCGCGGTCTCCCATTCGCACGCAACCCATCGATGCCTGCTTTCCGATCGAGTCAGGCTCGACCGTTCCATGGATGCCGATGCCCTTGAAGCCTTGATTGTGCGCTTCCACGCCCAACAGGCCGATCCACCGCTCACCGATCGGATTCTTCGGGTCGTCCGCTGCGAAGGACTCGCCGGTGCGCGGGTTTTTCCATTCGGGATTGATCAGTTTGCTCTTGGGTCGCACCATGAATACGCCCGTCGGGGTGGAGTCGAATTCGCCGAGACCGACAGGGAATGCGGCGATCATGACGCGAGTCGGTCCCTCACCCGCATAGACGCGCATGATGTAGGAGGACTTGGATACTTCCGCATGGAATGCCGTGACGGGGATCTTGATGGACTGTCCGACGCGCAGCGACTTCTCGCTCTTGAGTCCGTTGATGCGCTGGATGATGCGCCAGTCCGCTTGCACGCCGCTTCGGCGGGCGATCTTGGCAAGTGTGTCCCCGGATTGGACGGTGTAGCTCTTCGTCACGATGTCGCCGGGGGCAACCATCGGTGAGAAGAAGAGCTTGGCATTCACTTCACGGATCGCCTGCAGCGCAGCGAGCTCGTCCGCCCCGCTCAGCTGGCGACTGTCGATGAGTTGCGTCAACGCGAGACGCGCGCCGACAGGATCGGATGCAAGCAGAGTGCGCGCCGAAGCAAGGTTGGCTGCACCTGCCACCGGTGACGGCATGGTGGACGGCGGCTGCACGCTGCCCAGGGCGGTTTGCGTCGGTGCGGGCGATGGAACCACCGCTGTTGCGTTCGCTGCTGGGAGCGCAGGCGTCGCGGTCGCCGTCGCCGTTGTCGGCGCCGCCTGCACGAGCGCAACCTGCTGCTGCGGCTGCTGCAGCTTCACTTCGGGCATGACCTCGGGATTCGCAGGCGCGACGACCGCGGCTGGAGGAATGGGATTCGCAGCGACCTTGTCCGCCGATGGCGTTCCCTCCGATCGACTGAAGTAATAGGTGCCGCCGACGACGGCGAGCGAGCCGACGATCGCAAGCGTGATCGGAATCAGTTTGCTGCGCGCAGCGGCGAAGGGCTGCACATGGGGAGTGCGGGGGACTTGGCTTTCGAGTGTCATGGGTGAGGTTCCTTCCGTGGAGTGATGGACAATGTCTGTATCGGCGTCATGCGCCGTTCGACTGCTGAGGATTGGAGTGGTGCGGAAGCGAGAGCACGGGGTGCGACGCGCTGTGCTCGATCGCGCGGCGATCCGTGACAACCGCGTGGACGGGAACATCGCCTGTCTGGCTCGGTATCTCGTCGACCAGTTGAAAGTCGAAGCAGATGCCGATCGTCGTGGTCCGCCGATGCGCCTTGGTCAGGAATCGGTCGTAGAAACCGCCCCCGCGACCGAGTCGTTCACAGCGCAGGTCGAATGCGATGCCTGGGGTGATCACCAGATCAATCGAGTCTTGCGGCATCGTGCGGCCGCTGCGCGGCGCCCGCACGCCCAGCGCGTCCGATGCCATCGATTCGTTGTCGATGGACTTGATCTCGACTGCGTGCATCGACTTGCCGCCCTCAGCCACGCGGGGAACGCACACGGTCTTGCCGAGGCGAAACGCCTCGAGCACCACGGCGATCACATCGACCTCGCTGCGCAGTGGCATGTACAGCATCACGCAGACCGCAGACTGAAACGCAGGCGACTTCAGGATGCGCGCGCACGCTGCAGCTGAGCGAGATGCACGCTCCGCATCCGTCAACGCATGCAACTGCCCGCGCATGTCGGCGCGGACAGCATTCTTTCGTTCCGTGGTGGGGTCTTGTTTGTCCGGCGCATCCATGCGTCGGTGTCTCCAAGCCGTCTTTCGATCCATCCGTCGCACCATGCGTTGGACGAGTCGGTACGGTACCCTTTTTTTGTCCGCCGTTGCACTCGTTCCTGCGGACAATGTGCAGTTGACCGTCGTCTCTCGGACACCCTTGGGGCGGCGCGGATTCATGAGAGGACCACCCAATGTGCGGAATCGTCGCATACATCGGACGCAAGCAGGCTCTGCCGATTCTCTTTGAGGGGCTCAAGCGGCTCGAGTACCGCGGATACGACTCGGCCGGTGTCGGACTCCTCGATGGCGAGGTCCATGTCTGCCGATCGGTGGGGCGCGTCCGCGTTCTTGAGGAGAAGGTGGAAGCGGCGGGCGGAATGCAAGGCACGATCGGCATTGCACACACCCGCTGGGCAACACATGGTGGCGTCACCGAGGCGAATGCTCACCCGCACCGCGACGATCTCACGGCGGGACACCGCATCGCGATCATCCATAACGGGATCATCGAAAACTACTCGTCGCTGAAGAAGTACCTCGAAGAGAAGGGGCATACCTTCACGAGCGAGACCGACACCGAAGTTCTGGCGCATCTCATCGGCGAGCTGTATCACGGAGATCTCGAGAAGGCCGTGCAGGCTGCGCTGCGCGAGGTCACGGGCGCCTATGCCATCGCAGTCATCTGTGCGGAGGAACCCGACACGCTCGTCGTTGCCCGCAAGGGATCGCCGCTGCTGGTGGGTGTCGGCAACGGCGAGTTCATCGTGGCAAGCGATTCCAGTGCGATCGTGGCCCATACGACGCAGGCGTTCACGCTGCCGGACTTCACCGTTGCCAAATTGACTCGTGACAACTTCCGAACCGCGACCATTGATGATGTCCCGATCACCGCGGAGGTACGGGAACTGGAGTTCGAACTTGCCGAGATTGAGCTCGGTCCTTACGAGCACTACATGCTCAAGGAGATCTTCGAGCAGCCACGATCCTTGCGGATGACGATGCAAGGGCGCGCGGACAGCCGAACGGGTTCGATCGTCCTCGGCGGCATCGGCGAACATGCGCGGACGCTCGCCAATGCGAAGCGGATCGTGATGGTCGGACAGGGCACCGCGCTCCACGCGAGCATGGTGGGCAAGTACCTCATGGAAGATCTGGCGAAAATCGCCGCGGAGCATGACTTTGCCAGCGAGTTCCGCTATCGAAATCCGATCGTCGATTTCGGGACCGCGGTGATCGCGGTCAGCCAATCGGGCGAGACCGCCGACACGCTTGCCGCCTTGCAGGAGGCGAAGCAGCGCGGTGCGCTCGCACTTGGGGTGGTGAATGTGGTGGGATCGACGATTGCACGCGAGACGGACGCCGGCGTGTATCTCCGCGTGGGTCCTGAAATCGGCGTGGCGAGCACGAAGGCGTTCACGGGGCAGATCATGGCGCTTGCCATGCTGTCGCTGTTCATCGGCCGACGCCGCTACCTCAGTCAGGATTTCGTCAGCAGCTTCATCGCCGAGATGAATGCGATCCCAGATCGCATCACGCGCGTGCTCGAGCGCAGCGATAGCATTCGAAGCGCCACCGCGAAGTATGTGGATCGCGAGAACTGGCTCTTCCTCGGGCGTGGCGCGAACTATCCCGTTGCGCTCGAGGGGGCGCTCAAGCTGAAGGAAATCTCATACATCCATGCGGAGGGCATGCCGGCCGCCGAAATGAAGCATGGTCCCATCGCGCTCATCGACAAGGGCATGCCTGTGGTGTTCATCGCCACGCGAAACTCGCAGTATGAAAAGGTGCTGGCCAACATCTCCGAAGTACGCAGCCGCGGCGGGCATGTCATTGCCGTCGCCACCGAGGGCGACGAGGAGATCCGCAGCATGGCGGAGGAAGTGTTCTATGTGCCGCAGACCATCGAGGCGCTGCAGCCAGTGGTGAATGTGATTCCGCTGCAACTCCTCGCCTACCATGCTGCGGTGCTGCGTGGCAAGGATGTGGACAAGCCGCGCAACCTCGCCAAGAGCGTCACAGTGGAGTGATGCTGGACTGCCGGCGATTCGCATCGCCTGACCTCCCATCCTCCTCTCCCGGACCGCGCAACAAGGAAGGCAACATGATCCAGAACATCCGTCACGCCATCGTCGGTGCCATCTTGCTTGCGACGGGAGCCGCATGTGCGCAGCAGGCTCCGCAGACCCCCGAACTCAACGAAAAGTGGAAGGACAAGAGCATGGACTCGATTCAGATGAAGGCGCTCGATGGTGCAGCCATGGACCTCGGGCAGTTCAAGGGAAAAGTGGTTGTCGTCGTGAATGTGGCGAGCCGCTGCGGTTACACGCCGCAATACGCGGGCCTGCAGAAGCTGTACGACGAAATGAAGGGGAAGGATGTTGTCGTTCTCGGTGTGCCGAGCAACGACTTCGGAGGTCAGGAGCCTGGAAGCGCACAGGAGATCGCATCCTTCTGCAGCAAGAACTACGGCGTCACATTCCCGATCACCGAAAAGAGCCAGACGGCTGCGGGGCAAGGGCAATCCGCCCTCTATGAGTTCCTCGGCACGCGAACAGGCAAGTTGCCGGGCTGGAACTTCTGCAAGTATGTGGTCGGGCGTGATGGGCAGCCTGTGCAGTTCTTCTCGAGTTCCACGAAGCCCGACAGCGCAGAGCTGCGCTCGTGCATCGAGAAGGCGCTCGAAGCCAAGGGGCCATCCGAGAAGTCCGCCGTACAGCAGACACCAGCGACCAAGTCATGAGCGCATCGGTTCGTCGCAGTGGCCACGGTCTGTCATTCGGTGCGATGGGCGTGCTGTTCCTGTGGGGCGTCGTCTTCGGCGCCACTCCCCCCGCCGCGGCAGACGCACTCGATGATGTGCTCGCGCTGATCCCGCCCGATGCGGCAAGCTTCATCGTCGTGCCGAACCTCGCTTCGGTGAACGCCGATGCGGAATCCTGCATCGCAGCGATGGACCGCAAGGAGTCTGTGCTGGTGGGACGGCCGATGGATCAGTTGCGGAGCGCGCTTGGGATCACGGAAGGTCTGGATGAACGCGGATCGCTCGTACTGTGGTCCGCTGGGACCCGCGGCAACGAGGGGCGAGCGTTCCTGTTGCTCGTGCCCGCAGAGAATCCGCCTGCGTTCATCTCGGCGAATCTCCCGCCGACCGCAGATGGCAGCGCTCGGATGCGTGGCGAGCCGGTCTTCACGCGGGCTCTGCAGCGGCATGTGCTGGTCGCGCGGTCGAAGGCTGACATCGATGGCTATGACGCGAAAGGCGGCATCGCTGGGCTGTGGACTTCGCGCGTCGGTGCGCGGGCGGTGGAGTTGTCGCGCCGCGGCGATGCGGTGGCGTGGGCGGGCGCTGAAGCCCTCGGTGAATCTCGTCGCTCCGCCGAGCAGAAGGCGAAGGATGCTGCGGGACTTGAGGTCTTTGCGCAGTCGGTCACTGCGCCCGCGAAGTTGCAGGCGTTGTTCGGTGGTGTGGAGAGCGGCGTACTCGTGCTCGATGTCGATGCGCTGGGGCTCTCGATTCGGAGCGTTGCGGTGTACTCGCAGGAGAGCGAGTTGCAGCGACTCTCGAAGGGATCCGCGCCGGTGGCTGGCAGCGGTGGAACGCTCGCGGGCTTGCCGCGCAATCCGTTCTATCTCGCAGGCGCCATCGATGCGCAGGCGCTCGGAGGCACCGGCAAACTCGATGAGCTCGCAGCAGCAGTCGGCGCGGATGGCATGCTGCCGGGCTGGCTTGCTGAGGCGAAGGAGGGAGTGAAGAGCGTTCGCTTCGCGTGCTACCCGTCGAAGTTGGGCGTGCTGGCGGGAGGTCTTCTCAATGACTGCGCCCTGCTGATCGAAACCGAAAAGCCGGAGGCAATCCGCGACCTCTTCCGCACGTGGCTGCTCGCGCAGGTCGGCAAGCAGGAAGGCGTTCGGCGCGAACCCGCGTGGGAAGACGGGCGAACGCTCAAGAATGGCATCGTGGCGGATGCGTTTGAGTTGAAGGAAACGCCGCTCGGTGCAAGCGAGGCGGAAGGGGCAGATCTCAGCGGAGTCGCGATGCGTCAGTTGTCGAAGCAGGCGCTCTTTGGAACGCGCGGGATGCACGGACTCGTGAAGGTCTTGCCGACTGGAGTGGTCGTCACATTCAGTCAGCGCCCAGATGTCGTCGAGCGTGCCATCAAGGCGGCACAGGGCGGCGAATCACTCGATGGAGAGGCAACGCTCGTGGCGATGCGTCCATGGCTCGTGCCCGGCGCGCAGATGGAGGCATTCGTTTCCGTCGGGCAGATCGTCAAGGTGGCGCGTCAACTCGCAGATTCGTTCGGCGGTGGCGACATTCCGTGGCCCGCGATTCCCGCGCGGAGTCCGCCCATCGCATTGTCGCTTCGGGCAGATGAACGGTCTTCGGAGGCGGCCATCATGATTCCGACGCCGACGCTGGCCGCTGCGTACGACCAAGCTCTTGCATCCCGCATGCGCGGCGGATCGGAAGAGAACGCCGGCGCGGATGCACGCGAGGAAGGGGAAGCCACGAAACGTCCGAGCGATGCGCCTGACGCGAAGGACAGCAAGAGCACGCAGGGGAGTGCGAGTGACGGGAACGATTCCTGAAAGCAACCGTCTGCGCGAGTGGCGCATCGGGAACGGCCGAGTGCTGAAGTGGTCGGTCGGTGGCGACGCGACACCGTCGCGGTGCGTCTTGATGGCAATCGTCAATGTGACCCCCGACTCGTTTTCCGACGGCGGTGATCACGCGACGACCGACAGTGCGACCGATCATGCGCTGCGCTGCGCCGAGCAGGGGGCGCGCATCGTGGATGTGGGCGGGGAGAGCACGCGGCCGGGCGCTGCGCGGGTCACCGACTCGGAGCAGATGGCGCGCGTGCTGCCTGTCATCGAGCGGCTTTCGGCGAAACTGCCGAACCAAGTGTGCATCTCGGTCGATACCACTCGTGCGGCCGTCGCGCGAGCGGCGGTCGCCTCGGGTGCTGTGATTGTTAACGATGTGAGTGGTGGCACGGATGATCCTGAGATGCTGAGGACGGTTGCTTCGCTTGGCGTCGGAGTGATCCTGATGCACCGCATCTGCGAACCCGCGCAGGATTCCTACAGCGATCGCTACCTCCGGGAGCCTTTCTACGCGGATGTGGTGCAGGATGTGCTGACCGTTCTTCGGACACGATGTGCGGCTGCGACGCAGGTGGGGATCGATGCCACGGCAGTCGCGGTCGATCCCGGACTTGGTTTTGGCAAGAGCGTTGCCCAGAACATCCAGCTCATGGATCGGTTGCATGAGTTTGCGGTGCTCTCGGCGCCGATCGTCGTGTCGGCAAGTCGCAAGTCCTTCCTTGGTGCGCTCACGGGCGAACGCGATCCCAAGCGTCGTGATGAGGCGAGTGTGCAGGCTGCGGTCGCCATGCAGTCGCGCGGCGCTTCCATCTTGCGAGTTCACGATGTGGCATTGCACGCGGCTGCGCTGCACGCGGCGGGGTGCTGCTACCATTGACCATTCGCAACAGCGCTCACTGAAGAGCGCATTTCAGGAGAAGACCATCATGGCTGGCGCCAACACCCTCGAGTTCACCGACGCAAACTTCCAGAGCGATGTCCTGGAGTCCAAGGTTCCCGTGCTCATCGAGTTCTGGGCGGAGTGGTGCGGTCCGTGCCGTGCGCTCGGACCGACCATCGATGAACTGGCCAACGACTACCAAGGGAAGGCAAAGATCGGGAAGTTGAACGTGGATAACGCGCGCGATACGGCGATGAAGTTCCAGATCCAATCCATTCCAACGATCGTCATCATGAAGAACGGGCAGGTCCATAAGAAGTTGATCGGGCTTGTCTCGAAGAGCGTGCTCTCGGGTGCGATCGACTCAGCGATCTGATCGGTTGCTTCTGTTAGACTCTCCAACGAACACGGTTGCCGCCGTCGCGGTTCCCGTGGGCTGAAAAGTTCTGCAGGGCCTGTAGCTCAATTGGGAGAGCGCTTCCATGGCATGGAAGAGGTCGTCGGTTCGAGCCCGATCAGGTCCATTTCGGCATCAATCCCGCGCCGATCGCGTGAGGCGTTTTGGGCCACAGACGCCGCGAGCGTCCTGCCCGTCACCAGTTTCCATACCAGGGTCGGTTGGGGCACTCCACTTCGAACACGCTTCCTGCAAAGAGGGTGCAGTCAAGATCGCCGCGGACACCAAGCCGCAACTTCGGATTGCGTCGCAGCATCCACTGCGCGCTGAGTTCCCAATCGATCGCCTGCATGATCGAGCAGATGTACTGTCCATAGGTTGATCCGGGGCGGCAGGCGGGGCCGAAGCAGATTTCAAGCTGTTCAGTCCTTGTCCGCGAGTTCGGCATGGCGGACGACTCCGCGACCCACGCGTCGGCCGCTTGGATGATCGCCGCATTGGCTCGGGAAGCGCTCACCCATGTCTCGCGGAAGTGTGCGGCTCGTCCGCAGAGTCCGAAGGCTCCGATGGCAACCACGATCACGAGCGCCGCCCTTGCTGCAGCGCCGATGCTCCTCGCGCATTGGGCCGCATCGCATGCGCGAAGAATGAGCACCACGGAAAGCGCAGTGAGCAAGGCAAAGGCGACATTGAATCCGAAGCAGTACAGCTCGCTCACGGACTGCATGAGACAGGTGATCGCAGCGCTCCCGAATGTCGCCCCAAGCAGCAGCAATCCCAGCCGACATGCGCGCCGATGTTCTTCGCTGCCGCGCAGGAACCCGAACTCCACCGCGGTCACGACGATCAAGCCCACAAGAATGCACGCCACGCCTGGCAGCGCGCGGAGGACGAGCGGGGCATCGCCGTTGGCGACGAGATGGAACGGGCCGGTGGTTGCTGCGCCGACGGTCGCCATGAGTGCGTTCATGGGCAGATTGATGCCGATTTCCAGCTTGTACGGATTGTCGAGCGCATCACCCTGCTCGTGCCCGAGCGCGCCCACCCCAATCCGGACGAGCAGCAGTGCCAACGGAACCGCAATCACGCCAAGAAGAATGGGCAGCATGCGAAGCGGAGCTGTCCGACCTTGTCGCAGCAGCACTGCCGAACCCCAAAGCGCACAAAGTCCGAGGCCGAAGCTCCAGCCGTATGCGGTCTCCTTGATGAGCCCCGACACGATGAAGCATCCTGCCAGGAGCAGACCGCTCACCCACGGCCAGCGACCAGACTGCGCTTGGGTGAAGCCGCGCCAAGCGATCACGCAACTCCACAAGCCGAGTGCGACACTCCATGTCTGCGAGCATGTATCCATTTGCCACAAGGCCGCGGTCGTCGCGGGCGAGAGCGCCAGCAGGATCAATGCAATCGGCGCAAGCCTGCGTTCCGACGGAAGGATGATGGCGGCAAGCACGCACACGGCCCAGCAGATCCACGCGAAGCCAATCGCCTGGATCGGAAGGACCCAGGGGCAGCGCAGCGTTTCCGCATCACAGGTTCGTCCTACCCACACCTCCAGCGGGCGGAAGGACTGCGAGGTCCAGACCTGTCGCAGGTGATCCCCCAGAGGAAGATCGCAGGCGGGTGAACGAACAAACTTCAGGTCGTCATTCACGACCACCATGCCACCGAGAAGCGGCCAGAGGCACACCCCAAGCAGCACTGCCAAGACAGCGATACGCATCGATCTCGCGCGTCAACCCCACGCGCTCAGCAGCGCCGAGAGATCGGCGCCGTCGACCGAGCCGCTGCCATCGATGTCGCCGCTGCCCGAGTTGTTCCAGTTGCTCAGCAGTGTGGCGAGATCTTCTCCGTCCACGGCGCCATCGTTGTTGATGTCTGCCGGGTTCGAGGGTGCCGATGGTCCTTGCACGGTGAAGGTCACGCTGCCCGGCGTGCCAGTGCGGAACAGCCCGAGTGTTGCTGTCACGGGGGCTGGCGGTTGCGTGGAGTCGAACCAGAAGGTGTACGCCGTCGCGAATCGAAGGGCATTGGCGTTGACATTCTGGGCGACGGTTTGGGTGGACCAGGTCACGGCACCGCTCGCGGTCGACGACGTCCAGTCCGCGCTCGAGAAGGGATCTCCCGAGTGGTAGTGAACATCGCGGAATCCGATGCCTGTGGCTTGAGCGCTGCTCGGCAGCGGCACGCTGAACGACTGCCCGCTGCGGTGGCTGTTCATGTTGAAGATCGCATAGTCGTAATGCCAGGTTCCATTGCCGTTGTCGCGCACGGAACTTCCGATCACGAACCGACCATCGCTCGGCACATCGACATGCGTCACTTGCACGGCAGGCACGAATGTCTTCCATGCATCGATCGGGTTCTTCTGCTGGAAGGTGTTGCCCGTCGGTGTGAGTGTGTAGGCGCCGCTTGAAAGCGCGCCAACGGTCAGCTGTCGCCAAGAGCCGTTGTTGTTGTCCGTACCTGCGGCGGCATCGCCTGGGTGGACGTACTGCGCCTCCACGAAATAGACCGCGCCACCATTCTGGGCTGGGTCGAGATCCGTGGACACGACATTGATGCGACGCCCGATCGTTGCTAGCGCCGATGGCATGCCAGCGTTGTAGGGGCATGGATGAAAACCAGTCGCGGCGTTCACTTCGTGCCGCGCGCCCAGCCCGTTCTGGCTGCCATTGAGGCTCGCCGAGTAGGGATCAGAACAGCCCACGCCGAGGAAGCTGCCGCTGCTTGACGCTTGGCAGGTTCCGCAAAGGGTGCCTTGGAGCGCAGTGAATCCGTGCTTTCCCCAACCCATCCCGATGTGCTCGAGTCGGTTCGCCTTGACACGGAAGATGTTCTGCGTGATGAACGGATGCTGATTGCTCGATCCGCACGAGGACCAGGTGAGCTGCGCGCCGCCGATGTTGCAGCTGGTGGTGCCGACTGCGTACGCCATGGTGGTGACGCCACCCGCGGTCACGCCACCGTACTTGGAGATGTCGGGAAGCGCACCCACGATGACATCACTGACGGCCGAACCAGTGGAGCCGCTTGCTGCGAGGGTGACCGAGCCAATGCCGGCATCGTTGGTGTTGTATCCACCGACTGCGATCCGATAGGTCGTTCCTGCAGTCAGGCTTCGCGCAACCGATGACTGTTGACCGCATCCATCGTCGTTGCACGCGACAGGAACGAGATTGCTTCCGCACGCCGTGAACACCGCAAGGCGTGTGTCCCAGTTGCTCGCGCCACAGGTCGAGATGGTGTAGACGCCAGTGGTGGCTGGAGTGAAGGAGAAGTAGTTGACCTTGTAGATCGTGTGGGCACCACAACCAACGGCGCTCGCCACGGTCAGGCTCGCCGTTGCCGAGGATGTATCGAAGGAGTTGCTGCCGATGACGAGTGCAGGTGCAGTGGCGCAGGTGGTGCCGCCGCCAGCCGTTCCGCCTTCGTCACCGCGGCGCGCAACGGCGGGAAGTTCAAGTGATGCGAAGTATGTCCCTGCGCACGCAGCCGAAAGCACCAGTGCGAGTGTGGTTCGAGACGTGTGGTGGGGCATCGGTCGTTTCTCCAGGGTGATGTCTTGCAAATCCGTGGATATTGGGGCGAAGCAGGCCTTGGATCCTCCTCCGCATGATGCCACAAATCTCAGGCTTCCGCAGCCGGACGGACCGATTCTGCGACAGATAGGTCTCCAGCCGACGCGCTCATTCTTTTGCGTCCGCACCGCGGGGGGGCATTCGTACGCAATCCTGTCGAGCGGATTAGACTCGAAAGCGCCGTGGCCCTGCGATCACCGATCAATGTGCTCAAGACTCCGGTGGCGGGCGGTGCCTGCGCTGTGTCCCTGACGGCCCTTCTGGCCCTCGCGCAACCGCAGCAAATGGTGGTGAACCCTTCTTGGGGGTTGGTGATCGAGGCAGCGCCCGACGCGGCAGTGGTGACGGAGGCGTCCGTTCGAGAATCCATTTCGAAGTCGGGGTTGCCTTGGAAGGTCCGCCACCTTTCGACGGGGATCGAACTGGTGCTTGTGCCAGCGGGGCGATTTCGAATGGGGGCATCGAGCGGAGATCAGGACGCTTCGAAAGCAGAGTCGCCCGCTCACGAGGTGGTCATCTCGAAGCCGTTCTACATCGGGCGCACGGAAGTGACGCAGCGACAGTGGCAGTCGGTGATGGGCAGCAATCCCAGCCGCTTTCAGGCGGCATACTTCCGCGAGGAGGCTGAGCAGCAGCGCAGTGCAGCGGTCGGGCGGATCACGGAGAGTGGTGTGACGAAACAAGAAGCGGAGGCGAAACTCGGTCCACGACCGATTTGGGTCGATGACACGAATGACTTCCCTCTCGACTCGGCACCGTTCGCAGAGGTGGAAGCGTTCTGCACGAAGGCTGGATTGAAACTGCCGACGGAGGCTCAGTGGGAGTATGCGTGTCGGGCGGGCAGCACAGCACCGACATTCGGTCCTCTGGAGTCCGTTGCGTGGTGCGGCGAAAACAGCGGTGATCGCACGCACGCGGTGGCAACTGCAGCGCCAAACGCATTTGGACTGCACGACACACTCGGCAATGTCTGGGAGTGGACGGCAGATTTGTACATCCCCAACGCATATGTCCAGCGCAGCGCCAGCAGCGCAGATCCCGCGGTCACCGGCGCAGGTCCGCGCGCGGTGCGCGGTGGCAACTGGCTGAGTCTGCCGAAGACCTGCCGAGCGTCCTGCCGAATTCCAGCTGCCGAAGTGCGCACCCCACGCATCGCATCGGAGGACAGAATGATGGGCGCAACCGAAGGTCGCCCCCAGTATCCCGCGTACGGGTTCCGAGTGGTGCTGGAACCGTGAGTCCGACGACCATCACCCGAGATCCACCATGTTCGCATCGAATGCATCGCAATACTTGACCGTCGGCGTGTTCGTCTCCCTGATCCTCGCCGCCTGTGCAACGACTGGTGGTGGGAGCGGCACTTCAGAATCGTCGACGCGTGCGGCGTCGATGTCATGGGCCGAGGTCGTGGAACGCGCGCCGAACGCGGCCGTCATCGCCGATCCGCAGTGGCGGCAGCGCATCAGCGCAACGGGACTGCCGTGGCGCGTTCGAGATCGGGTGAGTGGGGTGGAGATGCTGCTCGTTCCTCCGGGGGAGTTTGTGATGGGCATGAGCCCAAGCGACATCGATGCGATGGAAGATGAACGCCCCGCGCATGTCGTTCGGATCACCAAGCCTTACTACCTCGGGCGCACGGAACTGACACAGGGTCAGTGGACCGCGATCATGGGATACAACCAAAGCTTCTTCCAGGATGTGAACTATCGAATCGTCTCCGAGCAGGAGGGACCGCGTCGTGTGGCGACCCTCATGCTCGGAGGAATGACCCGGGAAGAAGCGCAGCGGCAAGCAGGCGCAGGAACGCTCGAGGAAACGGGCGCATCGCAGTGGCCGCTGGAAACGATCACGCCGGATGACCTGCGGCCCTACCTCCTCAAGACCGGGCTCCGTCTGCCCACCGAGGCGGAGTGGGAGTATGCGTGCCGCGCGGGCACGCGCACACCGCGCTACGGGGAGATCGATGCGATCGCGTGGTACGCGGGAAATGCCAATGGTCGGACCTATCCAGTCGCACAGAAGGCCGCGAACGCGCTTGGCTTTCATGACATGATCGGCAATGTGTGGGAGTGGTGTTCCGACTGGTATTCGGATGCGTACTACGGCGACTGTGAGAACGGCGCGACCGATCCGCAGGGTCCGGGCGAAGGCAAGCCTGCGGATTTCCGCGTGGCTCGCGGCGGGTCTTGGGATCATGTGGAAAAGAACTGCCGCGCGTCCTACCGCCAGAATCACTTCATGCCTGACCCGCGGGTGACGGACTTCGGCGTGCGTGTGGCGCGCGATCCGTGAGGGATACTGCCTTGGAGTCGTTGTCTTTGTCTGCATCTGCACTCGTCATGGCATCTGGAGGATTTCGGAATGAACACCTCACCTGATCAGAAGTCTCGGTGGTTCCTGCTCGCGCTGCTCACGTTCGCTCCTGTCCTGTGGGCGGTGGCGGGGCAGACTTCGACCGTGCCAAGTCCATCCAAGTCCGTCGCGGCGCCCCAGGCGGCGCCAGCCGCCGCAGCAGGTGCCGCGCAACAATCGCCGAGTGCCGCGCTTGAGACGGCGAAAGCCGAGCAGGCCCGCATGGCGGGATTGATCGCCGCGGTTTCGGGCGGGAAGAACATCCCTGTCACCGCGTGGGCAGACATCCTCGAAGCAGATTGCGACGCGCGCGTGGTGACCGATGACAAGGCGCGTGCGGCCATTCAAGGCACCGGACTGCCGTGGCGTGTTCGAGAGAAGATCACAGGCATCGAGATGCTGCTCATTCCCCCTGGGCAGTTCGTGATGGGAATGAGCGTGGGCGATGACGCTGCGAGCAGTGACGAGCGGCCCGCACACGAGGTGATCCTGACAAAGCCCTTCTATCTCGGGCGAACGGAAGTCACTCAGGAGCAGTGGACTCGCATCATGGGCTGGAACGAGAGTTACTTCCAGGACTTCAACTTCGAGGCGATCCCCGCCGAGGACCGCGAGCAGCGGGTGCTTGAGTTGATCGAGGCGGGATACACCAGGCAGCAGGCGGAGGACAAACTCGGTCCGGTGCTCATGAACAAGGTGGAGACGGCGACGTGGCCCGTGGAAACGGTGGAGCCCGACACCATCGAAGTGTTCTTGAGCAAGGCGGCGCTTCGCCTGCCGACGGAAGCGGAGTGGGAGTTTGCGTGCCGCGCGGGGACGAACACCTCTCGGTACGGCGATCTCGATCTCATCGCATGGCATTCAGGGAACGCGGAGGGGCGCACGCATCCGGTGGGAGCGAAGTTGCCCAATGGATTCGGTCTGTACGACATGATCGGCACTGTCTGGGAGTGGTGCTCGGATTGGTACGGAAGCGACTACTACAAGAACTGCGAACTCGGTGCGACGGATCCGCGGGGACCCGGCCCTGTCCCATTCCGCGTGCTGCGAGGGGGTTCTTGGGATCACCAAGCCGACAAATGCCGAGTGTCGTTCCGCCTGAACCACTTCATGGGTGATCCTCGCGTCACAGACTTCGGATTCCGCGTCGCACGGACGCCATGACGTCGTGAGAGTGCACGCGTGCAACTGACGAGCATCATTTCATGTGTCGGATTGCTGTGCCTTTGCACATCCGCTGTGGCTTTGCCGCAGTCACCTCCTGCCGAGAGCACCGACTTGCAGCGTGCGATCCGAGAGATCGAAGCGCTCCGATCGCGCCTGGATGCGATGGAGTCGCGGCATCAGACGGACATCGAGGCGATGCAGCGGCGGCACGATGCCGAGCTGACTGCGCTTCGGAATGAGAGTGGCGACCGTTGGCTCTCGCAGGAGCGGGCGGCGGAGATTCGT
Source organism: Planctomycetia bacterium (assembly GCA_005799495.1). Lineage (GTDB taxonomy): Bacteria > Planctomycetota > Phycisphaerae > Phycisphaerales > SM1A02 > F1-60-MAGs104. The sequence continues at coordinate 35,423 of SYGP01000028.1, forward strand.
GAAGTCGTTCGAGAAGTCATGGTTGATGCAGTGTCGCGCGCGGATCTGACGAGTGGCGGCGCTCGGACGCAGTTGGAGTCTGGGAACTTCGCCTTTCGCTCCTCGGACGGCAACTTTCTCCTCAACATCGGTGGACAGATTCAGGCGCGGTATGCGTACAACTATCAGGGTCCCGAGAATCAGGCACCAACGCAGCAAGGCGAGACAAGCCTGTACGGATTTGGGCTCCGCCGAGTGCAGCTCATCTTCCGCGGGCATGTGCTCGATCCAAGCTGGACATATCGCATCCAGATGAACTTCAGTCAGAACAACCCGACTTACCAGGGACCGAACACGATTCAGCAGACCGTCAATGGTGCAGTCCTGGACATGGCGTTCATCCGCAAGGATCTGGGTGACGGCTTTGGCGTGACCGTCGGCCAGTGGCGGTCGCAGTACAACTACGAAGAGTTGGTTTCATCGAGGCACCAGCAGTTTGTGGAGCGATCGATGATTTCGCAGTACTTCACGACAAAGTTCATTCAAGGCATTCAGTTGGAGTATGGAGATGACTCGTGGCGCGCCTGGCTGAACACGAATGACGGTGGTGGAAACAGGAACCTTGGGATTGCCGGAGTCAACCAGATCGTCGAGTGGGCTTTTGCGGGGCGAGCCCAGTACAAGTTCATTGGCGAGTGGGATGACTTGCAGCACTATTACGCGCCTCGTGGAACGCCGCTTGGCGTGATGGTGGGTGCCGCGTTCAACTGGCAGCGCGGACAGTCGAGCGCTCAAAATGCGTTCAATGGCGACTTCATCGGAAACTCGCCAGGTGTCAACGCGTCGTGGACCGCGGACGCAGCCTTTCGCTTCGATGGCTTCAGCATGTCGGGCGCGATACTGGGGAACAAGTACTACAGCCGTCCCGGCGGGGAAGCCCCGCTCAACTCGATCGGTGCCGTCGTGCAGGGGGGTTACTTCGTGACGAAGGATGTCGAACTCACTGCGCGCTGGGAATATCTGAATGTGTCGGGTGGAACCTCCTCCGACTACGCGAATCCGTCCGCGTCCAATGCCCAACACTTCTCGATCTACACAGCGGGCTTGAACTGGTATGTGGGAGGAGAGTGGGTGAAGGTCAACATGGATGCAGGGTTGACGGTGGGCGGCATCAACTTTTCCAACGGTATCTACAACCAGTCGGTGAACAGTGGCGATTTCCGTGCGGATACCACCTCAGGCGCGACTGGGCAGTTTGTCGCGCGATTGCAACTGGTATTGATGTTCTGACCGAGGCTGCCTCAGCGAAGTGGCACAACCTTGTAGGGTCGCTTGAGGAAGTCGCTCCACTCCTTGCCGATGACGCCAAGCGGAATGATGTCGCCATCATTCGTGGCATCAATGCTCGCGGCCTCGGCGAGCACATAGGTTCGCCCCTCATGCTCGATGGTGCGGTCACCTTGCTTGGCGGGGACTCGGATGCCGAGGATCGCATGTCCAGATCCATCCTTCATCTGCAGTGTCACCACGGCGCATTCGGCGAGGCACGCCGCGCGAAGCAGTGATGCCATGAGTACGGACTTCGAGTCGCAGTCGCCCCCACGCAGCAGCGTCAGCAGCGGCGTGCGCAGGCCGCAGCGGTCCTTGCCATCAGGAAGTTCGGGAATCGTTTCGTAGGGGATCGCCTGGATGAAGCGGAATACTGCTTCGACGCGGTCTCGCACCGTCGCGGGGCGCGACCCACCGCGTTCCGAAAGGACGCGGTCGGTTTCCTTCAGCACGGCTTGCGCCACAGGGTTGATGTCGGCACGGCATGTGTCGATCAGCCACTGGAAGTCTGGCTCGAGCATGCCCACCTGCGCATCGTTCGTTGGCAAGAGGCGGAGTCCATGGCGCGCGAGCTTTTCCTGCTCAAGCCGCTCGAGCCGCTTGCCCTCGACTTCGGATCGGAAGGAGTACTGGAGCGCATCCATCGGAGCGCCGAAGTGCTGCTCGATCGCCTCGGCGCGCGCGACATCGATGCGAACCGAAACTTGGAAGCGCCATGGTTCGATGGATGGATCGCGCAGCCGACGGCCATTCTCGTACACGATTGCGGGGGTCACATCCGCCCAGGCGATGGTGTGCCGCACCATGCGCGGGGCAACCGATGGCAAGTCGCTTGGAGTCTTGAGCCAAGCTTCGAATGCAGCATTGGAGGGTGGTGATGCGCTGGCGGATCGTTCACGGTCTGGTGCGCTTGCGAGCAGGGGGACACACAGCAGCACCATCGCAGCCGCGCGAAGTGGATGTGCAGCTGAACACCTCTTCCAGAAATGGGTTGGCACGATTGGAACCCACATAAGAGGAGGATAGGCTTTCGTCATGGCCCGGAAGCTCGGAAGATCGTGGGGTGTCCTCGCGACCGTCGCTGTGTTGGCTGCGACACAGCCTTCGAGTGCAGGCATCACGCTCGCGAGTGCCGTGACTGTTCCGCTCGCTCCGCTGACCAATCCGACGCATGTGGTCGTCCAGGACATCGATGGCAACGGGGTCGTCGATCTGGTGATCACATGCCGCGATGCGGAAGGGCGCATGGGCATCCTGCGCGGGATCGGTGGCGGAGTGTTTGGTCCCGTGGAGGTCCTTCCGATCGAGATGCAGACGGATTGGTGTGATGTGGTGGACGGTGATGGCGACGGGATCGTCGATATCCATGCTTCGGTCCGAACCGGGTGGGGTCGAGTCGCATTCCTGAAGGGACGCGGCGACGGCACCTTCGATCCGCCCACGACGACCACGGCTGGCCGCAGCGGTGCAGGTTTGGTTGCACGGGATTTCAGCGGTGACGGTCGGGTTGATGTGGCCATGTTGAACTACACATCGGGCAGCCTGCAGTGGTGGCATGGGACAGGGACCGGTGCGCTGATCGATCGAGCGAGTGTGCTCGTCACGCCGTGGACCGTTGGGGTTTCCTACCCGTTCCATGTTGCGAGCGGCGACTTCGATGGGGATGGTGATGTGGATCTCGTGTGCAGCGCGACGGGACCGACGCGGCTGGTGCTCTACCGCAATCAGGGGAACGGCAACTTTGACAGTGGCGAGGCGTGGGATGTTCCTGCCGTGGGGAAGGAGCGTCCGGCGCTGGCGAATCTGGCCGTTGCTGACATCGATGCCGACGGCGATCTGGACATTCTCGCCAATGGACTGCTGCTGATGTCCCCGTCGGTCACTGTGATCTGGAAGAACGATGGGCTGGGCGGATTCGCGGTGCGGGAGACACGCCCTGCCAACGTGGAGGGATATGCATGGACCGTGCAGGTCGGCGATTTGGATGGTGACGGTGACGCGGATGTACTCGCGGGTTCTGCCTTGCCGGGTCGATTGACCATCGCCGAAGTCGATGCGCAGCAGGGCGGTGCGTACGTCGCCGTGACGACAAAGTCAGCCGGGACATTCCTGCGTGACATGGCGGTCGCAGACATCGATCAGGATGGAGACCGCGATGTTGTTGCGGTGGACATTGCTGCGGCGAATGTGCTGATCTACCGCAATCAAATGGGCGGTGTGGCGGGCGATGGCGGCGAGGAGGGTTCGCCTGCGACGCCATCATTCGGGAGCGCTCAGGCGGCGGTGAGTTGGCTCGCTGCATGGGAAGGTGCGCAAGGATCCGTCGCGGGCGAGCCGCCCATCGTGTGCGGAACGGGAGCCGGTCTCTGCGAGGAAGTGCACGAGACACCGGGATGCGTCCGAACGCTGTGCTGCGAAGCGGTGTGTGCGTTCAATCCATTGTGCTGTGAGGTGTCGTGGGATCAGCCGTGTGTGGAAGCGGAGGAGGAGTTGTGCGACAACTTCAATTGTCCGAGCGCGGGCAGTTGCACAGAGTTCCATCCAACGCTTGCCTGTGACGATGAAGCATGTTGCCTGTTCCTGTGCGACTTTGATCCCTTCTGCTGTTCATCGATTTGGGATGCAGTGTGTGCGCGTGAGGCCACGATGTACTGCGGCGCATCGGCATGCGACATTGGAAGTGTGGCTGGAGCCATTCAACTTCCAGAGCCGTGCTACTCGCATTTGGACGATGGATGCAATCTGGCGGGCGGCGAGATCCACCCGCTTTGCCCAGCCGTCTACGAGTCGACGCTCGCGAGCGATGTGCCGAGGGATACAGACTGGTTCAACTTGTCGGCTCTGCCCCATTCGTCGGTGCGCATTTCGTTCGCGACCGAGTGTCCGCTGATGGTGCAGGTGGTGCAGGGTGTGTGCTCGGGTCCGCTTCGGGTGCGGCAACTGACTGAAGTGCCACCGTGTGCGAGTGCGTCCATCGATGTCTCCGTGGAGCCAAACCTCTGGCTTGTCCTCGGTGTTGGCAACCGGGAGCGTGTCATCCGCGGTGAGTTCCCCTGCGATCTCACGGATCCCAATGATCCGCCTCCAGGTCCCGATGATCCGCCCTTCGTTCCCGGGTACTTCGGGTTGAACTACCGAGTTGAGTTTTCCGCTTGCCCACGCACGGGCGATCTGAACGGCGATGGTGTCGTCAGCGGGGGCGATCTGACCGTACTGCTTGGGGCGTGGGGCTCATCGGGCAGCGCCGATCTGAATGAGGATGGAGTCGTCGGTGGCAGCGACCTCACGATTCTGCTGTCGAACTGGGGCTGACGAATAGGGCTAAACGGCCCCCAAACGGGGTTTCAGTCAGCGTTCCAGTCAGGTGCCGTTGGCGACCGCTTCGTACGCCGTTCGCAAGCAGCGTTCCATCTCGGTTCGGATGTCCTGTTCGGATACTGAAATGCCCTTCGACTGCAAGTCTGCAGTGAGTTTGGCAACCACATCGTCGTCGCCGGCCTTTTTCAGATCGTGTGCGATGAGTTCCTTCGCATAGGCGTCCACGCCGGCGGGGTCCAACTTGGCCTTGCTTCCAAACCACTCGGCGAGGAGTTTGTTGCGCCGCGCTTCCGCCTTGAAACGCTTTTCTGCATCGAATGCGAACTTCGACTCGAAACCTTCTTCGCGCTTTGAGAACCCGCTCATCAGAACCTCCTTTTAGGGTCCAAGAGTGTAATGGACTCCTGCATGGCACGCGGTGCCCAACCGTTGGAGAGCGTTCCTGTTGTGAGATTCCAAAAAAGAAAACTGGCCAGAGCGTCCTGCTCTGGCCAGTCGTGTGATCCTAAGAAGCCTGATGAACTGGATCAGGTCGTGGACTGCTTCTTGGTGAACACGGCAATGATCACCAACAGGGCGATCAGACCGACAAATCCACCATTGCCAAGCTGGCTGATGAAGCTCGTCAGATTGGAGGTGATACCGCCGAAGAAGCCGGTGTTCGTTGTACCGAAGATGATCTGCACAAGGACGCCAAGCCCGATGAAGAGCAACATGATGTCCATGAGTTCGCGAGCCCAACCCTTGATCCAAGTGAATGCCTGCATGTCTTGAAGCTCCTGAGGATTCCTGAACACGGCAGTCGCACCTTGCCACTGCCAATATCTGCTTATCGGCAAATGGACAGAAGTCAGTTCGCAGATTGGAACGACACCATAGTCCTATAATATTCGGAAGGTCGTTAGTGATTGGCAGAAGTATCACTTTTCGATCGAATAATCCATTCTTTCGAGGCACATGGCGGGCCAAAATTTTTCTGCTCCGCCGTCGTTCTTCATGAAGATTGAAGGACTTTTTGGGCGATATTCTTCCCCCCAACGCTGGAGTTCTTTGCATTCATGGCACCCCTTCTTCATGCTGCAAATCTGACGAAACGCTTTGGGGCAATCGAGGCGGTCCGTGGTGTCACGCTTGAGGTGGCAGCGGGTGAAGTAGTCGGGTTCCTTGGGCCAAATGGTGCGGGCAAGACCACAACCATGCGGATGATCACCGGGTTTCTCGAGCCGACCGAGGGGCAAGTGACTCTCGGAGGATTCTCCCTCGATGAGGCGCCCATTCAGGCGAAGCGCAGCTTTGGCTATCTGCCTGAGGGTGCGCCCGCGTATCCGGACATGAGCGTGCTCGACTATCTGCAGTTCATTGGGCAGGTGCGCGGCCTGGCGGGTCAGACGCTTCACGACCGAGTTGCGGCGGTGATCTCTCAGGTTCATTTGGAGCGGGTGGAGCAGCAAACCATCGAAACGCTTTCGAAGGGGTTCAAGCGGCGTGTGGGCATTGCCCAAGCCATCCTGCACGACCCGCCGATCCTGATCATGGACGAGCCGACCGATGGGCTCGATCCCAATCAGAAGCACGAGGTCCGGCAACTGATCCGCAGCATGGGTTCCACCAAGGCCATCGTCCTGTCGACCCATATCTTGGAGGAAGTGGAGGCGGTGTGCACCCGCGTGATCTTGATCGCAGCGGGCAGGATCGTGTTCGATGGACGACCGCAGGAGTTCGAGGCTCGCGCCCCAGCCTCCGTGCAGCGCAACCGCATGGATCATGTCTTCCGCGAAATGACGGCCGCGGGATCGGAGGTGCAATCATGACGAGGGGGGGGCAGCCATGACGATGGGCGTGCAGCCATGGCGCGCGATCTTCCGCCGCGAGTTCCGCGCATACTTCGCCACGCCGCTCGCAGCGGTGTTTCTTGTCGTGTTTCTGTTCCTCGCGGGCATCTTCACCTTTTCACTCGGCGGTCTCTATGAACGCGGCCAGGCGGATCTTCGGCCATTCTTCGATTTCGCGCCGTGGTTGTTGCTGTTTCTCGCGCCCGCCGTTTCGATGAGGCTTTGGGCGGAGGAGCGCCGCCTCGGCACCATCGAGGTGCTGACCACGCTGCCACTGCCGCTCTGGCAGGCGGTCCTCGGGAAGTTTCTCGCAGCGTGGGCGTTCAGCGTGGTGGCCATCGCGCTGACCGTGCCGCTCTGGATGACGGTGTCGTGGCTCGGCGATCCTGATCAGGGAATGATCGTCGCGGGCTATGTCGCCACGGCGCTGATGGCGGGACTGTTCCTTGCGCTTGGTGGGGTGGTCTCCGCGCTGACGAAGAATCAGGTGATCGCCTTCGTGGTGACGGTGGTCGCGTGCTTCCTCTTGATGGTGAGCGGTTTCCCCGTCGTGCTTGATTTTCTCCGCGGTTGGGCCGTGCCCGGCGTGGTCGATGCGGTAGCCAGCCTCAGCATCCTGACGCACTTCACGAGCCTCACGCGCGGAGTTCTGGATCTTCGCGACATCGCGTACTTCATCGTCGGTATGTCGGCGTTGGTGTATTCGACTGCGTTCCTGATCGATTGGAAGAAGAGTGCCTGACATGCCCCGATCGACCAAGTCATCCATGGCACTGAAGGCGAGCGCGCTGCTGCTGGTGGTGTGGGTGTCGTTGAGCGCACTCCTGTCGATCGTGCCGCTGCCGATCCGAATCGATCTCACGGAGGGTTCCGTCTACACGCTCTCTCCTGGGGTGCGGACAATGCTCGCTTCGCTCGACGAGCCCGTGCGATTGGAGCTTTTCTTCACGGCCGAGGGCTCGCGCGATTTGCCGCAGATTCGCAATCATGCGCTGCGCGTGCAGGAGTTCCTTGAGAGTCTCGTTGCATCCTCGAATGGCAAGGTGGATTTGAAGGTCATCGATCCGCAGCCGTTTTCGGAGGCGGAGGACAACGCCAAGGCTGCGGGGATTGCGCCGATTACCGCCGATGGCGCCGGGCGAACGCTGATGCTCGGTCTGCTGGTCTCCGGCGCAACGGACCAGCGAGAGTGCCTGCCCTATCTCAACCCGCAGGAGGAGGCGTTCCTCGAGTACGACGTATCGCGTGCGATCATCAGTGTCTCGCGCACACAGCGAGCGAAGATCGCGCTCGTCACGGGACTGCCCATGGACAGCAGTTTCGATCCACGCTCGCAGCGCATGACGCCACCCTGGCAGGTGATGGCGCAGCTGCGCAACCTCTTTGAGTTGGAGGTGGTGCCGCCGAGTGCAGAGAAGTTGCCCGATCAGTTCGATGCGCTGGTCGTTGCACATCCCAAGGGACTTGCGGAGCCGCTCTTGCGCGCCATCGACGCCTACGCACTCGCAGGCGGGCGGATGCTGCTGTTTCTCGATCCGTTCTGTGAGAGCGATTCGGCGCCGATGGGGCCCGGCGGATTCGGATCGGGCGGAACGCCCAGCGATTTCGGCACACTGCCATCGGCATGGGGGATCGCGTGGAAAGCGAATGAGGTGGTTGCGGACAGGACTTTTGCACAGCGCGTGCGTGCGCGGAGCGATACGGGACTTGCCACGGTCGACTTCGTCGCCTGGTTGAACCTGAACAAGGAGGCGATTCGCCGCGATGATCCGGCGTTTGGCGTCTTGCAGACGCTGATTCTGATGTCCGCTGGATCGCTCGATCGGACCGAGGAGTCGAAACTGGAGATGGTGCCGCTCGTGCAGAGTTCAGCGGACTCGATGCTGATCGACGGTTCGAAGCTCGGCCCGTTCGCCGATCCGTCGGCGCTCCTTCGCGACTTCAAGGCGGATGGAACGCAGCGCGTCATCGCGGCGCGGTTCACCGGCGTGGTACGAAGCGCGTTCCCGCCGACGCCCGCACCCGTGGAGGGAAGCGCGCCCGCGAGCATCGTGGTTGTCGCGGACGCAGACATGCTTCGGGATGAGACATGGATTCAAGAAGAGCGACTGGGCAACTTGAGTCTTGGGTGGCGCGCGTTCGCCGACAATGGTTCGTTGCTGTTGAATACGGTGGAGCAACTCAGTGGCAATCAGGCGCTGCTTGGGCTGCGCGCGCGCGGCAGCAGCCAGCGCCCCTTCGATGTGGTCCGAGCGCTGCAGCGCGATGCGGAACAGCGGTTCCGAGCCCGTGAGGATGAACTGCAGAAGCGGATCAGCGAAACGCAGCAGCGCATCACCAGCATGCAGCAGCAGAAGACTCCCGATCAGATGCTGCTTCTGACGCCGGAGCAGCAGGCACAACTTGAACGCTTGCAGCAGGAAGTGGCCGAGGCGCGCAAGGAACTTCGCCAAGTGCAGTTCAGCCTGCGCGAGGATGTGGAGGCGCTCGGGCACCGACTGATGCTGCTGAATGTGTTGCTGTGGCCATCGGTGGTTGCGGTGGCGGCGGTGTTCCTGGGAGTGCGTCAGCGGAGTCGATCGGCGAGGACAGCGGCATGAATCGTCAAGCGGTGCGTGTCCTTCTGGTGTTGGCTGTCGCTGCAATTCTCGTGACCGCACTCCTTCGGATGAATCGCAGTACGGCGACGCCCGGGGTGGATCAACCGCTGGTGTCCTTCGCATCGGATGCGTCGGCGATTGACCGTGTCGAAGTGGAGCAGGGCAGCGATCGAATCGATGTGCAGCGCAAGGATGGGCGGTGGGTTCTCCTTTCGCGCGACGGATTTCCCGCCAAGGCGGACGCGGTACAGGAAGTGGTGCGCGGACTCGACGGACTTCGGAAGTCCCAGCGCATGACGGCGAAGCCAGAGCGGCACGCCGATCTCGGCATTGCCTGGCCAGACCCGACCGGAACTGCACGGCGGGTGCGCGTGTTCGCTGCGGGCAAGGAGAAGCCACTCGCAGACCTGGTGATCGGAAAGGCCGCATCATCTCCCGTTGGCGTGTATGCGCGCGGCAGTGATGACCCGCAGGTATGGCGCTGTGTGGGTGCGTGGAATGTTCCGAGCGGAGTATCCAACTGGTTGGCTTCTCCCGTTGCAGACTTCGCCTCCGATCAGTTGCAGCGAATCACGCTTTCGGATGTCACGCTCACGCGTTCGGCGACGGAATGGAACATGACGGGAACGGATGGGCAGCCAGCAACTGCAACGCCGCGGCTCGATGCGATCAAGAGCACCTTGCCGTTCCTGCTGACTGGGTTCACGCCGGAGGATGTACGGCGCGAGAATGCGGAGGACGCGTCGCGTCCAGGCGCGGTGGAGGCGCAGGCGTGGGTCGATGAGACAAACGCCGTTGCCATTCGCATGTGGATGCAGGACGGGAGAGTGTGGGTGCGCTTGGCTCCCGGTGCATGCGGTGCGCAGCATGATGCGCGCATCGATGCGGCAGCGAAGACATGGGACGGTTGGGTGTTTCAGCTGCCCTCGTGGCGCAGCGATTACCTGAAGCCGATGTTCGAATCCGCTGCGCCCACGGATGCCTCCTTGCCCGCCACCGTTCCTGCCGTGCCATAATGGTGGCATGGCACGAACCACAACATCAAGCGCGAAGAAGGATGCGCCCACTGGCGGTGGGGCACGCATCTACGAAGGCGATGGCGACCGCTTGGTCGAGATTCCCGCAGCGGGTCCGAAGGTGACGCTGCTTCCCGCGGGCGATCCGCGTGCTGCCGATGCGTCGAGGCGGATCCGGGTTCCATGGGGGCAGCATCTGCTCGATGATCTCGTGGATGGTCGTTACCGCACGCTCATCTGCGGCGTGAATGAACAGGACAACGCGCACGGCATCCTTGGCGAGATACTGAAACTGATTCCGACGAGCCAGTGGACACTCAGCTCCGCAACGAGCTATGCGCAGATGTTTCGCAGCGCAGTGCAAGTCCATGCAAAGGAGGATCGTGAGCCGTACATCCTGAAGTTCGACTTGGATCGATTGCTGGTCCTTGCGCTGCTTCGACCGCACGGGCGCGATCACTTCACGCTTGAAGACATTTATCGAGGCTTCCGCACTGCTGCGCGCATGCTCGAGGGTCGTGCCGACCGGCTCCCTGTCGCCACGATCTCGTTCCTTGGTGCAAAGAGCAACCGTCTGCTGAACCATGCGGGGGAGGAGCCGAGCCTGGAAGCGGTACTGAAGGCGATGCATGATGCGGGCTTCCACGGCGACTGCTATCCGCCCGTGTCGCTCTGGGACTGTGCGCGGACGGGCGTGTTCGCGCGGTATCCCTTTCCCGCTGGCGTGGACCGCATGCGAGAAGGCAGCAGCTGATGTCTGCTCAGGCACCATTCAGCCTGCCCACCGTTGCATTCTTCGGGCGGACGCTCGCGGAGTACCTGCAGTGTTTTTGCCTTGACGCGAAGGAACTGCGGGGACTGCGCATCCTTGACTGTCCAGGCGGACCGGGGTCCTTTGCAGCAGAGGCGACAGCGCTGGGCTGCGAGGTGATTGCCGTGGATCCCGCCTACGACGTCGGTGCCGATGAGTTGGAACGGCGCGCGAGTGCAGACATCGATGCGTGCATCGCGCAGATGCGAGCGAAGCCCTGGGCTGCCCCTGTCGGCGATTTGGAGGCTTACGCGGTGGCGAAGCGTGAGGCGCTTGCGCGTTTCATCGACGACTTCCGTGCGAATCCACAGCGTTACCGCGCTGCGTCCTTGCCCAAGCTTCCGTTTGCGGACCGCCAGTTCGATCTGGTGCTGTCGGGTCACTTGCTGTTTCTCTACTCGCCGCTGGTCGAGGATGGACTCCTCGAGGGGCATCGGTTCGATCTCCCCTGGCATCACCAGGCAATCGGTGAATTGGTGCGGGTGTGTGCGACGGAGATGCGTCTGTATCCGACGTTGGCACTGAACTCGGCGCCGCGCCGCCACTGCTATGCATCACCGATCGAAGCGGATCTGGAGGCTCGCGGTTGGCGCTGCAGTTTCCTGCCGTCGATGTACGCGCAGTACCCGCTGAGTTGGAACGATTGCCTCGTTGCTCGTCGCCTCAGCGTCGGGGCAACGACATGAGGAGTGCCGTTGCCGGCAGCGCAACGACTGCGCCGCGCACGCAGCTGAAGATGCCGAGGGCCGTTCCAAAGGCGTCGTGAAACATTCCTTCCAGCGGCGCCCATGCGGCGATTGCCACGAGGACTGCAACAGCGGCAGCTGCATCAGGGAGGCGTGCGCGTCCCCGAGCGAGCAGAAGCACCATGCTGCCGGCGACGGCAGGGAGCAGCAGGGGATGCACGGCGCCTGGTGCGAGGATCAGCACGATGGATGCAAGCAACAGCGAGAGCGCATTCGCCGCAATCATCGTGCTCCACAGTTCGGCCGCTGGCGGAGCATGGTGGGCGGGTGCAGTGAAGCGACGGTGTGAGATGGGTTGCCATGCGATCAGTCGCGGTATCCACGTGACGAGTGCGCCGAGGGCAAGTGCCACCAGCACCCATGCGGTTGTCGCAGGTGGCCACGGGAAGGAATCTGCGGCGATCCACCGCGATGCGGCCGAGAAGATCCAGCCCACGCACGCCGCGAGCGCAACACCTGCGGCGAGCAGGAGTGTGTCTCGCAGGATCATGCGCAGAGGAACATCGCAGCAGCGGCGTGCAGCAGTGACCGTGGCGAGCACTGCGAAAGCGAGAAGGGCGATGGAGACCGAGCCATCCCAGCGAACGATCGGACCACCAAGTGCATTGAACCAGACCGCGCCTCGCCGTGCGGCTGCGCCCGATTCGCGCGTCCATGAGGCGTGATCGGTCGGTAGCGGCATCGGTGTCGATCCTGCTGCAAGCGAACGAAGCAGCGCGAGTGCGGTCGAGCCCATCTGTCCGACCGTCGCGATGTCGATCTGATCGACGCGGTCGTTCGCGGTGTGATAGTTGCGCGGCGATCCAAGGAAGGCGATGTTGAAGCCTGCGCGACCCGTGCGTACGGCCACCGTGAAGTCGGTGTTGTTGGGCATCAGTCGATACGCCTCGGCTGCCAGGCTGGTGGAACAGACTGGGGCATCCACGGATGCAATGAGGCGTGCATGAGCCGGCGTATCAGAACCCGTTTCGAAGAGGATTGCGGGACCGCTGCTTCCGCGTGCATCGAGATTCACGATGGCACCTGCGCGCATCCACCAAGCATGTTCTTCCGCAAGTCGCCGCGCACCCCAGAGGCCAACCTCCTCGCCATCGGTGAAGACAAAGAGCACAGTCCGCTGCGGCGGATCCGCCACGAGTGCGCGAATGCACTCGAGCGCGCAAGCGACGCCCACGCCATTGTCGCCCGCCGCGGGGCCGCTGGGCACGCCGTCCCAGTGCGCCCAGAGCATCGGCAGCGGTGCGTCCATCGCTTCCTGCCCTCGGACTTCAACCAGAATGCTGTGCATCTCGACGGCGCTTCTGTTCCACCCGCGTGCGAAGAATCGATGGGTCGTTGGGGTGACACCCAGCTCGCGCAGTCGACGCAGCAGCCGCTCTTGCGCAGCATCGTGGCCTGCAGTGCCGACCGCGCGCGGCGTTCCATCACCAACGAATCGCACCAACTCCTCGTGGGCACGGCGCGCGGAGAAGCAACCCAAGCTGTCGACATCGGAGGGCAGTGGAGGGGCTGACTCCTGCACGCACCAGACGGACAGCAACCAGGAGAGCAGGAGTGTCGCGAGACGCCACGGACGATCGGGCGCTGCCGGAGGCTCACTCATGCGCGCGCCTGAACGCCGTGCTGGATGCCAGTGAGTTGCGTGTGACGCTGCAGGTAGCGCAGGGCGGTCGTGATGAACGCCGCATGGGACCACGTGAGCGGACTCACCGAAAGATGTGCGCCCGAATAGGGATCAAACTGCTCCGCGAGCACGCCCGAGGCGGATGCGCGCTGGCATACCCATTCCAGCAGTGGAACGGCCTCCGCAAGTTCCTCCGCATGATGTGCGCGCGCAATCAGCCACTGCGCATACCACAGCGTGGTGATGATCCATGGATTGCCGGGAACACGCTGGAGGTCATGCCGTTCCACCTGGTGGTAATGGTCGCCGGCGTATCGCGCCATGCCCCCGATGTCCGTGTGCACCCAAAGCCTCTCTCGCAGCATGCGCATGTGACTCGTGACGCGTGGGTCGTTCGCCTCAAGCGCTCCAAACGCAAAAAGTCCGCATGCGCTCGCGTCCGGGGTGAAGTCGAGGTGATAGCCACCGGCACCATCGGGAGTCGCCATGCGCGCGAAGCAGCCTCGTTCTTCGCTCCACATGTGACGAATCATCGCCTCGCGCATTCGTTCAGCACCGAGTTCGAACTCCGCGCCACGATCCGCGGCACCCACCTCGTCGGCGAACGCAGCGGCAGCCTTGAGCGCACCGATCACCGATGCGACCGTGAAGAGATGAATCCCGCGCCGCTCCTCCCACAAGTCCCAGGAAGGCTGCGGCAGACCATTCGAGTCGCGGTAGCGCAGCATCCAGCCCGCGGGTTCGATCACGAGCGGGTTGTAGAGGTCGCGGATGAATTCGACATCGCGAAATGTCATGAAGTGTCGGCGCAGCGCCCAGACCACCAGCGCCGTTTCATCCTCTTGAATCGGAAGAACCCGCTTCCCATCCAGCATCCATGGATGCCAACTCGACGCGACCGTTCCAGTCGGGTTGTACTTGTGCAGGAAATAGCCGGCGGGCTCGATCACCTTTGCGGCGAATCGGAAGAACGCCTGCGAGAGTTCGCCTTGCCCCGCCAACACCAGTGCATGCGAGACAAGCGCGCCATCGCGCGGCCAGAGGTAGGAGTAGGTGTCGCCTGCGTATCGCGTAATGTCGTAGTCGTTGGCTGCGATGATCGCACCACCCTGATCGATCTGCGTACGAATGATGAGTTCGCTGCGCACGAAAAGATCGCGGACGGGCGCGGGCAGGGGTGAGAAGTCGATCCCTTCCTTGGTCGCCCACAGTCGCCAGTAGGCTTCGGTTCGCAGCATCATGCGCTGCGGTGTCTTCGCGCGGACCTTGTCGTCGAGCGCCTTGACCGCTGGGTAGTCGCGTCCCGCACAGATCCAGTAGGTCACGAGCGCGCTGCCGCGCGAAGGAACGCCGAGCGTGAATCCCACGGTGGAGTCGACGGACCCTTGCGCGATGGAGTTTCGACTGAGCGCGCCATCCTCTGCATCGCGCCAGGTCCCCTCGGCATCGCGGATGCGCTTCTGTCCAGTGGACCAAGTATCGACGCCGGTCGCGCGCGCGCCCGAGCCATTGAAGAGGAAGTAGGTGTCGTCCTTGAAGTGCACCAAGCCACCCGTCTGGGGGTCGTAGTGCACCGTGTCGCCGATGGCGTTCTCGCCAATCGAGAGATCTTGGTGGAAGAAGAGGCGCACATCGCGTGCATGATCATGCAGGTTGTGAACTCGAACCTCACGGAAATACGCAGGACTCCAGAAGTCGACGGCATCGCGGCAGTGCAGTCGTATCCCGAGGCGATCATTCTGCAGGTGGACTTCGGTGACGAGCGAATCGCGTGTGTACATCAACTCGCGTGTCCATCCCGATGCGTCGACCCACGCGAACTGCCCATCGACCCACACGCCGAATCGCTGGAGATGTCCACAGGTGTGGTTTGGCATGCCGACCCGCGGCCAATAGAGATCGCGGATGCGGTACAAATCGTCGAACGCAACGAGCATCTCGCCGTTGCCGACAGGAATGTTGCGCGGCATGAACGATCAGTCCCGCAGCGATCCGAAGACGAGCGAGGTGTTGTGGCCGCCGAAGCCGAAGGAGTTGTTGAGGGCGATACGAAGAGGGCGCTGCTGCGCGGTGTTGGCGACAAAGTTCAGATCGAACCCTTCGTCGGGCTGATCGAGGTTGATCGTCGGCGGAAGCGTTCCCGTCTGGAGCGCCTTGATGGTGGCGATGCTCTCCACGCCGCCTGCTGCTCCGAGGGCATGCCCCATCACGGATTTGGTGGAACTCATCGCCAGCTCATACGCATGGCTGCCGAAGAGCCGTTTCACCGCGTTCACTTCAGCGGCGTCGCCCAGTGGCGTGCTCGTGCCGTGCGCGTTGATGTAGCCGACATCGGTGGCGTTCACTTGAGCATCGGCGAGGGCGTTCTGCATCGAGCGGAAGGCCCCAGCGCCTTGTTCTTCTGGCGCGGCGATGTGGAACGCATCTCCCGAGCAGCCGTAGCCCAGCAGTTCCGCGTAGATCGTGGCACCGCGCTTTCGTGCATGCTCGAGTTCCTCGAGAACGATGACGGCCGCACCCTCACTCAGGACGAACCCATCGCGGTCCTTGTCGAACGGACGGCTCGCCAGCGTGGGGGCTTCATTGCGCGTTGACAGCGCCTTCATCGACGCAAAGGCACCGATGCACAGCGGCGTCACCGCAGCTTCTGCGCCACCTGCGAGCATGACATCCGCATCGCCACGCTGGATGATCTGGAACGCCGAGCCAATCGCGTGCGACCCCGAGGCGCAGGCGGTCGCCGTTGCAATGTTGCTCCCCCGAAGGTTGAATCGGATGGACACCTGCCCTGTACCCGCGTTGACCATGAGACGCGGCACGGTGAACGGGTTGATCTTCCGATTTCCCGAGGTGACCATTCCGCGAACGCCCGTTTCGATCGTGCCGATCCCACCGATGCCCGATCCGATGGCAACCCCGTGGCGATATGGATCGCCCGTTTGAAAATCGATGCCGCAATCGCGGACGGCTTCGTGTGCTGCCCCAAGGGCAAAGATCGCAAACCGATCGATGCGGCGCTGCTCGCGGACATCCAGGAACGAGGATGGATCGAAGTTGCGAACTTCGCCGGCGAATCGAACTCCCCAGTCCTCGTTCGCATCGAACTGGGTGATGCCTGCAATGCCCGAACGGCCCTGGATGAGACTCTCCCAAGTGTTCGCTGCGGTGTGACCTACGGGCGTGATGGCACCGAGCCCGGTCACAACCACGCGTCGGAGTGTGATGGTCCTCACGGCAGGAATGCGCAGCAAATGCGCGGGTCAGCCAGTCTTTGCTGCGCCGCCCTTGCCACTGCCAAAGTTGGTCTTGATGTAGTCGATCGCGGAACCGACGGTCTGGATCTTGTCGCCCTGATCATCGGGGATGGATGTCCCAAACTGGTCCTCGAACTCCATCACCAACTCGACGATGTCGAGGCTGTCGGCATTGAGGTCGTTGGTGAAACTCGTTTCGCGCTTGATCTCAGCCTTGTCCACCCCCATCTGCTCTGCAACGATGGCGATGACCTTCTCTTCGATCTCTTTTTCAGTCACGGGAGGCTCCTCTAGAGGTGTTGGAAGTTGCTGTCGATCCGTCGAACGACCAAGAACATCGGCAATCTATGCCGCGCGGGAGTATAGCCGCCGCATCGATTTCTGTGCGGATGCGTGGAAGGTGACGGGTCGAAGTGGTCGTTCGGAGTGATTGGCCCATCGGTGATCGTTCCGAAGTGGGGGCGGCTATGATCGCCGCCCTGCAAGGAGGCAACCATCGAAAAGCGTGTCGCCATCGTCACTGGAGCAAGCCGCGGAATCGGTCGGGCTATCGCCCTGCGACTCGCCGCCGATGGCAAGCATGTGGTGGGAGTCGCCCGAAATGCAGAACATTTGGCTTCGCTGCAGGGTGAAATCGCGGCTACTGGTGGGAGTGGCGAGGTGGCGGCATGCGATGTGGGTGATGGGGCTGCGCTTGCGGCGCTCATCGATGGCGTTGCAGAGCGACTCGGGCGGCTCGACATCCTGGTGAACAATGCGGGCATCACCAAGGATGGGTTGATCCTCCGCATGAGCGATGAGGACTTCGATGATGTCATCCGCGTGAACCTTCGCAGCGCGTTCGTGGCGTGTCGATCCGCGGCTCGCCCGATGATGCGGGCGCGCTTCGGGCGCATCATCAACATGGGGTCGGTCGCGGGCGTCATGGGGAACCCAGGGCAAGCGAACTACGCCGCCGCGAAGGCAGGACTGATTGGCATGACCAAGTCGATCGCGAAAGAGCTTGGCGGGAAGGGGATCACCGCGAATGTCATCGCGCCAGGTTTCATCGATACGGACATGACCGGCGCGCTCGGCGCGGCGGTCAAGGAGGCAGTGCTTCCACACATTCCACTGAAGCGATTCGGGCAAGTGGATGACATTGCCGCCGCGGTGTCGTATGTGGCATCCGATGGCGGTGGCTATCTGACAGGGCATGTCCTGTCGATCGACGGCGGATTGGCCATGTAGACCATGGAGAGCCGGGTCCGGCAAGAACTCGGACGAAAAGAACTGGGACGAAAAGAACTGGATTTCGCCGCGGCGAGAGCGAGTCGCGAGGGCAAATCGGCTGGAAGACAACCGATCAGTCTGGAATCGGCGCGCGCTTCTGCTTTTTCAGTGAGCCGCCACCCGTGCCGCTCGGTGGCGTTGGCGTGCCGCCACCGCCACTGCCGCCCTCACTCGATTCTTCGCTTTCCTCGACCTTCGACTGAGGGATCTCGACCTCCTCATCGGGGAGGTTCGCGTACTTCTCGAACATGTCATTCACATACTTCTTCCAAGCGGCGATCGAGTCAGTGCCTGAAAGGTGATCGAGAATGTCTGGAGGACCGGGGAAGGATGTGAATGTGATCTTGCCATCCTCGTCCGAGCCGTCCCACAGGAGAGCTCGATCAGGAAGGGCGCTCGTGATGATCGCAAAGGTCGCGAAGCCATTCGAGTCATTCTTGCACTGCACTTCGATGGACTTGATGCCCGCGGTTGACTTCGCCCAGCCGCCGCTGTCGACCAACTTCTTCAGGACGGTGGCATCGCGCTCCGACATCATCCCGCGAGCCGACGTTTCGTCGCCCTTGGCGAACGCGTTCCAGAAGAGCAGCACCGCCTTGCGTTCTTCCGTGGTCTTTGGCGCAAGATCCTCGGGCAGGCTGATGCGCTCATCGATCGACAGCGCCTTCATGAGCGATGCGATGTCCTCCACCGTCGGCTCAGGTGGCGGCGGTGGCGGTGGTGGAGGGGCTTGAACCACGGGAGCCGCTTGCTGTGCTTCCTCCTCACTGCATGCGCCGAGCAGGATGATCGCAGCGGCACATGCGCTCCACACAGCGCAAGCCACCACTGGCTGCGGGTCATACTTTCGATGCATCGACAGTGTCTGGCTTGTCATGGGTGGTCACCTCGCATGTTCGATCGATACGCCGCATCAGCCCCTTCAGCACCGCGCCAGGAGCCAATTCGTGCAAACTCGGTCGTGCTTCGCCCGAAGGAAGCCCGGCCGAGAGAGCGGCCATGCTCTGGCTCCACTGTACAGGGCGAACGATCTGGTCCACAAGCAGTGTGCGAAGCAGCGCGGCATTCGCGGGATCATGCGGACGCGCAGTGACATTGCTCCAGACGGGCAACTTCAGCGGCTGCAGCGCAACGCGATCGAGAACGGCAGACATGGCTTCGGCAGCCGGTGCCATCAGCGGCGAGTGGAACGCGCCAGCGACCTGCAACCTGGTGGCTCGGCAACCGACTGTGGACGCAGCTTCGACCGCGCGGTCGCATGCGGAGGCGTGACCCGACAGCACGATCTGTCCGGGCGCATTGAAGTTTGCGCAGACGAGTACCTCGCCTTGCGCGGCGGCATCGCAGACCGCCTGTGCTTGTGCTTCGTCCGCACCGATCAACGCGACCATGCCGCCCTTGCTCGCCCGCGCGGCAGCCTGCATCTGCCGGCCACGCTCGGCAACGAGCTGCAATCCATCTTCAAAGGAGAACGCTCCCGCAATGTGCAGCGCTGTGTATTCGCCGAGCGACAGTCCAGCCGCCGTGCAGATGTTCGCGCAGACGCCGCGTTCCTGCAAAGCGTGCAGCGATGCGATGGCGCAGGTGTACAGCGCAGGCTGACTCACATCGGTCCGGTGGACCGTGTCCGCTGCTCCTTCGAACGCAATCTTCGAGAGCGGTTCACCATCGATGCGGATGATCGCGTCGGCGCGCTGGAAGATGCCCGCGGCCGCTGTGCTGGACTCGAACCAAGCGCGACCCATGCCGGGTGCTTGCGCGCCTTGGCCAGGGCAAAGAATGATCTGCTGTTGCGCCATGGTGGAATGAAGTGTCCGGGTTCGTTGGGGCGGAGGGTCGTTGTGCAAGTTGTACCGCACGGGGGCGGTTCGGACGAGCGATCAGACTCGCCACACCGAGCTTGCCCAGGTCAGCCCGCCGCCGAACGCAACCATCACGAAGGGGCGCTCGCGCTCGATCTTTCCGTCTCGCCACAGTTCATCGAGGCAGAGCCCGACGCTGCCTGCCGATGTGTTTCCATACTTGTCGATGTTGACGAAGACCTTTTCCCGCGGCAGGCCGAGACGCTCACGCGCGGCTTCGATGATCCGCAGGTTCGACTGATGGCAGATCACTTGTCCAACGGATTCCGCCGTCAGATTGGTGTGATGCATCGCATCCTCGAGCACCTCGCGAAACTTGGTGACGGCGAAGCGAAAGACGTCCTTGCCATTCATGCGGATGTTGCCGAGGCGGATTGGATTGTCCGCGTCCGAGGCGGGAACATCGCGCTCCTTGCGAGGTAGGTAGAGCGAATGCCATCCTGTGCCGTCTGCGCCCATGGTCTGATAGAGGCATCCGATGCGAGGGTCGGGATCGCGCCGCAGGATCGCCGCGCCCGCCGCATCCCCAAAGAGGATCGAGACGGAACGATCCGTGTAGTCCACGATGCTGCTCATGTTCTCTGCGCCGATGACGCCGATCGTGCGGAACATCCCCGCGCGGATCAAGCCCTGCGCCACATTGATTCCGTACAGGAACCCACAGCATGCCGCGGAGACATCGAAGGCGGCGGCTGGCACGGCGCCGACAGCAGCTCCCACGCGCGCAGCGACCGAAGGGCAGGTCATTTCAGGGGTGACGGTGCCGACAATGATCAGGTCGAGATCGGAACCCTTCATCTGGGCGCTGTCGAGTGCGCGCTCGAGTGCGGTCCGCGCCATGAGAAATGTGCTTTCGCGCGACGGATCGCAGATGCGTCGTTCAGAGATCCCCGTGCGCTGGACAATCCATTCGTCGCTCGTGTCGAGGATCTTCGCGAAGTCCGCATTGGTCATGCGTCGCTCCGGCACAAAGGAACCCGTCCCACAGATGCGGACTCCGCATGCGGGCAGATCGCTACTCATGCGATGAGGTGCTGCGCCGCTGCGAGCCGTTCCACGATTTCGTTGTTGACACCGAGGTCGACGAAACTCCGTGCGCGGCGAACGGCGCTCGTGATGGTTCGTGCCACGCTGGAGCCGTGGGAGATGAGGCACACGCCGTTGACGCCCATGAGCGGGGCGCCACCATGCTCGTGGTAGTCGTACTTTGCGTAAAGACTCTTGACCACAGGCTCGAGCCGCGATGCAAGCGTCGGATCGATCGCAAAGACCTCCTTCGCAAGCGCCTTGAAGATGCCCGAAGAAAGGCCTTCCGCCATCTTCAGCATGACATTGCCGACGATGCCGTCCGTGATCACGACATCCGCCTCTCCGTCGAAGACACCCCGTCCTTCGACGAAGCCGCTGAACTGCAGCCCGTCTGTCATGCGCAGAAGGTCGCGCGCATCGCGCATCTCCTGCGTTCCCTTCTGCTCTTCGCCGCCCACATTCATCAGCGCGACGCGGGGACTCGCGATGCCCAGCACTCGACGCGCGTAGATGTCTCCCATGACGCCGTACTGCGCGAGATGGTGCGCCTTCGGTTCGATGTTCGCACCGACATCGATGAGCACGATCGGGCCGGCGAAGGTCGGCACGGTCACGGCGATGCCTGGTCGGATCACTCCCTCGAGGCGACGCATGTGCAACTGCGCGGCCGCCACACAGGCCCCGGTGTTCCCTGCGGAAATGACCGCGTCGAGCCGGTTGGGCTGCTTGGGCGATGCCATGCGACCCATCACCACGATCGACGAATCCTTCTTGGCTCGGACCGCATCGACGGGCGGTTCGTCCATCCCGATGACTTCGGTTGTTGGAACGACTTCGATCATCGCACGGTCGATGCCGCGCTCGCTGATCGCTTCGTCGATCATCGGGCCATCGCCGATGAGAACCAACTGATCTCCTGCAGCCATCTTGGGGATGGCAGCGAAACAGCCTTTCAGGATCTCATCGGGGGCGTTGTCGCCTCCCATCACATCGACGCCGATGCGCATCAGGAGTGGTCAGGCGTTCGCCTGAAAGCCCTTCAGCTGCAGCCCGGGGCGGACGTAGCCGCAGGAGTTGCACGCGTGATGGGGGCGCTTGGCCGCGCCGCAGTTTGGGCAGGTGACCGCATGGGCCGCACGAAGCGCCTGATGGTTTCGGCGCCGACGGGTTCGTCCTGGACTGGTTCGAAAGACGGGATTCATGGGGGGTGTGTGCCTCGCGAGCCCCGACTTGGGGCGAATAGGAGAGTGTAGCGGGGCTGTCCGCTCTGTCAAGATTGTGCGAGGCAGCGGGTTGCCGCCGCGGGCGCGTTCCTGTACCTTATGCGACTCCCCACTTGGGAAGTCCTCATGCCGACCATCAACCAGCTCGTTCGTAAGCCACGCCGCGACCCCGCCACCAAGAGCAAGGTCACGGATCTCGCCGCGTGCCCGCAGCGCCGCGGCGTCTGCCTGCAGGTCAAGACGGTCACCCCAAAGAAGCCGAATTCTGCGCTCCGCAAGGTGGCGCGAGTTCGCCTCTCCAACGGGCGTGAAGTGACGGCCTACATCGGTGGTGAGGGGCACAATCTCCAGGAGCACTCGATCGTGCTCGTGCGCGGAGGGCGTGTTCGCGATCTTCCTGGCGTGCGTTACCACGTGGTTCGAGGCACGCTCGACTGCCTCGGTGTGGATGGACGCAAGAAGGGTCGCTCGTTGTACGGCGTGAAGCGCAAGGCTGCCGCCGCAGCGAAGAAGAAATGAACGCGTTCCGCCGGCAGGCCGCTTGACGGCAGTCGGCAGTTCGCATCAGGTGCGCCGATCACCTTCCTCGGCTGCGGGACGGACGGTCCGCTCGCAAGGCAGTAATCGGGTCGCCTCGCTCCGGAGATGCCCAACCTCCAGCGGCCCGGTGAACAACGCGTGCTTTTCGGCACGCAAGCCCCGAAGGAGAGTGTCATGCCAAAGCAGTTCACCGCCAGCGAATCGCAACTCAAGCCCGATCCGCGCTATCAGGATCTGACGGTCGCCAAGTTCATCAATTGCATGATGCGCGGCGGCAAGAAGGCGACTGCGCAGCGTGTGGTGTACGACGCGTTTGATGCGCTGCAGTTGCGCCTCGACAAGGAAAAGAGCGATGCGCTGCCCAAGACATCGATCGAGCTGTTCCACAAGGCGATCGAGAATGTGCGCCCGAGCGTGGAAGTTCGTTCGAAGCGAGTGGGCGGAGCCAACTACCAGGTTCCGATGCAGTTGAATCGCCGCCGAGCACAGAGCCTGACTTTCCGATGGATCATCGAAGCTGTTCGCGACGAGAAGGGGAAGCCCGTGGCGATCCGTCTCGCGAAGGAGCTCTTTGATGCCGCGAAGAATGAAGGCAAGGCTGTGACCACGCGCGAGAACACCCATCGCATGGCGGATGCCAACAAGGCGTTCGCGCACTTCGCTTGGTGACATCCTGACATTCCAGATTGTCCGCGTCGAATGGCGGCGGCACGTTCCGCAGTCCGTGCCGCTGCGGGGGAGCCCATGCATTCGCTCGATGCGTCCGCCGATGTAGCCTGCAGGGATGCAAACTGGTCTTGCCATCGCCCCGTCGCTTCGGATGACGCTTGGTTACGCCGAAGAGCTCGTTCGCACCATCCCCGCGGATCGCTTTTCGCACATGCCGTGCGCGGACATGAATAGCCCTGCGTTCTGCATGGGGCATTTGGCGATCTACGCGTCGCGCGCGGGTGAGGCCATGGGTGTCGTGATCGCGCCGGCGCCGAGCGGCTGGATGGACTTGTTCAAGAATGGTGCGCCGTGCGTGGACAAGGCGGGGCACTACCCGAACAAGGACGCATTGGTGGCGGAATTCATGCGCGGCTGGAGCGAGGTTGCGGAAGCACTGCCATCGGTTCCCGCTGCGACCTTCGACGAGCCGAATCCCGTGGCATCGCTCGCGCAGCGGCTACCGACGAAGGGAGCACTGCTGACCTTCTTGTGCCTTGCGCACAACATGGTGCACTTGGGACAGGTCAGCGCGTGGCGCCGAGTTGTGGGGCTTGGATCCGCGATGTGAGCGGGCCTTCGGCCGAGCGAGGTTGCATGCCGCGCGCCGTGTCGCGCGCGCTCCTCGGCCTGTGGTGTCTGTGCCTGAGCGCGACGGTCGGCTGGCAATCCCCAGCGCCGCAGTGGTTCGCGGATCCGATCTCGCTCGGCGATCTCATCACGCTGCTCGAGCGCTCGGGAGCCGGCGGGGTCGCTCGCACCGCTGCTGTGGAAGCCGCGTATGCGCAGTATGAGCAGGGGTGGAGAACGCTGCGCAGCGGCAGCATGGGAAGATTCGAGTCGGCGAGTGCAGATGTCCCCCGCAGCATGGTTGGCGTCGATGCGGAGCGACTCCGTTCGGTCGTGCCGCAGTGGCAGGCGCTCTGCGCAAGCCGCGATCGCATCGAATCTGCGCTTTTCGATGGGGTGAGCCGTGCTGCCGATGCGGCAGAACGCGATGCGGTGGATGCGGCGCGTGCTGCAAGGCGTCGGACCGTCGTGCGACTGGATGTGCGGCTCGATCCGCCGACGCTGACGAGACTGGTGGACTTTCGCGATCTGCTGTGGGCAATCCCGACCTTGGAGTGGAGTGCGCAAGACCCGAAGATGCAGCAGGCTTGTGCAGACGAGATGCGGAAGAGTGACCGGAACCTCTTGGGGTGGCTGGAAGGGCGTTCGACGGCCTGGGGCGTCGGCGTGCTTCAGTACGCGGCGGATCCACGGAGCAAGCCGCTGCCGGATGATGCGAAGGAAGATGAGGCGCGTGTCCGTGAGTGGATGAGTGGCCATCGCGCTGCGTTCGAGGAGGCGTTCGCGGAGGTCAGTCGACAAGAGGCGAGTTATCTCCGAGCCAACGGCAGTCTGCTCAGCGCAGTGGAGGGGGTCACCAAGCCGCTTCCCGTCTCAGTGCAGAACGGCGTTCGTGAGGCCTACCTGGAGGTTGCACATCCCGAGATTCGGGTTCCAACTTCCCTCGGCGTGCAAGCCTGCGCTGCGCGGGCGATCCGCGCGAAGTCGCTCTCCCATGTGAACGACTCGCGTCTGACCATCCGCCAGTTGTTTCAGGATTGGTCGACGCAGGACCGTCGCCTGACGGATGCGCTCATGGCATTGGATATTTCGCTTCACTCGCCGGCGCGGTACGTGCTCCTTCCCGATGGCGATCGAGTGCAGCCGCCGATGGATCCGAAATGGCGATCGCTCGAGGATCGTCGCACGGCTGCAGCGCAGGCGATCATGAATCAGATCCGAGGGATGCTGAGTGTGGCAGAACGCGCGGCGTTCGATGACGAGTTGTCTCCGGAGCAGGACGTGCACTTTCTTTCGTCGGATGTGGTCTCGCTGGATGCGGAGAAGGTGCATGTTCGCGATGCTGTCACCGCGGTGCCCGCATGCCCCACGATGCCGGAGCCGGAGGGTCGGGATGTGGCTCGGGTTCCGATCACGCGGGCGATGGGTGTCGAGTGGGTGTCGTGCATCGCGGCCGCGTTGCAAGCGGATGCTGCTTCTTCCGAGGTGCTTGAAACACTCCACCGCGACTACATCGCTGAATGGGAGCAGCGTCTGAAGGAGCGCGTGAGGACGCTGGAGGACGCCGCGCGAGGCGAGTCGATGCGATCGGAGGAGGAGGTGGAGCAGCGCATGGAGGAGTCGCGGCTGCTGGCGCTTGAGCAGCGTGCACTCGATGAGACGCTGCTGACGGACGCATCCGTGGCGCTGCTGAAGCGCGGTGATGAGCCGATCGTCGAGCTCATGCGGATCGCGCGATTCTGCGGAGAGCCGCAGTGGGGAATCGACAGTGTGTTCGATCGGCAATCGGGCGGCGAAGAGAACTGCAATGTGCCGCTGGTCGTGCTGTCCGCCGGTTTGGACCATGATGCGCTGCTTCGCGCCGCGCATGTGATCGAGTCGGAGCGGCTTGCGTTGGAAACTTCGGCTGCGAAGTTCGCCGCGATGCAGGAGCGATACTGGATCTGGAGGATGCAGGCGCCGATCCTGTGGCAGCGGGGATCGCAACTCACGGATCCTGGTCGGTGGGGCGCGATGCAACGGCAATTGAATGCACGCGAGGAGCAGTTGATGATGGAGGGCAGGGCAGCCGCGAGGGCAAAGGCGGCGGCGCAACGCCACGCTCTCGAGGCGGTGCTGTTGGTGATTCCTGCGGCGGCACGCCCAGTGGTCGAGGCGAGATTCCTCCGATCGGCCTATCCAACCGCGTTCTCCACGACGGAAGCGGCGGCGATCGCGATTCGCAAGGCGCTGCAGTTGGAGGGTCTCACCGAGGGGCAGCGGGTCGCGCTCTCGGTGGCTCGAGATGCGTTCGAGGAACAACGCGCGACGCTGACCAAACGACTTCTGGCACTCGTGAGCGAGGAGAGTGTGCCTCAGAGCAGTGGGGTGGATGCAGCATCGGTTGCAAAGGCGGTGCAGGATCGTGTGCTGGCGATCGAACAAATCACGGTCAAGCGGGATGAAGCGTGCGTGCGAGCGATCGATGCGGTGTGCAACGCATTGGACGCGGCGCAGCTGCGGCAGATCGACCTGAAGTGTGCGGTGCGTCCGCAGGAGTGAACGGAACCCCGTGCGCCACCTCATTCTTGCGATGGATCAAGGGACCAGCAGTTGCCGGAGCGTGGTCGTCGATGAGGCGGGAATCATGCAATCGCGTGCGCAGGAGGAGTTGTCGACGCAGTTTCCGAAGCCAGGTTGGGTGGAGCACGATGCGCAGGAGATCTGGTCGCGGCAACTGTCGACCGCACGAGCGGCGCTGAAGGCGTGCGGAGCCGATGCAAAGGATGTTGCCGCGATTGGCATCACGAATCAGCGGGAGACTGTGGTGGTGTGGGATCGACAGAGCGGTGTTCCCATCCATGCCGCGCTGGTGTGGCAGGATCGCCGTACAGCCGATGCCATGGAACGTCTTGCGGCGGAGGGCAAGACCGATTTCGTGCAGCAGCGCAGCGGACTCGTTCTGGACCCTTACTTCAGCGCATCGAAACTGGCCTGGGTGCTCGATCATGTGCCGCAGGCGCGTGCGCGCGCGGAGCGCGGCGAGTTGGCAGCGGGCACGATCGATGCGTGGCTCGTCTGGCAGTTGACGGGCGGCCGCGTGCATGCCACGGATGTGTCGAACGCGTCTCGCACGATGCTGATGAGTCTGACGACGCTCGACTGGGACGATGCGTTGCTGGATCTGCTGCGAGTCCCTCGTGCGGTGCTGCCGCGTATCGTGGATTCGAGCGGCGTGTGTGGCGAGAGCGATGCATCGGTGCTTGGCGCATCGATCCCTGTTGCTGGCATCTGCGGCGATCAGCAGAGCGCGCTGTTTGGGCAAGGCTGCACGGAACGGGGACAGACCAAGATCACCTATGGAACGGGGTGCTTTCTCCTGGCCGGCACGGGGTCGGAAGTCGTGATGAGTCGGAACAGATTGCTGACGACAGTCGCATGGCGCTTGCAGGGACAGCCCGCAGCATTCGCGCTCGAGGGCAGCGTCTTCATGGGTGGCGCGGCGGTGCAGTGGCTGCGCGACGGGCTTGGGATCATTCGGACCGCCCGCGAGGTGAACGATCTCGCAGCCTCGGTGTCCGACTGCGCCGGCGTGATGATGGTGCCAGCGTTCACGGGACTGGGAGCGCCCCACTGGGATCCGACTGCGCGCGCGTGTGTGCTGGGCATGACGCGCGGCACCACTGCCGCACACCTTGCACGGGCAACGCTCGAGGGCATCGCGCTCGAGGTGTGCGATGTGGTGGAGGCGATGGAAGCGGATCTCGGGGCACGCCTCCGCATGCTGCGCGTCGATGGAGGGGCATGCGCGAGCGATCTGCTGATGCAGATGCAGTCTGATTTCCTGGGTGCGGCGGTGGAACGCCCTCGGCAACTGGAGACAACCGTGAGAGGCGCGGCGTTCCTCGCTGGTCTTGGTGTCGGCTTGTGGAAGCGCGTGTCGGATGTCGCGGCGTTTCGGTCCGTGGATCGGACATTCACCCCGTTGCTGGATCCGGCGACTCGTGCCACCATGCGCCGGCAATGGAAGCGAGCGGTCGATTGTTCGAAGGGGTGGCAGGCGTGAAGGACACCCGAGCGTTTTCCCGTGATGACATGATCGCGCGATGTGACGGAGCGTCCTTCGATGTGCTGGTGATCGGCGGGGGCGCGTCGGGTCTGGGCATTGCGGTCGATGCGGCGCAGCGCGGCTACAGCGTCTGTTTGCTCGAAGCGGAGGACTTCGCCAAGGGCACATCGAGCCGCAGCACGAAGTTGGTGCACGGTGGCGTTCGCTACCTCGAACAGATGGACATCGCTCTCGTCATCGAGGCTCTCCGAGAGCGCGGCCTCATGCATGAGAACGCGCCACATCTCGTGCACGATCTGGCGTTCATTGTTCCCCGCTACAGCTGGTGGGAGGCACCGTTCTATGGCGTCGGGCTGAAGTTGTACGACCTGCTCGCGGGAAAGCGCAATCTGGCTCCGAGCCGCATCTTGTCCCGTGACGACACGCTTGCGGCGATCCCGAATGTTTCGGTGGAAGGACTGCTCGGCGGGATCGAGTACCACGATGGACAGTTCGACGACGCGCGCATGGCAATCTCGCTGGCCCGCACGGCCGCATCGCATGGCGCGGTGATGGTCAATCACTGTCGTGTGGTCGCGCTCACACAGGATGCGGATGGGGCGGTGCATGGTGCTCGCGCAATCGACGCGGAATCAGGGCGCACGCTGGATCTCCGAGCGAGGGTGGTCGTGAATGCATGCGGCATCTTTGCGGACTCGGTGCGAGCGATGGCGGATGCAAGCGCTCGACCGATGGTCGAACCTGCGCAGGGAGTTCATTTGGTACTCGATCGTTCGTTCCAGCCGAGTGATCGTGCGATCATGGTTCCGCACACGGATGATGGGCGCGTGCTGTTCGTGATCCCATGGCATGGACGGATCGTGGTGGGCACGACGGACACGCCGATGGAGAACGCGCTCATCGAGCCGCGCGCACTCCCCGAGGAGATTGACTTCATCCTTCGCAACGCGGGGCGTTATCTCGAGCGGCAGCCGCAGCGCGGTGATGTGCGCGCGGTCTTCGCGGGAATGCGCCCGCTCGTTCACGAGGGTGGGCGCGGCGGTGCAACCAAGTCCATCTCGCGGTCACACAAGGTGCTCGTCGATCCGAGCGGGCTAGTGTCGATCCTGGGTGGGAAGTGGACCACCTACCGCAAAATGGCGGAAGACACGCTCGACCGCGCGATCGATGTCGGAGGGCTCGAGAGACGCGCGTGCGCCACCGAGTCGCTGCGGGTCCATGGTTGGATGGCACGGACCGACCCTGCACTGCCTTCTGAGGATTGGTTGCGTGTCTTCGGTGCGGATGCGCCGCGGGTGCGCGCGGTGTGCGCGGAGCGAGCCGAGTGGAGTGCTCCGCTCCACCCGAACCTTGCGGTTCCGATGGGAGTCGTGGCCTATGCAGCGCGCCACGAGATGGCGCGGACCGTGGATGATGTACTTGCCCGTCGCACGCGCTGTCTCCTGCTCGATGCGCGCGCGGCGCATTCCTGCGCAGGAGCAGTGGCGCAGGTGCTTGCGCAGGAACTCGGTCGGGACTCCGCGTGGGCCATCCGCGAGCGCGAGTCGTTCGAGTCGCTCGCCAACGGCTACATGCTTGGGGAGTGAACGCGTCTCGTATCCTCGCGTCATGTGGATGAACGGTCATCGTGCATCGGTGCGGGGCGTGCTGATCGTCTGCGCAGTCGCCATCTTCGCCGCGATGCCTGTGCGGGGACAAGAGCCGCAAGTCCAGGGCCAACCGATTCCGATGCCATGGCCGATGAAGATCGGACTGCAGTCCTATCAGGTGTCGATGCGGCTGCCCGTCGTCGATCAAGTGGTGCTCGTACCCGATGGGGCGACCTACATCGATGAGATCAGCCGCTGGGATCTTCGCGGACGCTGGCCCGTGCTGATCGACGATGCGAAGTATGCACCGATGTTCGTGCGGGCGTTCAAGCCAGCGCGCGTCGTGCGCCGTGCATCGGTGGGAAGCATGCCCGTAGGTCGCGCCGAACGCGAGGCGCTTTCGCAGCAGGCGATCCTGCGTGCATGGTCCATGCCGGGCAAGGACTCTGCTGCGAAGACGCCTGCCGAGGCGTACGCATCCGTTGGATTCCAACCATTTGGAGCGGTGTTCGCAAGCATGGACGACCCCGCATGGACCGCCGGCGTCGCGTTGGCCGCTGGGAGAGGGCAGGCAGCGTTCTGGGTCGATGGGTCGCTCGGGCAGCCGAGTGACACGCTGGGTTCGGAACAGTTTCGCGCGCTCGCCAAGCAGGTGGAGGATGCAGTGCGTTCCACTGGACTTCCTTCGATGCAGCTCGGCGACGCGATCGATGCGGTGACGATCTGTCTGTCGATGCCGCTGAAGGCGGAACCGCCGCGCGGCAGTCGTGCGCAAGCAGTACCGCAGGGCATCCCATCGAAGGCGGGCGAACCTGTCGCAACCGTCGATGGACTGTGCCGAAACGAGGATGGCAGCCGCTGGGCCGTTGCATCGAACATCTTCGGCGATGAGGTCCGAAGCGCGTATGTTGCGATGAGCAGCCTGTTCTTGTCGCCACGCTCCGCATGGCTCGTCAACACCTACGCATCGGATGGTGACTGGGCGAAGTACGGATTGGCGAACGCGGCAAAGCTGCTTCGGACGGCGCAGTTCGATGTCTTTGAACTGTCGGGCGCGAAGGCGTCCGTGGTCGGTTGGCTGAACATGCTGATGAGCGGGTGCAAGGCGGAAGTTCTCTTCATGAACTCGATGGGGAACATGGACTTCTTCAAGATGTGGCAGGAAGTCGAGTGTTGGCCGGAGGATGTTCCGGTGTTGCATCATCCACTGGCGCTTCACTTCATTCATTCGTGGAGCATGACGAGTGCTCAGGTGCGCGAGACCGTCGGTGGTCGATGGTTGGAGAGCGGTACCTATGCGTACGCAGGAAGCGTGTACGAGCCGTATCTGGTTGCGTTCGTGCCGCCGGAAGTCGTGGCTGCGCGCGCGGCGGACCTGATGCCTTTCCTCGTGGCAAGTCGTTGGCTGGAGGGGCCGGTGGATGCAACATGGCGCGTGACGCTCTTCGGGGATCCCTTGATGGTGCTGCCGCCGCCGTCACAGCCACAAGTGGCGCGCGTGCCGCCGCCTGAACTCGATGCGGCGAAGGGTGAGATGGATCTCCGTGCTGCGGCGCGTGCTTCACTCGTTGCTGCGAGGGGATCGGGCGCGGCGATGGACTATGCCGCGGCGATGTCCGATGTCGTACGGAGTGGCGACGATGCCCTGGCGGTGCAGTTGTGGTCGCTCGCCTCCACCAAAGGCGATGATGTTCGCGCGGCGTGCGCTTCATCAGCGCTCGGTCCGCTCTTCCGCGCGCGAGAGTCCGATGCGTTTCTCGATGCCTACAAGGCGCTCACTTCACCGACGCCGCAGGAGCAGGACATGTTGTGGCAACTCTGGACGCAGCAGCTTGCATCGATCAAGGATGCGCAGACACTGGGGTGGTTTGCACAGCAGGTGCGACCTGTTCGACCCTTCGTGGATCTTGGACGGCTTGCCCCAGAGATCAAGCGCGTGAGTGGCTCGAATGCCGCACTCGAGGTGGTGGGTGCGTGGCTGCTGAAGGAGAAATCCGAGTCGAATCGAACGCGCCTCAAGGAGCTGATGGCGAAGATTCCTTGACGGGCTGGGGCTGTGGCCTTGCCGCCTTCGCTTCGAGGATCTTGCCGCGGATCTCGTCTGGATCGAAACGGAACGGCGCGGGGTCATCTGAGTCGAACGCTCGTGCGGTGTCGATGAGTGCGGAAGCGATCGCGACCGTGCCCACAAAGGTTGGATGCAGTTGATCGTTCTGCAGCAGTGGAACCTCGTCGGTGGAAGTCCACTCGCGCCCACCGAGTCGCACGGGTCTTCGCTCGCGGAGTCCAGCCTGCACTTCCGAGAGGGGAAGCAGTCGGGCCGAGGGATGATCACGGATCCATGCTCGGATGCGTTCGTTCGCCGTGGTGATCGTCTCGACATCGGGCACCTGCGCCTTCGAGAGCATGCGTCCAATCGATTCTCGCATGTCGGGAATGTCGCCGAGCACGATCGGTGCGCCCGCATCGATGATCCGCTGCAGTTGCTGCAGGCCGCGCTCGAGATTCTCCAGTCGCTGCGCCCCCCCGTGCATGGGTGCGCCCTCGGCGTTCACGGTGCCGTACGCGAACCAGAAGAGGTAGTCGAGCGCAAGGACCAGCGTTGGTTGCGCATCCATCGCGCGGTCGACTTCGCTTCGGGCCACGGGACCAGGATTGGCGAAGAAGAAACCACTGGTGAAGTGACGGATGGTCGGCAGGTTGGGCGCAGTGTCTGGCGTGGGCAGATCGGTCGCAGCAGGTGTGGAGCGCGCGCCAGCATGCCGCAGAATCATCGCGAGTGAGACGCTGACGGGCGGCACGCGCCGCGGCTTCGCGGACGCTGCGCCTTCGGGTTGCATGGGCGGCTTGGTGGCCTCGGACGACTCGGTCGGGTGGATGAAAACCCCAAACCCATCGGATGCGCTCGCGCCGATCACGACGATGCGCTCGTACAGATTGCGCGTCTGCGGTGGAGATGATTGCGTGGAAGGATCGGCAACAGGAGTCTGTGCCGGGACCGCCGTGGCGAACGCGAGAGCGAACGCCAGAGCAACAGGCGAGGCAACAATCCGTGCGAAGCGCGCGGCAGTTCGCGAAAGGGCGTGGGGACCGGCGCGCAGGGCGTGGTGGTTCATGCAAGCGCGGGGACATTCACACGCAGGGCTTCCGCGGTGAGGCGCCCCATGTCCGCAGGGCTCTCCGCCACGATGACGCCGCAGGCGCGCAGCGCTTCGATCTTCGCCTGCGCCGTGTCCTCAGCGCCGCCGATGATCGCGCCGGCGTGGCCCATGCGGCGACCGGGCGGTGCGGTACGACCTGCGATGAAGGCGATGACGGGCTTGCGCGAATGCGCGCGAATCCAGCGGCCGCCGATGACCTCTGCGTTGCCGCCGATTTCACCGATCATCACGCTCGCGTCGGTCTGTGGATCGGCTGCGAACAGTTCAAGGACATCGAGGAAATCGAGTCCCTTCACGGGGTCGCCGCCGATGCCGACACAGGTGCTTTGCCCAATGCCTCGCGCCGAGCACTGCCAGACCGCTTCGTACGTCAGTGTGCCCGATCGACTGACGATGCCCACCGACTTGCCGCTCGGCGCATCATCGCGGTGCGTGTGGATGTAGCCGGGCATGATGCCGATCTTGCAGCCGCCCGCGAAGCGCCCATCGTCCGTCCTGCGGCCAGGCGTGATCACGCCTGGGCAGTTCGGGCCGACAAGCGTGACCGCTGGAGAGTGGTGGAGCATCGAGCGCACGCGGATCATGTCCTGCACTGGAATGCCCTCGGTGATGGCGCAGATGAGTGAGATGCCTGCATCGGCTGCCTCGAGGATCGCATCGCCCGCGAAGGGTGGCGGGACGAAGATCATCGTTGCGTTCGCGTCGGTTGCCTTCACCGCATCGTGCACCGTGTCGAAGATCGGCAGTCCGTTTGGATCGACCTGACCACCCTTGCCCGGCGTGGTGCCGCCCACCATCCGCGTTCCGTAGTCGAGACACCCCTTGGTATGGAACGCGCCCGCTGCACCTGTGATGCCCTGACAGATCACGCGAGTATTGCCGTCAATCAATATGGACATGGGACGGAGAAGCATAACCATTGCCGAGCCCGTAGACCGATCTGCCCTGCATCGTGTGTAATGCGCCGATGACGGCGATTCCTGCCCGCAAGGGCCTGACCTACCGAGATGCGGGCGTGAACATCGATGCGGGCGATGAAGTGGTGGAGCGCATCGGGCCTGTCCTGAAGCGCACGCAGGATGCGCGCGTGCTCGGTCGCCATGGGGGATTTGCAGGAATGTTCCGCCTCGTGCGCGGCAAGGGCAGCGGCAAAGGTTCGCGCCGCTGGCGGAAGCCCGTGCTGGTTGGTTGCACGGATGGCGTCGGGACGAAGGTGCTGTTGGCGGTGGAGCGACGATCGTTCGCGGGCATCGGCATCGACTGCGTCGCGATGAACGTGAACGACCTCATCGTGCAAGGTGCGGAGCCCCTGTTCTTCCTGGATTATCTCGGCCTGTCCCGACTGCAACCTGATGAGACGGCGCAGCTGATCGAGAGTGTGGCACGCGGATGTGAGATCGCCGGTTGTGCGCTGCTCGGCGGCGAGTGTGCGGAGATGCCGGATATCTACAAGCCCGGCGACTTCGACATCGCCGGATTTTGCGTCGGCGCGCTGGAAGAGGGACGAATCATCGACCCAGGCCGTGTGAAGCGCGGTGATGTGGTGATCGGTCTCGCCAGTTCGGGGGTTCACTCGAACGGGTACACGCTTGTCCGCCGCATCGTGCGTGATGCAGGGCTTGATCTGGGTGCTTCCTATCCCGACTGCGCGCGCGATCGGACACTCGCGGATGTGCTGCTCGAGCCGACGCGCATCTATGCGCGCACCGTGCTCGGTCTGCTGGGTGATTCGCGCCTGCGCAAGTCGATCACGGGCATGGCGCACATCACGGGCGGTGGGCTTCCAGGCAATGTGTGTCGAGCGCTGCCATCGCGCGTGGATGTGGTGATCGATCCGAAGTCATGGGAGGTGCCCGGGATCTTCCCATTCCTGCAGCGGCACGGTCAGATCGACACGGAGGAGATGTTCCGTGTGTTCAACATGGGCATCGGCTACACGATCCTGTGCCGCGCCGACGCAGCGAGTCGCATGCTGAAGAGGCTCCAACGCCTGAAGGAGAAGGCGTGGGTGATCGGTGAAGTCGTGAAGGGCAGTGGCGAGGCGCGGATCGGCTGATCCGCGTCCGTCAACCCGCGTCGCCGCCGCGCATTCGCTTGCGCTGCGATTGGATGCGCTTGGTCTCGAGTCTTCGCTCTCGGGATGCCCGAGTGGGCTTCGTCTTCCGTCGGCGTTTCGGAGGGACCGCTCCTTGCAGCACCAGCAGCCGCAGGCGATCAATGCAGAGATCATGGTTCGCGCGCTGCGAGCGGTGTTCGTCGCAGGCGAAGAGCAATTCCGCCTCGGCGGGTGGTGGTGAGCCATGGGGCGGTGCATCCGCGCCCACAAGATGGGAACCTGCGAGGCGTGCGATCCGCGCGCGCGCTGCGTCGTCCACTCCTGCGATGGCCACCAGCGCCACGCGCAACTGCGCACGCGACTCAATCTTGTTCACATTCTGTCCGCCGGGTCCGCCCGAGCGGGAAAAGGTGAATCGAAGATCGTGCGGTCGTACCCAGGCGCGTGGACCGAGCGCGATGGCGTTCGGTGGTCGATCGGCTGGCGGTAGGCTCACGATGTGCATTGGAGCAGCAAATCGTCGGTGGTGTCGATCGTCGGTGGTCGCGCAGGAACGATCGGGGTGGCCCTGATCGTCGGCAGCCTCGCCCAGACGCGCGCGAATGCACGGCAAGACGCGCCGCCGTCGCAAGCGGCGTCGGCGACGGAGGGTGCGGTGTTCCAGAGCGATGTGACAACGATGAAGAGCGTGCCGTTGCTCGGGCCGAAGGAAGATTCCGCGCTGCGCATCGACTTTGCACCTGCCGCGTGGGCAGCGCGGGTGCGTGCGGACAGCTCGCTTGGAGGTCCGACTTTCAGCGTCGATGGGGACCTTGGGCTGAACGGCTACGAAGCGGCGTTCAATGGTGAGTTGGCGATTTCCTGGGGCGAGTTCTGGCGCGTGCAGCTGACGGGTTGGACCTTTTCGACCGATGCGTCGATCACATCCACGGTGTCGGGCGATTTCGGCTCGGTCAATATCGCGGTGGGCGATCGGCTGTCGAACAGTTTTGCGGCGGCGAGTGCAGGCGGCGAGTTCAATGCCACGCTCTGGCGACCCTTCAGCACGCAGCAGTTCCCATGGGGCGGTCGCACGCCTCAGCCAGGCAACATCGCGAGCGATGGTCGCCCCATTGTGGACTTCGGCATTCAGGCGATCGGTGCCGTGCGCTGGTACAGCGCGAGCATGACGGTCAACGATCTGACCGCGGGTACTTCTGCGTCGTGGTCCCTTGGCGCAGTGATGCCCGGCATCGGCGGCGGCATCGAGTTCGACTTCAACATGGTGGACCGTGTGTCCTGGCTTCGTTCCGTGCGCTTCGAGGCTGCGGGGGGGACCGGATCCAACTTCTCGAACGGTCAGTACTTCATCTTCGCGCGAGCTGGACTTCGCGCGATGTTCACCGAGCAGATCGGCGGCGAGTTCGGCTACCGACTCGAAGACTTCAATCTCTCCGGCAATGGCGCCTCGTTCGATGGCGGTGTGCAGGGGCTGTATGTGGGGATCGATGTCCGCTTCTGATCGTCCCACACGCGCCAAGTCGCTTCGTGAACTGCTCGCGCACGGACGCTCCGCGGCGCGTTCGGATGCAAAGGGGCGTCTCGCGCGCGCCACGCTCCGGCATGCGATGGTGACGACCCTGCCGGATCGTCTCCTCGGCGGGGTGCTGATGCGAAGGCATCTTCGGACGACCGTCCGCCTTCGTGAGCAAGAGTTGTGGGTGCCGGGATGGCCTGCGGCGTTCGACGGTGTTCGGATTGCGCATGTCAGCGACTTGCATGTGGGCGAGTTGATGCCCGTGGAGCGAGCCGTGGAAGTCATCGACCTCGTGCGCCAGACAAAGCCCGATCTCGTGGCGTGCACGGGCGATGTCGTCGACTTGCATGTCGCTGGGTGCGAGCCGGTCTTCGAGGCGCTCGGATCGATCCCGGCGGAACTCGGCAGCTATTTCGTGCTGGGGAATCACGATCTGCTCGACAGCGCGCGTCGCGTGCTGCGACTGTCGCGCAGCGCTGGGCTCGTGACGCTGCGCTCGAGTTCGATCGCTGTTCCGCGCGGCCTTCGAATCGCGGGTGTGGACTGGTCCAATTCCATCGCGGGAAATGCGGCGTTGGTGCGGCGGGCGCTCGTCGGCAGCGAGGCACCGCACCTGCTGCTGGCCCACAATCCCAAGGCGTTCCGTGAAGCGGCACGTCTCGGGGTGCCGCTCACCTTGGCAGGTCATACGCATGGCGGGCAGGTGTCGATTCGTGAACGCGGCGGCGTGCCGCGCGCGGTCCGTCGCGGATCGAGGTTGACGGTGGGTCACTACCACGATGGCAGGTCACACCTGTTCGTGACAACCGGTGCAGGCGGGTGGTTTCCGCTGCGCGTGAACTGTCCCGCCGAGGTCGTCAGCCTCGTGGTGCGCAGCGCGGACGCGAAGTGAGGCGTGTCAGGCGTAGTACGCGCCGAAACGGTTCGCAATGAAGTCGTCGAAGCGGAAGTCTTCCATCCGTACGAGCCCCTCTTTCGCACCCTTGCCTTGCGCCACAAGATCGACGATGGCGCACACCCCCGCGGCCGTGGTGATCTGGATCGCGGTCCAATGGTGGCCACCGATGGACCGCGCGCCAATCCGCTTGGCGTAGCTGCTTTCGGTCAGTCGCCCGTCTTGCATGCCGGATGCACTGACGAACACCACCACCTGATCGGCGCCCGTCCACGGCAGCGCGCGTTCGAGGATGCGTCGGAGTTCGTCTCGATGTTCGCTGAGGCGGAGTTCCTGCAGCAGGAAGCGCATCAGTCGCGCGTGGCCTGGGAAACGGATCGTCTTGTAGTTCAGGTTGCGAACCTTGCCGCGCATGGAGTCGGCAAGCGTTCCAAGGCCGCCCGATGTGTTGAACGCTTCGAACTCGATGCCATCGATGATCAGTCGCTCTTCGTGTTCGAGTGCAGGAACTCGCACGAGCGTTCCATCCTGCACCGCTTCGCACTCGTTGATGTACTCGTTGATCACCCCCTCGGTGGACCATGTCAGGTTGTAGCCGAGTTCGTTGGACGGCTGCAGCGGCAGTGCGCCCACGCGGAGCCGCAGCGTGTCGAGCGCCGAGAAGGGAGAAGCGAGATGGTTTGCCGCAATGGTGATGAAGCCCGGCGCCAGCCCACACTGTGGTGCGAAAACGGTTCGTGCGCCCGCGGACAGTTCGATCACCTTCTTGGTGACGGCGACATCCTCGGTGAGGTCGAAGTAGTGCGCGCCGGCAGCCTTTGCGCAGGAGGCGATGAGCGGATTGCAGTGGAACGGCGCGCACGAGACCACTGCCCACGCGCCAGACACGGCCGCACGCACCTGCGCTTCGTTGCTGAAGTCGACGGCACTTCCCCTTCCCTTGGCCATCTGCGCGGCAGCCGTGGCTGCGGCTGCATCGCTATCGCCGACATGCACTTGATAGTCGCCGCTGGTTCCGAGCAGGAACCCGACCATGCGACCGATCTTCCCTCCACCGAGAACTGTGATCTTTTTCATGCGGGGATTGCCTCGAGTTCGGATTGCACATCATCCATCAGCCGCTGCACGGTGGAAGCGCTGAAGTCGAATGGCATTCCAGCGGCCTCGAAGAGTGCGGGCAGTGGGCGCGAACCTCCGAGGGAGAGTGCGCGCTTGTAGTTCGCGAGCGCTTCGGATGGACTGCGACGAGACTGCGACCAGACCTGCAGCGCGCCGAGTTGCGCGATCCCGTACTCCACGTAATAGAAGGGACTGCCAAAGAGATGCAGTTGGCGCTGCCACATCGCTTCGAGCGCAGGCTCGCAACCCGTCCAATCGATCTCGCCACCGAATCGCTTCTGCAGGGCGACCCACTCCCGCGTGCGCTCCTCGCGCGAATGCGTCGGATGCGTGTAGACCCAGTGCTGGAAGGCGTCGATCGTGGCAATCCAGGGCAGCATGCCCGCAAGCCCTTCGAGCAAGTCGCGCTTGGCGCGCGCGGCGTCCGCCTCGGAATAGAACTCGCTCAACTGCGGGAAGGTGAGCAATTCCATGCTCATGGACGCGACCTCGGCGAACTCGATGGGACTGCCGCGGTACGCCAGCAGCGGGTCGTGCCGGCTCAGCATGGAGTGGAACGCATGTCCCGCCTCATGCACCATCGTCACCACATCGCGCTGCAGGCCGGAAGCGTTCATGAAGATGAAAGGGGTGCGCGAGTGTTGCCGTTGGTACTGGTAGCCACCGGGTGCCTTGCCCTTGCGCGAATCCAGGTCCAGGCACTCGCCCGTTCGCATCGTGTCGAACAACGCGCCGAGTTCTCCGTCGAGCCTGTGGAACGCCCGTGAAGAGCGCTGCACCAGATCGTTGGCATCGGTGAACGGGCGCAGGGGCGGGCGACCGTGGAGATCGACCTTGACATCCCATGGACGGAGCGCGCTCAATCCGAGTGCTTGCGCACGCTCGCGGTGAAGCCGCTTCAGCACGGGCATGCAGGTGCGTTCGACCGCATCATGGAAACGAGCGCAGTCCTCCGAGGTGTAGTCGAAGCGGTGCATGCGTTGATGCCGGAAATCACGGAAGTTCGGGAAGCCTGCGTTCAGCGCCATCTGGTGGCGCAGCGCCACGAGCTTGTCGTAGATGGTGTCGATGGCCTCGCGGTCACGAAGGCGGCGGTCGACCACGCATCGCCAGGATGCCTCGCGCACGCCGCGGTCCGTGTCTTCGAGGTACTTCGCCATCTGCGGGAGCGTTTGCTCACGACCGTCATACTCGACCGTCATTTCGCCGCTGAGACGGCTGTACTCCTGATCGTGGGTGGTCGCCTCCGTCTGCAGAGGCACATTCTCCGCACGGAAGAGCCGGACTTCCTGTCGAACGCCGCGCAGGTAGGTGCCGTACCGCGCCGCATCGAGCTGTGCGGCGAAGGGACTTTCGGCGATGCGGCGGTCCAGTTCGAATCCGACCTTCTTCAACTGCGGCTCGACATGCTGCACAAAGTCGAGGAACGCTTTCTGCCGCGCTGGATCATCGGTATGGCAGGTCATGGCGATGTACAGGTTCGCCTGCGCCTCATCTGCAGCGGCATCGAGATCGCTTCGGTCGAGCAAGAGACGCTCCAAATCCTCTGCACTGTGGATGGCGCGTTGCAGCAACTGCGCGTAGAGAGGTTCGAGCTGTTCCCAGCGAGTCGGGTCGAATTGTTGCGCCGCGGTCATGGACTGCGGATCATAGAGATCGCTGCACGGATGCGCTGTCGCACGGCGTACGCGACGCATACGGAGTTTGGTTTGCGCATGTGCGAACGGCAACCGCCGGCAATGCCAACTTCGCCGCACAGTGCGCCGCCAATGCCTGCGCGTGCATCCCGTCAGAGCAGATCACGAACAGGCTTGAACCGCTCCCGCACACATGGACGGGCAGTTCCGTGACCATGGCAATCTCCTCCCTGTCGTCCGCGATGGATGGAGCGATGTCTTGGGCGGGGCCGGCAAGATCGTTGAAGGGATCGGTGGGCCCGATCGATGGACGCGAGGCAAGCGCCGCGACGGCATCGCTGCGCAACATCGGAGCCTTCGCACCGCGATCAAACTGGCGGTAGACATCCGCCGTCGGGCAGGCGACTGCGGGGAAGAAGAGCACGGCGTGCACCTCGGGCGGATCGCCGAGTACTTGAATGTCGCCGCCCGTTCCACCGACGAGTGCAGAGCCGCCGGAAACGAGGAACGGAACATCGCTTCCAATGTTGGCAGCGAGTCCGCGCAGGTCCTCGTCGCCGATGTGAAGCTCGAACAGCGCGTTCATGGCGCGCAGCATGGCTGCCGCGTCGCTCGATCCTCCGCCGAGTCCACCGCCGATGGGAATGCGCTTTTCGACGCGCACCTTGACGGGCAGTGCGCGCCCGACAAACGCCTCGAGATGATCATGTGCTCGATTGACCAAGTCCTTGGAGATCGACCAGTCGATGTCACTGCGGCGGAGCGCGTCGCGGTGCCACACGGTGGCGAACAGCGAGAAGTTTCCTTCGGGCAGGCGTTCGAGATGCAGATCATCGAACAGATCGACCGTCACCATCCAGCTGCTGATGGGGTGCATGCCATCGGGACGCGTGGCACCGACGGACAACGCCAGATTCAGCTTGGCGGGTGCCTGCACGAACAGGTGGGAGGACATGCACGGAATCATAGGACTCCATCGGTACCTTTCACGGCTGCATGCTCACCTCTCTTCAGATCGCGGCGCGCTTCATGGGTGGATGGTTGGCATCGGTCTGCATGGCATCATCGTGTCTTGCGTGGGGCGAGGACGGACACCGAATCGTCGGCGCGCTCGCGGCAGAACGCCTCACGCCCGAAGCGCGCGCCGCCGTCATCGAACTGTTGGGAAGCGATGACCTCGCCACCGCAGGTTTGTGGGCGGATCAAATCCGTGGCGACGCTGCATGGGACTGGGCCAAGCCGCTGCACTATGTGAATCTTCCGCGTGACGGTTCGTCCTTCGAAGCGGCGCGTGATTGCCCGGAGGGTCAGTGTGTGGTCGCCGCGATACCGCGGTTTCTGGCGGTCGCATCGGATCCTTCGCGTCCGCTGGCAGAGCGCCGCGATGCGCTGCGCTTTGCGGTTCACTTCATCGGCGACTTGCATCAGCCTCTGCACGCGGGATACAAGGATGATCTCGGCGGGAATCGCATTCAGGTGACGGCGTTCGGCGACATTCGCACCAACCTTCACGCGCTGTGGGACAGCGTGCTGATCCGTGATCGCATCGCGGGGGAGTGGCAGGCTCTGGCGCAGTCGCTGCGCGGCTCGATCACGCCAGCGCTCGCTGCGGAGTGGGCGTCGCAGTCGGACGCCGCCGCCTGGGCAAACGAGTCAGCCGCGATCACTCGGACCATCTACACGGAGCTGCCCGCCGATGCGAAGGTGGGTGCGGAGTACTCCAAGTCCAACATGCCAACGATTGAACGACGGCTGTCGATGGCGGGAGTGCGCCTCGCTCACGCACTCAACCGGGCATTCGCAAGTTCGCGGGCGCGTTCAGGGAATGGGGCCCCACCGCCCAAGCAGGATGGTGAGATCGGTCCCGCCGACGACGCTATCCCCGTCGAGGTCCCCCGCGGGCGGGTCGGTAGCTCCCCACGCTGAGAGCATCACGGAGAGGTCTGTGCCGCTGATGGCACCGTTGAGGTCGAAGTCCCCGTAGGCAATCTCGCACACGTCAATCTTGCCGTCATCGTCGCTGTCCGCGCCGCCATCGGCGAGATCACACGAATCGGGACGGCCATTGCCGTCACAGTCCTGGGCGATGCCCGACGAGATGTCTTCATCATCTGGAACACCATTGTTGTTGCAGTCGGGCGGCAACAGGTTGTAGACCGATGCGGAGCCCTGATTCTCCCGAATGGGATTGCCGATGTCCTCGCCGTTTGCGCCGATGAGCGCCGTGGTGCCGAAGACGGCCACTGCATTGCCGAAGACGCGCCCCGTCTGCCCATCCGCGCCCGCGATTCGAGCTTGCTGCGCCCAGGAGGAACTGCCCGTCTGCGTGAAGGAGTACGCAGATCCGACATCGGCGTACGAGGTGGAACTTCCATCAACCGTGCCGTCATCATTCGGAGCGCCGCAGATGGCGAAATCACCCTGAATCGCGACGAAGGTGCCGAAGTTGTCAATCGCAGCGCCGTCCGAGGCGACCAACTTCGCCTCCTGCAGCCATGTCGATGTGCCGGACAGCTGAAACACATACGCCGAGCCTCGGTCGGCAACGGCGCCGATGTCGTCCGTCGGAGCACCCACGATGCACTGGTTGCCGAACAGGCTCACGGCGTAACCGAAGTAGTCGGATGCCGCCCCATCGTTCGCAACGAGCTTCGCTTCTTGCGTCCAAACACCAGTCGATGAGCGCCGCCACATGTAGGAAGAACCGCGGTACTGCGCGCCGGCGATCGTGTCGAAGGGTGCACCGATGAGCGCTCGGTCACCGTAGGCTGACACGGACCAGCCGAGGTTCTCGAATGCACCCGCATCGGAGCCTGTCACGGCGATCTGACCCTCACTCGCCCAGGTGCCGCTCGTGTTTCTCTTGAACACATAGACGGAGCCCTGATCCTGCAGCGATCCCACATCGTTGAGCGGGGTTCCGACGAGCACGAGATCACCGAAGGAACTGCTGCCGAGTCCCGTGTTGGTGATGGCCACGGATGCACCGAAGCTGTCCGTCGTTGCGGCATCGGTCGCCACCAGTTTGGTGATCTGGGACCACGTGCCATTGGCATTGCGCTTGAAGATGTAGGCGGAGCCTTGATCGGCGAGCGTGATGTCATCGAAGGGTGCGCCGACGACGATGGTGTCCGCGTAGATCGCCACCGAGTAGCCAAACGCGTCGCTCGTCACCCCATCGGCCGCCACGAGCTTTGCCTCGAAGACCCACTGACCCTGCGCGTTCTTTCGGTAGACATTCGCCGAACCACGATCCGCTTGCGGACTGTCGTCGTATCGAATACCCACCACGGCGATGTCGGGTTCTGCGGCCGTGATCCCAGCGAGGTTCGAGAGTGCAACGGCGTTCCCCATCTGATCGCCAGCTGCGCCGTCCGTTGCAACCAGCTTGTTGGCGAGAATCGGTGGAATCGCGTGCGCAACCGACAGTGGTGCTGACACGACGAGCAACGAGGCGATCAGGAATCGATAGGGGAAGGAAGTGTGCATCGGTGACTCGCCGGGCCCCGTAGTCTCGCATCTTCGCCGCGCTATTCCAAGTGCGAATCTCATCATTTCTTGTCTTTTGCTCCAGCGTCTCCGCCCCGGCGCAAAAAAAGGCCGATCGGACCCCACCTGCGCGAGTGCATACGCTTTCTCCACAGTGTTGTGGCAACCGACCATCCCCAACTCTTACCGCGCCGCGAGCCCGAATCAGCTGCACGAGCGCATCGAAGCACGGCGACGCGAGATGGGGAATCGGCTGCTGATCCTCGGGCATCACTATCAGCAAGATGAGGTGATCGCCCACGCGGACCTGACGGGTGACAGCCTCAAGTTGAGTCAAGCTGCGGCGGTGGAGGCTGCGCACCGCGGGACGGAGTTCATCGTCTTCTGTGGCGTGCACTTCATGGCGGAGACCGCCGACATACTCACGCCGGAAGACGTCCGCGTGATTCTTCCGGATCTCGGCGCAGGCTGTTCGATGGCGGATATGGCCGCGTATGACGACGCGCTCGACGCATGGGAGTTCATCGGCAAGGCGATCCACGATGGGCGCGAGAAGCGGCGGGTCGTTCCCATTACATATGTGAACTCGAGCGCGGCGATCAAGGCCTTCGTCGGTTCGCATGGCGGGGCGTGCTGCACAAGTTCCAATGCTCGCATGGTGTTCGAGTGGGCGCTGCGCGGGGGGGAGAAGCCGTGCGCGAAAGGCGAGCGGATTCTCGTGCTGTTTCTTCCAGATCAGCATCTCGGGCGAAACACGGCGCATGCGTGTGGGCTCGTCAGCGAGATCGATGCGCGTGCGAGTGGCAAGCCGGCGCAGATGGCGTTGTGGGATCCGAAGCGTCCGCACGGCGGGATCACT
This sequence comes from Planctomycetia bacterium, assembly GCA_005799495.1. Classification (GTDB taxonomy): domain Bacteria; phylum Planctomycetota; class Phycisphaerae; order Phycisphaerales; family SM1A02; genus F1-60-MAGs104. The sequence continues at coordinate 79,505 of SYGP01000028.1, forward strand.
GCGGAGGCGGTTCGGCATGTCGATGTGCTGCTGTGGGCTGGCCACTGCAGTGTGCACAAGCTGTTCCGTCCCGAACATGTCGAGGCAGTGCGCGCTCGCGCCGATGGCACGCGCATTCTTGTCCACCCCGAATGCATGCAGGAAGTCGTCGATGCAGCAGATCTCTCGGGGTCGACGGAGTTCATCATTCGCACGATCCAAGCTGCGTCCGCAGGCGAGCGTTGGTCTGTCGCGACCGAAGTGCATCTCGTTGCGCGGATTGCGCGCGCTGCGGCGGAGCGGGGCGTTCACGTGGAACTGCTGTCGGGTTGTCAGTGCCTGTGCACCACGATGTACCGAATCGATCAGCCGCACCTGGCGTGGGCCCTCGATGCCCTCGCCGAGGGCCGCGTCGTGAACGAGATCCGCGTTCACAAGGATGCTCGCGTGCTCGCGCGGAGTGCGCTCGACCGCATGCTCGCACTCACCGAATCGAGCGCAGTGCGTTCGGATTCAGCACGACTGGTGGACTGATCGCAGTCGGTGCGGGATACACTCGACGCCCGCCATGTCGAGCAGCGAACGAGAGACAAGTGCCCGTCCACGCAAGCGACTGCTGGTGTGGGGCGGTGCTGCCGCGGGCGTGCTGTTGGTCGCAATCGGTCTTGGGATCGCGCTCCTTCCCACGCTGCTGTCAGGCGCGTGGGGGCGATCGTTGGTCGTGAATGCGATCGCGCCGTCGGTGCAGGGGAGCGTTTCACTGAAGGAGATGTCGCTGTCGTGGGGTGGTCCGCAGCGGATCAGCGGACTGGAGATCACGAGCGCAAGCGGGGACCGAATCGCGGCCGATGTGCAAGTGGATGGCAGCCTGTGGTCGCTCGTGAAGTTGAGCGCGCCAGTGCGAGTGCGTCTGTCGGGTGCCGTTCGGAGTGGCACCGCCGACGATGGTTCGCTCACGATCCTGCGGCTGCTGCGGGGAAGTTCGCCGAGCAGTGCGCCGACCGGGTCCACTGCGCCCGCACTGCCTGTGGCCACATCCACGGGAACCACCAACGCGTCGCTCGAGGCGCTCCGCGGTTCGGTACTCGAGATTGTTCGCGTTGATCTTGAAGTGACTGGGAGCGGCGACCGCCCTGCAATCTCCGTGACGAACCTGCACGGCACCTGCACGCTGGAGACGGATGGATGTTCGGTGGATCTCAACGCAGACACCAAGGTCGGCGAGCGCGCAGGCAACCTGAGCATCCGAGGGAGTGCGGCAAAGTGTCTGCTGCCGAGCGGCGAGTTCGCGATGGACACGATGGCGCTCGACTTGAGTGTGCAGGCAAGTGCGCTCGCAGTCCCGGCGAAGGGGTTCCCGCTGGTGATCGATCGTCTGCAGTGGACGGTTGTCTCGCGCGCACTGAGTGACGAGGTGCGTGTGCAGGGAGAAATCGCCGTTGCGCTTCCCACGGGAGAGCAGGCCGTGTCCACCGTCGATCTGAAGGCTCGAACGCCCTTCGATGCGGCAGCGCGTTCCGTCGCGGGATCGGTTCGGATCGAGCGGTTGCCCACCTCTGCGCTCGCTCCGTATCTGCCGCAAGCGATGGATGCGCAGCGTGACATCGGTCCTTCCATCACCGCCGTCCTCGTGCTGGATGGAACGCAAGGGACGCTGCAGTTGCAGGCGGATTCCATCCGTGTGAACGCCGCCGCGAGTCTGGAGGAGGGTGGCACGAAGCTCGTTCTGTCGACAACGAGCGTGCAGGCTGCCGTGCAACCTGCGATGGTTCCAAGTCTCGGGCTCGTGGAGCCGCTGGCGGTGCAGGTGGATATCGCCAGCGCCGCGCTGCCGCTGCCGATCGGCGGTGCCATCGACTGGAACGCTTGCGCGGTGCAGGGGCGGATCGCAACGGGCGCTGCGGCGATTCGTTGCACGGACGCGATCCTGCTGCCGCTGGGGGCGACCACGGTTGATGTGCGTGCCGCGGGCCATGCGGTGCCGATGGAGATTCGCATCGATGGATCGGTAGGGGGTACTGCGGTGACAGCCGTGCAGTCGGTGACGGGATGGGCACGGTTGCTCGCCGGTCAGTCGGACGCGCTCGGTGCCAAGGGAAGTCTTGCAATTGCGCCACTCGACATCACCAAGGCATCCTGGTTGCCCGACGACATCCGAACGATGCTGCTGCAGTCTGCGGTTTCGAGCGTGGCGATGGTGGTGGAGCAGGAGGGAAGCATGGCGAGCGGTCGCGCATCCCTGCGATGCACGCTCGGCGACGCAGTCGTGTCCACACGCACGACGTGGGACAAGGATGCAGTCGCGACGGAGCCGATCGATTGCACGCTCACGGTCGCGCCGAGTCTCGTGGCGCGATTCGCACCCACAAGCATCGCCCTTTCGGAGCCGGCGCGCGCGGAGATTCGCGTCGACGCGCTGCGGATTCCGTGGCAGCAGATCAGTGCGGGGCAGTATCTGCCGGCACTCGTCGCCGGAACCGTCCGCGTTCCCATGTTGGCGGTGGCGCGCTCGCCGGGACTCGCTGCGCCCGCGACGCTGCGTGATGTCGAGGTGAAGGGTTCGTTCGCTCCCGCCGTCGATGCGAAGGGCGCTGCACTTTCTGCCGTACTGACCGCGCGTGTGCTCGCGGCAGCGAATGACGCGGCTCAGTTGCGCGGTTCCGTGGAGTGGCCGGACCTCGGGGCTCCATCCATGCGCGGCAGCACCGAGGTGACGATGGCCGGTGGATCGGCGCTTGCGTCTTTGCTCGACCTCGGACCCGCGGCCGCGCTGCTCGCAGGTCCAGGCTCCATTCGAGCATCGGTGGAACGCGCCACCGCCGATCAATTCGACTTCGATGTTTCGCTGCCGCGCCTCAAGCTCAAGGGTGCCGGTCTCGCGACGCTTGATCCGAAGGGCGCCACGCCGATGCGCATCGAACTGAAGCCAACGCAGTGTGCGTTCGACTTGCCCGCGGAAGTCGTCGAGCAATGGCTCGGCCTGCGAAGCGGCGCAGACTGGCAACAGTTGATGACCGCAGCAACTGGAAGGGCAATCCGAGGAACGATCTCCGTCGAGTCGTGCGCCTGGCGCGGATCGATCGATGATGCATCGGCAGTCGCAACGGTGAAGATCGCCCCGGGTTCGATCGAAGCACCTGGTCGCGAGAAGGTGCAGTTCGACGAGGTGACGCTGTCGGTGAAGAGCCCGCGCGTTGCCGAGCGAGCGCAGGCCAGCCTCGACGGGAGTTTCCGTGTCGGCGCTGGCGCCCCTGGGACATTGACCGTTGCGCTGGATGCGCGCGGCGATCTGCGTGCGATCGCGTCGACCACCGCGTCGGCGCTCTCGCTGAAGGACAGTTCGCTGGGGATCAAGGTGCCTGGCGCGCTGGCGGTCGAACTGCTGCGCTGGTCGGGGCTGCAGTCGCCGAGCGCGAATGGCGCCGTTTCCCCATCGATCGGCGACATCAACCTTGCATGCAATGTCCGCTCGCTGTCGCTGCCGATGTCGAGCGCCGCCGGCGGAAGTGCCGACATGCGTCTCGACTTGGCTCCCTGTGCCGTGCAGTTGCCGGGGAAGCCTCGGCTTGGCATGGGCGCGCTCGAAGTGGTGGTTCGATCATCGGGACTGAACCGCGAACTCAACGCTGCCGTTCAGGGAACGCTGGCGGTCGGTGATGCAGCGCCCGCTCCTTTGACCGCCGCTGCCGCGCTCAGCGGCGATTTGCGCGCGCTCTTCGGCGCGCCGAACATCCCCATCACGCTCGCCGACAGCGAAGCGAGCCTGCAGATGCCCGGCGCGTTGGCGCTCGCTCTCGTCGATCTCGTCAAAGACGATGCGAGTGCATCCGCCGCGCTGCGTCGCCTCGGTCCCATCGATGCGCGCATGCGCGTGCAGTCCATGGCGCTGCCCGCCGCGGGGGCGGCAGGCAGCGCGTTCACCGGTGAACTCACTCTCGCGCCGGTGGAACTCACGCCGAGCAGCGGTCCTGCCGTGTCGCTTGGCGCAACGAGCATCAAGGCGAGCACCGTGCGCTTGGGCGATGCGATCGACCTCCAAGTCACGAGCAGCGGTGGAAATGCCGGCACCATTCGCGGCACGGTGGTTGGGCGGCAGCTGGCGGCGCCTGACGGATCGCTCGCGCCTGCTGATGCGCTGTGGAACGCGCAGGTGCAGATGAACGCAGTGCCGACTGCGCTCGTGGATGCCGCGGCTGGGCAGCGGGGCGAACTGGCCGAACTGCTCGGTCCAGCCCTCGACGGTTCAATCGATGCGGTCTCCTCCGGCAGCGGACCACAGCGAACCACGAGGATCCGTGCGACGGCAAAGTCACAAACACTCGACCTCAAGGCGCCGCAGGTGGACATTGCCCAGGGGCGCTGCATCGTTTCGCCCGCCGCTCCCTTCGAGGCAACGCTTGCCCTCAACGAAGCGGTGCGGCGAAGGATCCTCAAGCCAGTCAGTCCGATCCTGTCGGAGATCGTCTCTGCGCCGCCACTTCGCTTCACGGTGAGCAGCCTGTCGGCACCGATCGATGGGAGTCTGTCTTCGCTCGACCTCGATGGCCGGATCGACGTGGGTGATGTGGAACTGCGGCGCCAGAGCGATGGAATCGCGATGCTCGCCGTCGCACAGCAGCCCGGCGTGACGACCGTGCCGGCCCAGATCGACCCGCTCATCCTCACCGTTCGGAAGGGGCGACTCACCTACGCAAACTTCATCGTCCGCGTGGCCAAGGTCGGACCACAGTGGCAGCAGGTGTTGAAACTGTCGGGTGATGTGGATCTCACGAAAACCCCGCCGTTCGCGAATGCGATCACCATCCGCTACCCGATCGCATCCATCGGACGCACGGCAACGGGAGCTGGTTCTTCGCAACTGCCAGAGGTGACAGAGATCAATCGGCTCATCGCGCAGCTGCCGGTGGATCCCGGCGAACTTCTCGACGTTGATGTGACATTCTCTGGTCCGCTGGGCAAGGTCGATGGGAAGGAAGTCCCGCTGCAGCGCAGCACCAAGTTGGTGTTCGACCCATCGGCGATCGATGCAAAGAAGATCCAGAAGGGGATCGAGAACCTCCCGCAGACCATCGACACCTTCAAGAAGTTGTTCGGTGGTTGATCCCTTCGAGTCCGACGCAGCCACGCCGGGGCAGCGCGATCACATCGGCTTTTCAGCAGCCGTGTGGTCGTAGATCTCGAGCAACTTCGACTTGTCGAAGATCAGTTCCGCACGGGTGAGACCCGTCACTTCGTAGTGCGGCGTCAGTTCGATCGCGTCCACGGGGCACGCTTCCTCGCACATGCCGCAGTAGATGCAGCGCAACTCATCGATGTCGAACTGCTTCGGGTACTTCTCGCGGTCCTCCCAAGGGCTTTCCTCCGCGACGATGTGAATGCAGTTGGCGGGGCAGGCGGTCGCGCACATGAAGCACGCCACGCATCGAACGCGCCCATCCTCGTCCTTGTTCAACCTGTGCACGCCGCGAAAGGTCGGTCGAAACTGACCACCCTGCTCGACTGGTCGGTCATCGCGCTTCTGCTCGGGGTACTGCACCACCCAGATGTTCTTCGCATTGCTTCCGTTGCGTCCAAAGTTCTCCACGAAGTGGCGCATCGTCGTGCCCAGCCCCTTGATGATGCTGGGCACGAACAGGCTTTCGCCGCGCGAGAGCGGCTTCGGTGTGACATCGACGATCTGGTCGTCAGGGATGGGCATGGCGGGGGAAGGATAGCCGCGCCGCGCCGTACGAAGCCATCACTACCATCGCGAGCATGGATTCCGACGGCTCTTCCCGACAGACATCGTCGAGCCGCGGCCAAGACGAGGATGTACGCGTGGGCTGGCGAATGGTTGGACTGGCCTGGCGTTTCACGACCGAGGTGATCGCTGGCGCAGTCCTCGGATGGTTCCTGGGATCGTGGTTGGGAGACGCAAACATGGGCGCCCTGGTGGGCACGGGTATCGGGCTCGCTGTCGCCATGTACAGCCTGATGCGCGGAGCACTGAAGCTGAACGCATCACTCGATCGCCTCGGCGGGGTGCGTTCAAACACGAAGGGCACTTCGAAGGACTTCGGATTCCCATCGGATCGTGGGCGCGGTGGGGATGCGACATGAATGGTGAATCGCAGGAGATGCAACGCGCTGCCCGCACGCCCCAGCTCGGACCGCCACTTTCCATGCGCTGGGTGCTCGTCGCCGTGGCGATGGTCGGCGCGGCGATGCTGTTTGGCTGCGCTTGGGGGTTGATTGCGCCTCGTGGCGGATGGATGGGATGGCCACTCGCGATCCGTGTGGTGCCCGTCGTGCTCGCGATCGCGCTCCTGGGTTGGTTGGCCGCGATGCCTTGGCGACCCCGTCCCGCAGTCGACTGGGTGACGGTGTGGCTTGGTGGAACCGTGGCTCGGCTGTTGCTGACCCCAGCGGCGTGCTTCGGGCTATACTCGATCTTCCCCTGCGACACGGTGCAGTTCACCGCCGCTGCAGGGGGATGCTGCTTCGCGGTCGTCCTCGCGGAAGTCGGCATGATCGCCGCCACGCTGCACACCCGAAGCGGTCCGGCAGCCCGTTGAGGCGCGGCATCGTGGGGACGAGCGAAGTCGAGCCGCGGTCGGCGGTTGACTTCGGGAAGAGCCCGACCGAGTGAGAGACGACGGAATGATTTCCCTGCTTGCGAGCGCGTCGGACCCGATGTCGCATCTGGTGGACAAGGGGTTGCATCAGTGGAACATCCTGGGCAGGCCCGTGATGCTCAGCATGGTCACGATGTTGGTGACCGCCATCGTGCTCGTGGTGCTTCTGCGCTTTGCGGCGAGGTCCATCGCCACGGGTCCCGAGTCGATGGGCAACAAGCGGTTCGTCACACGGTCCGCGTTCGGGGGAGTGATCGAGGTCATGGTGCTGTACTTGCGCGACGAGATGCTCGGCCCGGTCATGGGCGCAAGATTGACTCGGAAGTACCTGCCCTTCCTGCTCTCGATGTTCTTCTTCATCTTGGCGCTGAACATCATTGGGCTGATTCCCTTCGTCGAAGTGCAAGAGTTCATTTCCTGGCGTCGCGGCGAGCAGTTCAACCTCGCCGAGAACACCACGCTCGCCATCTTTGGCGGCGCAGCGACGGCAAGCATCTCGGTCACGGGAGGCATGGCGGTCATCTCGTTCGTGCTGATCCAAGTGCAGGGCTTTCGCGAATTGGGCGTGAAGGGTTGGCTTGAACACTTGTGCGGGGGCCATGACCTCGTCGGCGGATCGCCGCTCCTCTATCCCGTCGCACTCTTGGTGTTCGTGGTGGAGTTCTTCGGACTGTTTGTCAAGCCGGCGGCATTGGCGATCCGCCTCTTCGCAAACATGGTGGCCGGTCACACCCTCCTCATCGTGTTCACTTCGTTTGGCGCGTTGGCGGCCAACGCAGGGCTCGGGTGGTTTGGCGTCAGCGCGATCACGGTGGTCAGCGCTGTGGGCTCGATGCTGATCACCCTGCTCGAAGTGTTCGTTGCCCTGCTTCAAGCATTCGTCTTCATGTTCCTCACCGCGGTTTTCATCAGCCTGATGGCGCATGAGGACCATGGGCAGGATGAAGCCCACGGGGAAGATGCGGCGCATGCGCACGGAGCCCCGGCCCACTGATTTTTGGCTATATTCTTTCCCCTCCCACGGGCGATGTTCGCCTGTGGGCTCGACCTGAGAAACCTTCTGCAATCTGATTCGCAACGGAGATCTGACCCCAATGAAAATCGCTCATCTCGCTCTCGCCACCCTCGTCGGAACGGTCTGCGCCACGGCTGCCCAGGCAGCTGACCCAGCTGCGCCTGCCGCATCTGCAGCCAATTGGGGCGTGGGTATCGGCGCGGGTCTCGCCTGCGGACTCGCTGCGATCGGCGCGGGTTTCGGCATTGGTCGTATCGGAGGTTCAGCCGTGGAGTCCATCGCGCGCCAGCCCGAGATGGCAGGCCGCATCTTCATCAACATGCTGCTCACCGCTGCCTTCGTCGAAGGTGTGGCGCTGTTCGCGGTGGTCGCTGGCTTCCTCAACTTCGGCAAGTGATCATCGGTCGACCGTTCGCCTCGCTGCAGTGCAGACGAGGCGAACGGATTCGCCTTGGAGGTTCCCGTCCATGATGTTGGCCTCGGCAAATCCCCTGGAGTTCAACCTGCTCCCCTTCATCACCACGATGGTGGTGTTTGGCACGGTCGCGGCGGCGCTTGGCTTCTTTGTGTGGCCAAAGATCCTCAAGGGGCTGGATGATCGCAATGCAAAGATTCTCGGTGAGATCGCGGCTGCAGAGGCGGCTCGGACAGCCGCTGCTGCGAAGCAGAAGGAGTTCGAGCAGAAGTTGCAGGAGGCGATGGAAGAGTCCAGCCGCATGATTCGCGAGGCAAAAGCGGAAGCGGTGCGCATGGGCGAAGAGCTTCGGGTACGCAGCGAGGCGGAGTTGGCCGAGCGCGCCCGCCGCGCTCAAGACGAGATCGAGAGCGCGCGTCGCACGGCAGTCGCCGAATTGGAATCGCACGCGGCCACGCTTGCCGTCTCCATCGCATCGCGGATCCTGAAGCGCGAGATCAGCGCCTCAGATCAGAAGCGCATGGTGGAAGAGTCGCTCGCTGGCATGCAGGGCAAGAGCAGCTGACTCATGGCGACGAACGACAAAGTGGCAGCGGTGTACGCGAGTGCGCTCCTGGACCTTGCGCAGAAGCAGGGGGGGAACGCCCGCGCACAGGAGGTCGGCGAGGAGTTCCGTGAGCTGGCGGAAGTGATTCGTTCGGACAAGTCCTTCCGTGCGCTGCTGGCATCGCCGACCGTGGAGCGCGCTGCGCGCAGGGCAGCGCTGGACCGCATCCTGAAGGGGCGAGTCAGCGACACCTTGCTTCGTTTCATCCTGGTGGTGGAACGCAAGGGACGCCTGAGCCACCTGACGGAAATGGAAATGGCGTACGACGACTTGCTCCAAGGGCTCTTCGGCAAGACGGAGGTGGATGTCTTCACCGTCGATGGCCAGCCGCTCGAGAAGACGACCGAGGATTCCCTCCGTGAACGCCTTCGCAGTGCGACCGGTCGCGAGGCGGTCTTCCACTACGCGGCGGACTCGTCGATGATCGGCGGCATCAAGTTTCGCATCGAGGATCAAATGGTGGATGGTTCGGTCGCCACGCGCCTGCGGAGGCTCCGCGAGTCGATCATCCAAGGCGGCGGCGCCACCATTCGTGGCAACACGGGCCGCTTCATCGGCTGAACACATTCGTCAAGGACCACCGAGTCAAACACCCTTCTTCGGCATCAGTCACGCGCATTCGCAACGAGAGATTTGAGAACTCCCCCATGAAGATCAAGACAGACGAAATCGCATCCGTGATTCGACATGAGATCGAGCAGTTCGGCAGCACGCTGGAGATCAGCGATGTCGGGCAGGTCGTCGAGGTCGGCGATGGCATCGCCCGCGTGTACGGGCTTGGCAAGGTGATGGCTGGCGAACTCCTCGAGTTCGAGTCGGAGGGGCGCACGATCACGGGCCAGGTGATGAATCTCGAGTCCGACACGGTGGGTGCCGTGCTTTTCGGCGACACCACTGCGGTCCGCGAAGGCGATACGGTGCGTTCCACGGGACGCTTGCTCGAAGTGCCCGTCGGCATGGAACTGCTCGGGCGCGTGGTCGATTCGCTTGGCAATCCGCTCGATGGTGGCGCGCCCCTTCATGCGAAGGAGACGGGCAAGGTCGACATCGTGGCGCCCGGCATCTCTGCGCGCCAGCCCGTGAAGGAGCCGATGCAGTTCGGCATCAAGGCAGTGGATGCCATGGTGCCCGTGGGGCGTGGTCAGCGTGAACTTGTCATCGGTGACCGAAAGACCGGCAAGACGGCGATCTGCCTTGACTGCATCATCAACCAGCGCCAGTACTGGGGAACGCCCAACGCGGTGGTCTGCATCTATGTCGCGGTCGGTCAGAAGGATTCGACCGTGGCGAGCGTGGTGGAGACGCTGAAGAAGGCGGGCGCGATGGAGTACACCATCGTGGTGAACGCGGGCGCGTCGCAGTCCGCACCGATGCAGTACATCGCGCCGTACTCGGGCTGCGCCATGGGCGAGTGGTTCATGTGGAAGGGCAAGGACGCGAACTACACCGGTCCCAAGCATGTCCTTTGCGTCTACGACGATCTCTCGAAGCAGGCCGTGGCGTACCGCGAGTTGTCGCAGCTGCAGATGCGACCGCCGGGCCGCGAGGCGTACCC
>SYGP01000029.1 GCA_005799495.1 Planctomycetia bacterium
GGATCGAGTTCGACTATTGCTGCTGTCAGGCGGCATTCGCCTGCGAGGACATGGGCTTCGAGAGCGTGATGATCAACTCGAATCCCGAGACCGTCTCCACCGACTATGACACGAGCGATCTTCTCTTCTTCGAACCTCTCACGCTCGAGGATGTGCTGAATGTGGTCGAACGCCTGAATGGCGGCGGCATCGATGTGGCGAATCGCTCCGGTGCGGTCGCGGGGGTGATCGTGCAGTTCGGCGGACAGACACCGCTGAATCTGGCGCACGGCCTCGATGCTGCCGGGGTCCCGCTGATCGGGACTGGCAACGATTCGATCGATCTTGCGGAGGACCGCGATCGATTCAAGGCGATGATCGACGAGCTGGGACTGCGTCAGCCCGAAAGCGGGATCGCGCGCAGTCTCGATCAGGCCGTGGAGATCGCCACTCGCGTGGGATATCCAGTCCTGGTGCGTCCCTCGTATGTGCTTGGCGGTCGCGGCATGGAGACGTGCTTCGATGAGGCGAGCCTTCGCCGCTACATGTCGACTGCCGTGGATGTCAGCGAACTGGGCGATCGCCCCGTGCTCATCGATCGATTCCTCGGCGATGCGATCGAGATCGATGTGGATGTGGTCGCAGACTTCGAGCCCGCGAGCGGCAATCACCGCCCCGATCTGAAGTATGAGGACGGCACGCCTCGGGCGGTCGTCTGCGGCGTGATGGAGCACATCGAGGAAGCGGGCATTCATTCGGGCGACTCGACCTGCACGGTGCCTCCCTACTCCCTGCCCGCTGCAACGGTCTCGCGGATTTGCCAGCAGGCGAGACAACTCGCGCAGCGACTGCGCGTTCGTGGACTGATGAATGTCCAGATGGCGTGCAAGGACGATGTGCTGTACATCCTGGAAGTGAATCCGCGCGCCTCGCGCACCGCGCCCTTCGTGAGCAAGGCCAAGGGCGTGTCGTGGCCGCGCATTGCGGCCCAGGTGATGATGGGGGCGTCGCTCGATCGCCTCCAGGTCCAGGAGATCGAGGACACGGGCTTCTACTCCGTGAAGGAGTCGGTCTTTCCATTCTCGAAGTTCCCCGGGGTGGATGTGGTCCTTGGACCCGAGATGCGTTCCACGGGCGAAGTGATGGGCGCCGATCCATCACTCGCGGTTGCCTTCGCCAAGGCACAGATGGCGGCGGGCGTGATGCTTCCGACCTCGGGCAAGGTGTTCCTGTCGGTTCGCGAGAGCGACAAGGCCGCCGCAGTGGATGTCGCACGCAGCTTGAAGAGTGCAGGATTCGCCGTCGTCTGTTCACGCGGCACGCATGAAGCACTTGCACGCGCGGGGCTCGAAAGCGAACTGCTTCCGAAGATCGCAGAAGGGCAGCGGCCCAATGTCATCGATCTCATCCGCTCCGGTGAGATCAGGCTGATCATCAACACGCCGACACGGAAGGGTTCCGATACGGACGAGGGACGCATCCGCGCCGCGTCCGTGCGTGCAAGCGTGCCGCTGATGACGACGGTCGCGGGCGCTCGGGCGGCGGTGCAGGCGATCCGAGCCCTGCAGTCTGGTGCATGGGATGTCCGCGCGATCCAGGACTACTTCCCGCACCTTGCGCGGGCGCCCGTGAGCGCGCGCGCGCTAGACTTCGCAGCCCATGATTGACACGATCCCCCTGATCCCCGTCACGGGCGGCCTTCCGCAGTTGATCGCGAACGCCGTTGTCCTGGTGCTCATGCTGCATGTCATTCTCGGCGGCTGTGCCTACGGAGTCATGCTCGAACGCAAGTTGAGCGCGTGGATGCAGGATCGTGTCGGCCCCAATCGTGTGGGACCCAAGGGGCTGCTTCAGCCGATCGCCGACGGACTGAAGTTCATCTTCAAGGAAGAACACACGCCGCGCGGCGCGGATTCGATCCTCTTCACGCTTGGACCGGGGCTCAGCATCGTGCCAGCCATGATGGCGTTCATCATCATTCCGTGGGGCGGCATCCTGGATCTCTCGACGATCTCTGCGAAACTGGTCGAGTGGTTTGGTGCAAGCGCCAACATCGGCGATTCGCTGGTGCGCATCACGGGAGCGAATGTCAATGTCGGCATCATCTATTTGATCGCCGCGGCAAGTCTCGGTGTGTACGGGGTCGCGCTCGGCGGCTGGGCGAGCAACAGCAAGTTCTCGTTCCTCGGCGGGCTGCGAGCGAGTGCACAGATGATTTCCTACGAAATCCCGATGGGGCTCTGCCTGCTGTGCGTGGTGCTGCTCGCGGGTTCGCTCGATCCCTATGCGATCATCTCCCATCAGCAGCAGCAAGGTTGGAACATCCTGCAGCAGCCGCTCGCGGCCATCGTCTTCTACACCTGCCTGCTCGCGGAAGCCAACCGCGCGCCCTTCGACCTTGCAGAGGCCGAGAGCGAGTTGGTCGGCGGATTCCACACCGAATACTCGTCGATGCGCTTCGCCATGTTCTTCCTCGCGGAGTACTTCCATGTGATTACGGGATCCGCGTTCTTTGCGCTGCTGTTCCTCGGTGGTTGGAGCATCAATCCTGTCGGCGGACTGACTCCGTCGCAGTGGAACTGGGATTTCCCCGTGGTGGGCAGTCTTGGCGTCGTGCTGCTCCAAATGGGCGTGATGATCGGCAAGACCGCATTCATGCTCGCATTCGCCATGGCGATTCGCTGGACGCTGCCGCGTTTCCGCTTCGATCAACTCATGAAGTTGGCGTGGCAGGGCATGATCCCCGTGTCGATACTTCTGCTGGCGGCAGCGGCGACGGTCACCTACTTCGGCGTGGATCAGTACATGTGGCTCGCGTCGATCGGATGCGCGATCATCATCTGGACGGTCTATCCATGGATGCCCAAGCAGGATTCAGCGAACCGCAGAATCCCACTGATCGGCAGCCGGTTCTCGCCGCTGCCGAATGAGCGCGCGGCGACTGTGTCCACACATCCCGTTGCGCTCGATGATGCGGCAATTCCCGATCGGCGGCAGGGACCGCTGTCGGTGCACTGAACCGATGCAGCGGTTGACGATGTTGGCGATGGTGCGAGCTGGCATGGCGCTTGCACGCATTGCGGCTCAGTCGCGAGGGAGGCTGCGCAGTCGTTACTGGCTTTGGCGAAACGAAACGGCGTTTGGCAACGGGAAGTGGCCAGTCTCGCGCGCCCAGCGGCTGCATGCGCTGTTGGAGTACGGCGATTGGGTATGGCGCATGCGCTCTCTCACGCGCAACTGACCATCGTTGTCCCGGCCATTCGCGCATGCGATACGCTTGAGTCGATCGAACGGCGCATCGCACCATGAGCGACTTTCTCACCATCTCAGGCATGAAGCGCGCGGATCTCGTCCGGTTGCTGCAGGCCACGCGCCGGAACCTGCCCGTGGCAGAGGGCACCGAGCCAAACCGAACTTCGCTGCAGGGGCGCGTGATCGCCAATCTGTTCTTCGAGGACTCGACACGCACGCGCTGCAGTTTCGAGACAGCGGTTCATCGGCTCGGTGGACAGGTCTTCAACCTCACGCCGAGCGGGTCAAGCATGAGCAAGGGGGAGTCGCTCGTGGATACGGCTCGCAACATCGAGTGCATGGGAGTGACCGCCATCGTGGTGCGGTGCGGCGTTTCAGGTGGCGCACGAATGGTTGCGGACGGAGTGGAATGCCCCGTCATCAATGCGGGCGACGGTCGACATGAACATCCGACCCAAGCGCTGCTGGATGTGTCGACGCTCATGGAAGAGTTCGGTTCGGTGGAAGGTCGGACGGTCTCGATCGTTGGCGACATCACCAACAGCCGTGTCGCGCGCTCGGTCACCCATGCATTGGTGCTGCTCGGCGCGAGCGTCCGCCTCGTCGGTCCGCCGACGCTCGTGTCGAAGGCGTTCGAGCGGATTGCGGAGGGGCCTGGCGAAGTCCGTGTGATGACGAACCTGGATGAGGCGCTCGATGGCTCTGATGCAGTCATGATGCTCAGAGTGCAATTTGAGAGGGCCGCCGGTGGCGCGATCGCTAGCGATTATCGGAACATGTTCGGACTGACCCCGGAGCGAATCTCGCGACTCGCGCCGCACGCTGTGGTCCTGCATCCCGGCCCCATGAACCGCGGCATTGAAATCGATGATCGCGTGGCGGACGATCCAATGCGGAGTCGAATCCTGCGTCAGGTCACGCATGGCGTCGCTGCGCGAATGGCAGTTCTGGAAGAAGTTGTTGCAAGTCTTGCGCCGCTTTGTCGATAACTCAATGCAAGTGTGAAAGCGTCACGTCTCTGGTTGACGCCGCTTGAGGTATCGTTCCCGACCCCAATGGGTGATCGAACAGTCTGCTGTTGACTTGATGCTCCCGTTCCATTCCTGACCATGCCTGCCACTCAACAATCCTCGGGGGCAGTTGCCGTTGTTGGGGGTGCGCCCCGCGCAGTGTGGGTGGCGGTGTGGTTGCTTCCGCTGGCGGTGCTCTCGCTCGTTTCGTCATCAGGCTGTGAGACGGACTCCTATATGGATCCGAGTGTCACGGGCTACTACGAGACCACCCCCACGACGATCCCTGTACTCGAGCGAATCGATGTCATCGAGCCACCCGAGGAGCCCCTTGGGGTCACGGGTCCGCCAGAACCGCAGGATCTCATTGCCAACACATTGCAGTACCGGCTCGCGGCCGGTGATGTGGTCAGCGTTGAGATCTATGAACTGATCACGCAGGGGAAGACGGAGGCTGCGGTGCGGGTGGTGGATGCGGGCGGGTTCATTCGACTGCCAACGATCAACGAGGTGCCGGCGGCTGGACTGACTCTCGACGAACTTCGGGAAGAAATCCGCACGAAACTCGAGCCGTTCATCAAGAGCCCCGTTGTGACCGTGGACATCCAAGAGGGACGCAGTTTCGAGTACGCCATTCAAGGCGCTGTGCAGAACAGCGGCGTGTTTGCACTGACGAAGCCGAACTTCAGACTGACGCAGGCGATCGCCCTCGCGGGAGGCGCAGATGTGATTTGCGAACGCGTGCTTGTGGTGCGGTCGATGGCGGTGGAGAACGCGACCGAGCGCGAGGCCGCGAGTGTGCTCGGTGGGACCGGTGGTGCAGCGAATGCGTCGCAGCCGGCGGTGCCCCAGTCGGGCAATCCAGCACAGCCGACGCAGCCCACGGCCAAGCCACCAACGACTCAGGCGAATCCTGTCGATATTGATGCGCTCATCAATCAGCTCAGTGAGTCCGATGGCGGTGGCAAGCCGCCCGAGGGCGGGAGTGCGCCTCCGCCCGCGCCCAAGACGGACGCTGGCAAGGGCGCGAGTCCCGGCGCAGTCGGCGGCGCGCAGTCTGCGCCACCAGTCGATGTGGACACGCTCGAGCCGGTGACGGTCGCCGAGCGCCCAGGTGTCAATCCAACGAACGCGACGCAGCGCAAGCCTGCGGCACAACTTGCCAACGAGGGTGATTCATTCATCTTTGACGTGAACAGTCAGCAGTGGGTGCGCATTCGCGGGACGAACACAGTCCAGCAGGGGGCGCCAGCGACCGCCGCGAAGTCGGAGGATGGATCGACGGCTCTTTCACCTGCGATGGAAGGCACTGCGAACGGCGACTCCGCAGCGTCCATCGATGCGTCCAAAGACAAGGATCCGAGGTCGCTGTTCAAGGCGCGAATCATCGAAGTGGATTACGACCGTCTTGTCCGCGGAGATCCCTCCCAGAATGTCGTTGTTCGTCCGGGCGACGACATCTACCTCACCTTCCCGCCGATCGGCGTGGTCTACATCGACGGGAAGATCCAGCGTCCGGGTGTTTTCCAGTTGCCCAACTATGGAAGACTGACGCTCAGTCGACTCGTGGCAGCGGCGGGCGGCTTGACCGAGATCGCCATTCCCGAGCGAGTGGATCTTGTGCGCCGCCTGCCCGGCGGACGCGAAGCTGCGATTCGAGTGAACCTTGCGGCGATCAGAAACATGGCAGAGCCTGACATCATCCTCAAGAAGGATGATCATGTGATTATTGGAACCAACTTCTGGGCAACGCCGCTGGCTGTGTTCCGAAACGGTTTGCGGATCACCTATGGATTCGGATTCCTGCTCGACAGGAACTTCGGCAACGATGTGTTCGGTCCGCCGCCGGTCAACATCACGGGAAACTGATTCAGCCGTGCCGATTGCATCGATTTGCTGCGCATTGGTGTGCTTGATGTCTGGAAACTGATTTGAGAACGGAGCGGTTTTCGCCGAACAAGGCTCCATCGGGATGGGTATGTCACAATGACCGCAGTGCCTGACACAGTTTCCGATGCCTCACTCCCTCCCCGCACGCAGGGGGCGCCTGTCTGCGTGCAACTGCCTGCGGCAATCGGGGTGGGTGCGCTGCTCACGGCGCTTCTTGCAGTGGTCTTCTTCGAGTTCTTCCGACGGCAGGTGATGTTCGCGGTCACGCAGCCGAGCGACTGGGCGCACACGCTGCTCGTGCCCGGCGTCAGCGGCTATTTCATTTGGCTGCGCCGCAAAGAGCTTTCAGCATTGCAGCCCTTCGTTCCGTGTTGGCTCGGGCTGGTGCCGATCATGCTCGGTGTGGCTTGGTATCTGCTGTGCGTATTCGGTCCGAAGCCGCTGTTCCATCACAACATCATGTCGCTCGGGATCCTGCTCACCCTGATTGGAATGGCATGGGTGCTTTTTGGAACGAGGGCTCTGCGATGGCTTTGGTTCCCGATCGGGTTCCTCTGGGCCTTTGGGCAAACGCTGTCCGAGGTGATGCTGAACCAGATCACCTTCCGACTTCAGGACATTGCGGCGGTGGGCGCGTACTTCCTCTTGACGATCATCGGCATGGAGGTCGATCGAAGCGGCAACACACTCGTCGTGTGGTCGGGCGGTGAGTCGTTCCCCTTGAATGTCGCCGAGGCATGCTCGGGCATGCGAATGCTAGTTGCGTTCACGGCGCTCGGGGTATTCCTTGCGGCAACCAACCTCACGCGCTTCTGGCAGCGGGCGCTCTTGGTGTCCGCCGCGGTGCCGATTGCGCTCGCGGTCAACATCGTCCGCGTTGCATCGCTCGGCGTGCTGTCGCAGTTCAATCGCAACTTCATCGATGGCGAGGTGCACGAGTTCATCGGTGTCTTGTGGTTGATTCCAGGACTGTTCCTCTACATGGGAACCTTGTGGCTCATTCAGCGTCTGATGGTGGAGGATGGACCGCGGAGGACAGATGCTGTTTAGCGGATCCATCCGATGGGCATTCGCTGCTCTCGTCGGCGTGCTCGTGCTGTCATCCGTTGCATTCCGAGCGAGCGTGGCGGCACTGAATGTCTATCTCCGGAAGGAACCCGTTTCGCTGCGGGAGTCTTTCGACACCATTCCCACCAAACTCGGCCGTTGGAGGCGCGTTGGGCAGGATGGGCGCATGGGCGATGCGATGGTCGAGAGTCTCGGCACGAATCAATATCTCGATCGGCACTACGCGCTCGATGGCGATCCATCCAAGGGCGTTCTCTTGCTGCATATCGCTTACTACACGGGAATGGTCGATGCCGTTCCACATGTGCCCGAGCGTTGTTGGGGTGCGGCGGGAATGCTCATGGTGAAACAGCCGCACGAGGTCCATGTTCCCGTGGATCGTGCTGCGTGGGATTTGCAGTCAGGCCCGGTGCATGCCGCGTCGGGCGAGCGATACCCAGTTGCGCGAGTCCTCGATCCTGTCACGCGGGCCGAGAGCACCGTTCACATGCCACTTGGGGAGACGGACTTTTCGGTGACGGTCTTTCAGGAGGAAGCGAAGGCGGGCGTTCGCTTTGTTGGGGGCTATCTGTTTGTGGCGAATGGGCGAATGACGTCATCGCCGTATGTCGTGCGGACCTATGCATTCGATCTCGCGAACCGCCATGCGTACTACTGTAAGATTCAGTTCTCGATGGTTGTGAACGATGCGGACGGCGCCGAAGGGCGCTGGGTTTCGGCGACAGCCGATTTGCTCGGGCAAGTCCTGCCAGCAGTCATGAAGTGCCTGCCGGATTGGCCTGAAGTGGAACAAATGGAATCCAAGGAGTCCTGAACCATGACGAACATGCAAAACAAGGCGCGCGGGCAGTCCCGGCTCAACAAGAAGTTCATCATCCTGATCGGTGGCTTCGTCCTGTTTGTGGGAGTCGTTCTCGCTGGATTGTGGTGGTACACCAACTTTGCCGCACCGGAGAAAAACGTGCAGCGCGGTGATGATCTGGTCGCACAGGCGCAGGCGCTCGAGAAGGCGGGGAAGTTGGACGAGGCCTACAAGCAGTATCAGGAGGCGATTGGCCGCTATGGACGCGCGGTCAGCAAGCAGCCGAACAATCTGGCATTCAGTCAGAAGATGCTCGAAGCGCTCAGCATGATGACGCCCAAGACGGCGACCGATGCGCAGGAACTTTATGGTCGTCGCGAAGCACTCCTTCAGCGACGAACGCGCTCCGCGCCGCGCGACGGCAATCAGTGGATGGCGCTGATGGATTCGCAGGTCGAGCGCGCCCGCACCTTCGGACAGTTGGAGATGTGGCAGGCAGTGGCGTCGACCGCGGAGGAGGCGCTTGACCGCGTCCCCGAGTCGGATCCGCTCTTCGGCGCGATTCGTTCTCTGGGTCTTGCTGCGCAGTTGAACCGCGCAGAACTGCTGACGGCGGAGGACCGCACCGAGGTCGAGGGTGATGCGGTCGAACTCTTGAAGAGCAATCCGAAGGACGCTGAGCTCTGGGCCTCCCTGCTGATTGCAGTGGGAAACGATGTGCTTCGGCTCTCGGCATCGGGCCAGAGTGGTCTGGCGAAGGGCCGCGAAGAGGAGTTCGCGCGGCTGCTGTCCGAAGCGAAGGCGGCAATCCCTGGGAATTCGCAGATTGCAATCGTGGACCTGATGCATCTTTCTGCTCTTCGGAGAACACAGAGTCCCCTGGCAACACCTCAGGCGATCCGCAGCGTGCTCGATCCGATGTTGTGGGCAGGTGGTGACCGATCGTCCGATCAGCCAGGCCAAGCAAAGGAACTCGGGACGCGACAGTTGGTCGAGCTCGCGGGTGTCGTCGGATCTCTCGAGGATTCAGAGGCGGTCAAGCGCGCTACCGTGCTGCTCGCTGAAGCGATCGAGAAGTCGGGGGTCCCGATTCTCGAGTTGAATGCCCTCGCGAGACTGCAGCGACAGAGCGGCGAACTGGATAAGTCGATCGAGTCGTATGAAAGGATCGTGGCCATGGCACCGCCGAAGGTGTCGATGCTCGCGGCGTACGCGGATGAGGTTCGCGCAGGCTCTCTCGAAGAGGTTTTCGGCATTCAGTACGGGCGATTGGACGAGGGGAAGGATGTCCAACTGCGGAAGTCGCAGATCGCCGCGCTGAAGGCGCTTCGTGAAAGGCTGGTCAAGATCGTCGGTACTCGCGATGGTGATTTGGCGCTCCTTCGTTGTGATGCCAAGATCGCCTTTGCCGAGGCGGACTACCTGACGGCCATCACAAAGTTGGAGGACCTCTTCGCCCGTCAAAAGCGTGTGCCACCAGAGTTCTACTTGCTGGCGGCTTCGGCGCTCGGTCAACGCGGCGAACAGGGTGCTGCGCTGATCAAGATCAATCAAGGCATCGACGAGTATCCAGGACTTCTGCAGTTCTACATCGTTCGCGCGGGAATCGAAGCGCGGCTGGGGCGTCTGGCCGAAGCGAAGCGGAGCGTTCAATTGGTGTTGACGGCCGACCCCAACAATCCAGTCGCGCAGCAACTCGCGGCGGAGCTCGGAAAGATCCGCGGCGACGGATCAGCGGTGAATCTGGGCGATGAGGGGGTGAAGGCTCTTGGGAACGCCGAGCAACTGGCGAATGAGGGCAACATGGAGGGTGCTCTCGCCATCGTTCGCGATGCGCTCGCGAAATCGCCGGAAGACATTCGTCTCAAGCGCACGCTCGTGCAGTCGTTGATCTTCATGGGGAGACTGGATGAGGCGAAAGCATCGCTCGCTGTCTACCTCGGGGAGACGCCCAACGATGCACCCCTGCAGTCGCTGAAGATCCTTGCCGAGATCAGGTCGCCCGTCGAACGCGTGTACGCCTTTGCTGACCAGCCGATGCCGGATGGCAGCAAGCGCACTGAATCGGAGCGCGCTGTCATGGTGGCAACCACCATGATGATGCTGTGTGAGTCGCTCAAGACCCGTTTGACGACTGCGGCGGAATCCGATCGTGCGATGGTTCAGGGGGAACTGGATCTCGCGAAGGCAGCTGCCCAACAATGGGTCTCGCGTGCACTCGAACTCGCGCCAGGAGACATCACTCTTCTCGACCGTCTCTTCGGCGATGCGCTTCAGACGAAGAATGATGCACGCCTTCAGGAACTCCTTGCACTTGCCGAGCAACATTCGCAGGACAAGACCATTCCTCATTTGATGCGCGGGCGCATGGCGCTGGCGAAGAACGATTTTCCAAAGGCAGTGGATGCATTCGAGCAGGCGACTGCGATTTCGGGCGCATCGGCTGCCTCCTACCGACTGCTCGGCATGGCCCGCGAGCAGAGTGGGGACATGGAAGGTGCGCGCGAGGCGTTCTCCACGGCATTTGACCGAGCGCCCAATGACCCCCTGACGATTCAGATGTATTCGGTGCTGCTGGCGAAGTCTGGTCAGACTTCCAAGGCGCGCGAGGTGCTGCGCAGCGCGATGCTTGCGCTGCCAGGGAATCCCGAAGTTCGAAATGCCTACCTCGATCTGGAAGCGGTGTATGGCAACCGCGCGGGCAGCATTGTGGAGCGTTCACGCCTCTACTCCGTGCGGCCTTCCGATGTCGACAACGCGCGTCGGCTGATGAGTCTCCTGATTGAAACACCAGTCACTCGCGAGCTTGTGCTCGATGAGAATGCGGTGCCCGTGTACCAGCCGAAGGAGTGGGATTCGCTCGGGAAGGAACGGCAGGACTCGATCATCGGTGAGTACTCGAAGTTGTACGCGGAGCGCGCGCAGAAGATCCTGGAGACAATCCTGCGGGCAGACCCCGCCGACAACAACTCAGTTCGCTTCTACGCCGCCGCACTTCAGCGCGCTGGGCGCGGACGGGAGGGTGTGGACATGCTGCGGTCGGCCGCGGAGAAACTCACCGGTCCATTGAAGTGGGTGGCGTGGATCGATTTGGGTGAGCTGTACCTGGAGATGGGGATGGGGCAGCTGGCCCAGGATGCCATGGCAAAGGCGATTTCGCTGGATGCGAGTCCGACGAGCGATGCAGCGCGTGCGGTGTCCCAGGTCTGGTCAAATCGCCGGGTGCCGCGTCAGGCGCTCGAAGTGCTTGAGGCAGCCTTCGCGAAGGCACCGACGCTGGATTTGGCACGCAACATCACGGCGCTCCGGCTGGAGGTTCGCGACTTCAAGGGGGCGAAGGAGATGAGTGCCGAGGTGACCAAGTTGGCCGGCGATCAGGTCACATTCAATGATCGACTCTTGGTGGCGGACATCGCCAATGCCCAGATGGATCAGCCAGAAGTCAACATTTCGCCCGCCGAGGAGGCTCGAGTCCTTGGTGAATTGAACAGGGCACTCGATGAGGCCATCAAGATGAATCCCGCGAGTCCGCTGCCGTTCATGGTGCGTGCGGCATCATTCCAGCGGCGATATCAGAAGAGCGGGAGCCCCGACATGGCGCGCCAGGCGCTCCAGAATGTTGAACGGGCGATCGATTTGCAAGGCAGTTACTGGCCGGCAACCAGACAGCTCGCATCGATTCAGGCCGATCGCAACGATATCGCTGCTTCGATCGATGTATGCCGGAAGTTTGTGGAGCAGAATCCGAAGGCGGTCGAAGCCCGTCGGGCGCTGATCGCCTACCAGCTGGGCGCAGGAGACTTCGCTGGGGCAATTGCGACAGCGAGCGCAGCGGTTGCCGATGAGCCGCGCAACCAGACATGGCTTCAGGCGCTTGGCGAGGCGCAGCGGGCTGCCGGTAAGAACCTCGATGCTGCGGCGAGCTACCAATCGCTCTTGGGCATCACATCGAATCCGGACTTCCTGGTCCAGGCAATCGTGCTGCGTGCGATGAACTCACCACCCGACTTGGCAGGTGTCTTGCAGGCGCTGCAGTCGGTGCCGGCGCTGGTTCCGCAGGTTCCCTTCCTTCAGATGATGGCAGCGGCATCGCTTGCTGCAACAGGCGACTCGGAGATTGCACGGCAGCAGGGTCGGCAGCAACTGCGGGATCTTGCTCGCCTTGTCGATCCAACAAAGGGCGTCACGGGTGACCAGTGGGCTCTCGCCGCAAGCATGCTCTACCCAGGCGACAAGATGGCGGACTTTGAAAAGTTCGTGGCGGAGAGCGTGGGATCGACTCCATCGTCCGCCCTCCTCGTGGGCATCGCACAGCGTTTCGGCGAAACGGGACCTCAGTGGTATGACAAGTCCTTCGAATTCGCCACGCGTGCGCTTCAGGCCGCTTCGAATGATCAGGAGCGTTTCCTGGCATATCGGATGCTGGGAAACATTGAGTTTCGTCGTCGCAACATGCAGAAGGCGGCGGAGAACTTTGAGCAAGCCCTCGCACTGCAGCCCGATGACTTGCTGCTGATGAACAATGTGGCGTACCTCGAGGCTGCAGAATTGGACAAGGTGTCGCAGGCGATTGAACGCGCGCGCCGTGCACTCGCGGTCAGCCCGGTCAATGCGGACTTGATGGACACGCTCGGGTATGCGCTGACGAAGAAGGGCGAGTATCCCGAGGCGATCGGCTTGCTGCGCCGTGCGGCACGCGTTCAGGCGAACCCAACGACCTATGCGCATCTTGCCATGGCGCAGTTGAAGGGGGGGTTCCGCGAGGACGCGATCGCGTCGCTCACG
Source organism: Planctomycetia bacterium (assembly GCA_005799495.1). Taxonomy (GTDB): domain Bacteria; phylum Planctomycetota; class Phycisphaerae; order Phycisphaerales; family SM1A02; genus F1-60-MAGs104. Next base: position 12,787 of record SYGP01000029.1, read on the forward strand.
CGCGCCAAGGCACTGAAGCCAGATGAGGATGCGCAGCGGGCGATTGACCAAGTGGACCGCGAGCTGAACGGCAGTACGGGTGGCTGACAACGACAGGAAGTTTGACATGGTTCCATCGACATCAGGTACTCCTTCCCCTTCGGCACCTTCAGGCAACCCGCAGCGGGCTTCCAACGCGGCGGCTCGGCCTCAGGCGCCTGTCTCGCGTGGTGCGACGATCGACCCGGTCCGCGTTCTCCAACAGAATTGGAAGAAGATTCTGTGGTGGACCCTTGGGGGGGCTGTCTTCGCCGTGGTCTTTCAGTTTGGTGCGCAGTTCGTCTATCCGCTGTACAGCGGACAGGTGATCCTTCGCCTGCGCCCCCAGTTGGGCGAGGCAACGGAGATTTTCGGTGAGAACGCAACGCAGGAGGAAACCGTCGCTCGTCTGGCCCAGACGGAAGCGCAGCAGATGGTGATGCGCGATGTGCTGGTGAAGGCAATCTCGAGCAAGGATGTCCTGAAGACTTCCTGGCATGAGTACTACCTCGATGACAGTGGACAGTTCGTCGTCGATGAGGCAGTGGATGACTTGGAAGATGAGATTTCGTCAGGGCATCGGCGTGGCACGCAGTTCTTCGCGCTGTATTGGAAGGCGCATGCAGCTGGCGATGTGCCCGTGGTGCTGAATGCGATCACAACGACCTACCTCGACATGCTCAATGCCGAAAGCGACCGCAAGTTCAACGGCATCAAGCAGGTGTTCGTCAAGAAGCAGAATGAACTCGATCAGCAGATTGACAGCATGAAGGCTGCGATCCGCCGCTTCATCACGGAGGAGGGGATCCCGGCATTCGAGGAGAACGCGCAACAGTCTCAGCGCGGGTTCGAGGATCTTCAGAAGTTGATCGCGGAGACCACAATGGACCTGAGCCTCGTGAAGTCACAGCGCGGGCAACTCGATGCAAAGCTGCAGGGGCGGCTGGAGCCTTCCAAGGATGACATCCAGAAGGCAGAAATGGATCCTGCGCTCATGCAACTGAACCGCGACATCAACGATCTGACCATCGCGCTGCAGAGCAAGAGCGCGCGCTTTGGCCCGCAGCATCCGGAGGTTCGCTACACCGAAGAGACGCTTGCGTCGGCGCGCTCTCGAAAGGAGAAGGCGCTGGATGAGATCGTTCAGCGTGATCTGAATGGACAGTTCAAGAGCGTGACGGATCGCCAGGGCGGGCTGGAAGATCTCCTGAAGAAGCAGACGGGCGACTTCGAACTTGAACGCAAGCGAATCGAGGAACTGGCATCGCGTGTTGCCGAACTGGAGGCGATGAAGGAGCGCCAGAAGCGATTGGAGGAGGAGCGCGGCATCGTCGCAAAGACAGTCGGCGAACTGGACTTGGCGCGCTCGCGTGAGGACTCGGTGCCTGTTGAGGTTGCGCAGCGAGCGCTCACGCCGAGAGAGTTGTTCTTTCCAAACTGGAAGGTCGTGCTGCCGGGTGTGTGGGTGCTGGTGATACTGGTGGGCGTCGGCCTGATCTTCCTCAGGGAGTTCATGGATCAGCGTGTCCGATTTGCCGGTGAACTGGCCGCGCTCGCGGGCGGTCGTGTCCTCGGCGTCATTCCCGATCAAAAAGATGATCCATCGGCGCCCGCGAAAGTCTCGTTCGTCGTTCGGGAGTCTCCGCAGTCGGCACTCGCCGAATCCATGCGGCAGGTCTCGACGAACATCATCAAGAACCTCGCCGATCAAGGCGGCTCTGTGGTCGGAGTGTTTTCGGCACTGCCCGGCGCTGGTGCGACGGCTGTGATCACCAATCTCGCCTCCAGTGCGATCGTGATCGGCAAGCGGGTTCTGGTTGTGGACGCGAATTTCAGGCGCCCGGGACTTTGCACCGCATTCGGTCTGGCGGAAGGCGGTCTTGGACTCGGTGATGTGCTGGTGGGCAAGAGCACACTCCAGGACATTGTGCAGCACAGTTCCTCGGGGGTGGATGTGGTGGGAGCCGGGCAAAGCCATCTGATCGAACTGCTCGACACGCTTCGGATGACGGAAGTCATGAACGCCATGCGCGAGCAGTACGACCTGGTGCTGATCGACACCGCGCCGATGGCGATTGCTGCAGAGTCGATGGCTGTTGCAAACCGCATCGATGGCTCGATGCTCGTGGTACGAGCCATGCGTGATCAGCGCGGACTCATTGGTCGTCTCGTTGGACAACTGACCGCGCAGCGCGGGCGCTTCATCGGCGCAGTGCTGAATCGGCCCGAGCAGACCGCAGGGGGCTACTACCGCAAGAATGCGGAGATGGCTTCGAAGTACTCCGCGGAGACCTCGGCGGGACCGGCGGCTGCAACTCCGGCAAGCGGAGCTACCTGAGCATGACCGCGCAAGCCACCCCAGCGTTGCCGTTGCCATCGGGGGACTTGCTCGTTCGACCCGCAGTCCAAGAAGTGCTCGTGGACGCGGTCGAGATCCTGAACTCGTTTGCACCCGTGTTCATCGCTGGATTTCTCGTCACGCTCGCGGCGACGCCGATCGTGCGCTGGCTGGCGTTTGAGTTTGGGGTCATCGACAAACCCGATGGGAATCGCAAGGTCCACACGACCCCCGTGGCCTATCTCGGTGGGCTTGCTGTCTTTGTTGGATTCCTCGCGGCGATGTTCGCCGCCTTGGTCGCAGTGGATGGTCCTGCAGAGGACTTGGCGCCCGTGCCGCTTTCGATTCTCGTCGGTGCTGTCGCCATTGCATTGACGGGGCTTGCCGATGACATTTGGAAGTGGGACGCGCGGTTGAAGATCGCAGGGCAACTTGTCGCTGCTGCCGCGCTCGCGTATTCCAACATCGGCATCGGAGCCGTGACGGGCGTTCTCAGTCCGTTCCTGGGAATGCCCGATGAGACTCTGTTCACGGTCGCCGGTGCGGCCGTTCCAGCTGGGATGCTGTACTACTGGATTGGCACGGGCTTTCTGGGATTCGTCATCATCGCAGGATGCAACGCGGCCAATCTGATCGATGGTTTGGATGGACTCCTCACCGGCAGCGCCACCATCATGTCGATGGGGTTCCTTGCGATGGGACTGCTCGTGGCATCGACCGTCGCGATCGAGAATCCATCCACGAGCCTCGTCGGTGTGCGTGTGGCGCTCGCGTTGGCGCTCCTTGGAACCACGCTTGGATTCCTGCCTTGGAACTTCAATCCAGCGATCATCTTTCTGGGTGATTGCGGCAGCCTTCTCATTGGGTATCTGTGCGTCACCATCGTGCTGCTCTTCGGAGAGGATGGGCCACCGAGCCTTGTGGTGGCAGGCTTCATCGTCTTCGGACTCCCGATCACCGACACGACGCTCGCCATCATCCGCCGCAAGGTTGCGGGCGTTCCCATGAACACCCCCGATGCCCAGCACATCCATCATCAAATCAAGCGCTTCTTCTCATCCGTACGGAAGGCGGTGTTTGCCCTCTATGCGATCACTGCTTCCTTCACGGTGATCGGCGTCGCGCTGACCGCGGTCCTGCTCCTGACGGAAACGCGCGTGCTGGTCGTCTATGCGATTGGCGCAGCCTTCTTCGGCATCTTGGTGGCGGTGGCAGTCAAGATCGCCCTCATCCAGAGGTGGATCGAGAAGACGCTCGAAGATCGCAAGGTGGCTGAGGCGGCGGAGACGGCTCCGCGCGAGGCGGCACTACCCTTGAAAAAGTCGGATCAACTCGCGTGATGCGCGGCGCTGCCGGGCACGCTGCAGATGATCATGATCGCGGGCACGGACATGAGCCTGTCTTGCTCGCCTCCGTGATGGGGATGGCCGCGCCGAAGCGCGGAGACTGCATCATCGACGCAACGGCGGGTCGAGGCGGACATGCAAGTGCCTTGGCGGCAGCGGTGAACCCGGGTGTTGTCATCCTTCTCGACCGCGACGAGGACAACTTGCGTCATGCGGTGGAACGCGCCCGAACTGCTGCGCCACACTCGCGGATTGAGGGGATTCATGCGGACTTCCGATCTGTGGCGTCGGTGGCAGCCAGACTTGGCATTCGAGCCGATGTTCTGCTCGCCGACCTCGGAGTGTCGAGCAATCAGATTGACACGCCTGCGCGTGGGTTCTCCTTTCATGATGACGGACCGCTCGACATGCGGCTCGACCGTTCGCTGCCGGTGACGGCTGCGGATCTTGTGCGCGACCTCAGCGAGTCCGATATCGCGAGCCTGATCGCCACGCTTGGGGAGGATCCGTTTTCTCGCGCCATCGCTCGCAAAATTGCACAATCTCGAGCCACTGAGCCGATTACGACGACGGCGCAATTGGCTCGACTCGTTCGCGAGGCTTACGGCTCGCGCGCACGGTTCTCCAGATTGCATCCTGCGACGCGGACTTTCATGGCGCTTCGGATCGCCGTCAATGACGAGCTGAGAGCCTTGGAGGAACTGCTGGGGTCGATCACCTCGGCAGCACAAGCACGCGGAACAGGGTGGCTCTCTGGCGAGGCTCGTGTGGCGATCATCTCCTTCCACTCGTTGGAGGATCGCCAGGTCAAGCGTTCATTCGCCGCGCTGGTGGATGCCGCGTTGGCTCACCGGTTGACTCGTCGGCCCGAGGTCGCCAGCGACACTGAAGTCGAGGCGAATCCGAGGGCAAGGTCTGCAAAGCTCCGAGCCATTGCGCTCGGGACAAGGAAGTCCCTCCCATGACACGAGAGCACAAACTCGCCATCGTCCTCGGCTTCGGGCTGCTGCTGTTCGTTGGCATCCTGATCTCCGATCACTTTTCTGCAGGGCAACGCCGTCCCACCGCGGATCTCGCGGCAAACACGCCAATCCGTGAGGTGCGCCCAAACGTACCGATCTCCATCCAGCCGCTGCAGGTGACTGGATCATCTGCGCCGCAGCCCGCGGCGATGCAGCGGCAGTTTGAGCAGGGTGGTGACACCGTGGCGCTACCGCAGGGCATGGTTCCCGTTTCCCCGGCGGGCGCAGTTCCCGTTGGCATTCCCGTCGAGTTGTACACGCTTCGCGAAGGCGAGACGCTCTACAAGCTCTGTCAATCCAAGTACGGCAATGGAAACCTCTGGAAGGAACTTGCCGAATTCAACAAGGCAACGATTCCAAACCCAACCAAGATGAGACCGGGAATGACGGTGCGCTTGCCCGCGGTGCATGTCCTGCGCGGCGAAGCGGCACCCGCGCCATCACTGCAGCAGGTCGTGCAGTCGCAGCAGACTCCGTCAATGCCCGAGGCTGCCGTGCCGACATCGCCGCAGCCAGCCAGCGGTCGCGAGTATGTCATCCAGAAGGGCGACACGCTCGGCGCCATTGCCGCGCGTGAACTGGGATCGGCGAAGAAGTGGGAAGCCATCTATCAGGCCAACCGTGATCGCATGAAGAACCCAAGCGACTTGCGCATCGGCAAGGCGCTTCGGATTCCTGCCGATCTGTGAGGTCACGGCGGTGTTCGCCAAGATCGCCGCAATCATCATCGGTGTAGGCGTTCTCGCCTGCGGTGTTCTCGCGCAACGCCAGCAACGGTATGAACTGGCGCGCGACATCTCGCGCGCACACTGGCGGATGCTCGAGCAGGAACGCACGCTGTGGGCACTCCGCACCGAGATCGCCCGCCGCACAAGTCCCGATGATGTGCGTGCAGCCGTGCAGCGGCTCGATAGGCGTTGGCGTGCGATTCCCTATCGCCTGGAACCGATGCGGCTGGATGCTGTTCCAAGTGCTCCGCCGCAATCGCGCGGGGAAATCGGCGGATGAATGACGCGCAACGAATTCGCACTTGGACCCACTGGGTCATCTGCATCGTCGTCCTGACGATGACTGCGACTCTGGTCCGCGTCACACAGCTCAAGACGCTTCCGCCCAACAAGCTTTCGCCCGCCATGGGATCGCGCACATCGACCTCCGTCGAACTCGCAGCGCGTGGGCGTCTCATGGATCGCCGCGGTCGCATTCTTGCCACGAGTGTCGTGGGTCATCGTCTCTTCGCAGATCCCGCGACCATTTGGAGATGCGGACACGAGAAGATGGAGGCGGGACTTCGCAGTGATCCGCAGGCAGTTCCCACCGCGGATCCGTTCACGGAAGCTGCCCTTGCGCTCTCCACGGTGCTTGGGCGACCGGCAGCCGATCTCGAGGCGATCTTCCGTGCGCGGGCGGACGATCGATATGTCGTCCTCGATGCGGATCTGCATGACACGGAGCTCGACGGAGTCCGCGCCCTGAAGATCGAAGGGCTTGGCATCGAATCGAAACTCGTGCGCGAATACCCGCAGGGTTCCGTGGCGGCACCACTGATCGGCAAGGTTGGCTTCGAGCACAAGGGGCTCTCGGGATCCGAGTTGGCATTTGAGAATCGGTTGGCAGCGGTGAATGGTCGGCTGACATTCCTGCGGGATGTTCGGCGGAATGTGCTTCACATCGATGATGGCGACTTCGTTCCAGCGGATGATGGATCCGACATTCGCCTGACAATCGACATGGTGATCCAAGACATTGCCGAGCGGCGCCTCGCGGAAGCGGTGCGCGAGTACAACGCGGGTGGGGGTCGCATCGTCGTCATGGATCCACACACCGGCGATGTCCTTGCGATGGCGGACATTCTGCAAAGCCGACCAGGCTGGAGTGAGATCACCACCGATCCATCGCGCCGCATCGACCCGGCGCTCGGTCGCAACCGATGCCTCAGCGATCCCTTTGAACCCGGTTCGACATTCAAGCCGTTCGTGTGGGCCGCTGCAACCGAGCTTGGCGTCTTTACGCCGGAGAGCAGGGTGCCCACGCCAACGACAGGCCCCTACCGAACTGCATTCGGGCGCGCGATCCGCGATGTGAAGTACTACGGTCCGGTGTCGTGGCGAACCGTGCTGGTCAAGAGCCTCAACAGCGGTATGGCGATCGCAGGCGAACGCATGACCTTCGATCAGATGCGGGCCACCGTCATCGATCGATTCGCGTTTGGAAAGCCGAGTGGACTTGGGCTGCTCGGCGAGACCAACGGACTTATTACGCCGCCGTCCGCATGGACGAAGTACACACAGACTTCCGTTGCGATGGGACATGAGATCGGAGTCACTCCCGTGCAGATGGTGCGTGCGTTCAGCGCATTCTGCAATGGTGGATTCCTGCCACAGCCGAGACTGGCGCTTCCCGATGCGACAACGGCGATCGCAGCGCCTCTCACCAAGGCGCATGTGATTCCTGCCGGGATCGCACAGGAGTCGAAGAGTGCGATGGAGGGAGTGCTCGTCGAGGGTACGGGGCGGCGTGCACAAAGCGCGCTCTATCGCATGTTCGGCAAGTCGGGCACGGCACAACTTCCCAAGCCGGCGGGGCAGGGGAAGGGGTACTTCGAAGATCGGTATGTCGCCAACTTCATTGCAGCGGCGCCCTATGAGGATCCGCGCGTGGTCGTGCTTTGCGTGATCGATGATCCCGACAAGCGGAAGGGACACTTCGGTGGTTCGATCGCCGGTCCTGTCGTCCGCGATGTGGTGGATGAGTCTCTGCAGTATCTCGGAGTGAAGCCTGATCAGTTGCCCGAGCGACGCGCGTCGATTCTTGCCACGGGGCAGGACCTTCCCACCGATGCGAAGGAACGCGTATCTGCCGCGCTGATCTTCACGGATGTGGCGAGCGATGGAGACCTTGCTGCGGAATCGAGCCCCGATGCTCCGTTGGCACCCGAGCGCCGCGCACCCAACCACACTGCTGGAAAGTCGAAGAGCAAGCCAGCAGCAGGCAAGCAGTCGGGCACGCAGCGAGCTTCATCGCGTGCATCAGGCCGCTGACCATCGAGGTCAGTCTCACTTCCCTTTGGGGGTCGCCATCTCATCCTTCGAATAGGGCATGAGCCCGCGGATGCGATTGATGATGAGTTGCTGGTCGACCACGAGTTTCGTCACCTCATCCGGGCATTTCCCCGTGGCGCGACCGGCCTTGCCGGATGACTTCGCCTGCTTCATGGCCTTTTCCGCGTGATACATCGCGATGATTCCGGCCTTCCCATCCTTCTCAAGGGCCTCGGTCATGGCGCGCTGCCAGCGCGGGTTCTTCTGCAGGATTCCATTCATCTCGATGGCGAGTTTCGCCATCTGCTCCTGTGCCTTGCAGTATGCATCGCTCTCTGCAATCGAAAGTGTGTTGCCCTTTGCCATCTTGTCGACGGCATCTGCCTGGGCTTGGAACGAAGCGCCGAACTCGCGGGCGTACTTCGCCATATCGACGGTCACGACGGGTGGCGCAATCGTCGGCTTCGAGGGCGGGGCGTACATCGTGTCGCCCTCGGCGACTTCCATCTCCTCCGACTCTTCGCCACCGTTGCAGCCCACAATGGCGCCGACAATCCAACAGCTCAACAGAACGCTGGTGATCCATGTTCGCATGGGGGTCTCCTCTGGCAGTCTCCTCTGGGACTTCACACGCCGAGCAAAAGCCGGCCTGGATTCTCAATGCAATCCTTGACATGGACGAGGAACCCAACGGCCTCGGCTCCATCAATGATCCGGTGATCGTCGGAAAGCGCCAGATACATCATCGGGCGAATGGCGACCGTGCCCGCACGATGCGGATCCTCTACGGCGCGCTTCTTGATCGCATGCATGCCCAGGATCGCCGAC
>SYGP01000030.1 GCA_005799495.1 Planctomycetia bacterium
CATGCGCAGGGTCGTGCTCTTGCCGCAGCCCGATGGACCGACAAGCACAACGAACTCGCCGTCGGCTATGGAGAGCGAAACGCAGTCGACGGCCTTCACGCCGTTGGCGTAGTCCTTCGAAACGCCTTGCAGAGTCACGGGTGCCATGCTGAACCGACGAGCCTAGCCCACCATCGGCTTCGGGTACAACTGCGCCATGCGGCAAGCGATTGCGTCGTCGTTGTGGATGGTCATCGTGTCTTGGGGTTGCGCGGCGAATGTCGAGGCGCAGGATTCTCCCGTCGCGCCGATGGACAGTGCGGTGGCTGAGCAGACCCCCGATCTGCTCCCACCCAACCGTCTGTGCCCGACCGACCGGAAGTTGCCGCGATCGATGCGCTACACCATCCTGCCCCTGCAGGGTGATCTCATCGATCCGAGTGTGGTGATCGCTCTGAAGGAGGTGAATGCTCGTCACACAAGCGCACCAAGGGTCAACACGCTGGTGATCGAGTTCGGCATCACGGGTGGCGACAGCGCTCAGACGCTGGCTTTGGCTGCAGAGATTGCCGCTCTCCGCAAGCAGATGCCGATCATCGGCGTGCTGGGAAGTGCCGTTGGACCCGGGGCCATACTTCCGCTGCTCTGCGACTACCTGGTGATCCTTGACCCTGCGAGTGACAAGGTGGTGATCGACTGGACCCCGGGGAGCGATGTCGCATCTGCCAACATCTCAGCTGAGATAGGCAGGTTCTTTGAGCAGTTCCAGGCATTCACGATCTCGCCCGAAGCAACAGGCCAAGTCGTGCAGGCGATGTTGAACCCGAATCTCGATCTCTTCCTGTGGAAGACGCCAGAGAATTGTCTCCGCTTTGGGACGACTGCGCCCCCGAATGCGGAAGTGGTGAAACTGTCGAGCGGAACCGATGCACTGACTGGATTGACGGGCAATCAGCTCATCACTTCGGGACTCGCACTGCAAGGGCAGGGAGGTATCGAGAGCGTTGGCGCTGCGCTGGGCGCGCAGAAGTGGATTGCCGTGCCTGGCATAGCGGACAAGATCCTGGCGCAAGTGAAGTCGCGGCTCGAAACAGAGCGCAAGCAGGCGTACGAGGCGCTGCGCACGGGATTCCGCTCCGTGAAGGATGCGCGTTCCATCGTGGCGGCGATGGTGGAGGCGGAGTCGATCGCTCGCGCGAGTGACCCACGCAAGCAGCAGTACCGCCGTTCGTATTCGCGCGAGTGGACCAACAATACAAGTTCGGGCTCGAACTCAAGTCAGTGGGGCTTTACGCGCGTGACGAGCGTCGCATGGCAGAAGAACGTGGACGCATCGATCACGGCCTGGCAAACGGTACTGAACATGTACACGCAAGCCTCGACAGCCACGAGCCAAGCGCGACTGATCGCCAAGAAGTTGGCGGAGTCGGATTCCGCCCAGGTCGATCCAGAGTTTCGTGGCGAGATCACTGCGCTGCAAGGAGAGGTGGATGCGCTGATGCAACAGGGGCCGACTCTCGATGTCAAGGGAAACAATGCGCGTCAGACGATCGAGTGGCTGCGCGCCAACCGGAACAATCCGGTTTTCTGACGCGCCTGCCGGACGACCTTGGGCGCGCACGCGCGGCCGACTGTTGGATCACCCCTTGACGGCACCCTGCGAGAGTCCTTCCACGAACTGCTTCTGCGCCGCGAGGAAGAGGAGGATGCAGGGCACCATGGTGACGAGGCTTGCGGCCATCAGCAGATGGACATCTTCAAGGCCACCGTACTGATTGCGAAAGGAATTGAGTGCGACGGCAAGCGTCGCCTGCTCGTCGGAGTGCAAGTAGACAAGCGGTCCAAGGAAGTCATTCCAGACTGCAACGAATGTGAAGACCGCGCAGATGGCGTTCACGGGCTTGCAGAGTGGAAGGATGATTCGGAGCCAGATGCCCATGTGCCCGTGGCCGTCGATGCGTGCGGCATCGAAGAGCGACTCGGGGATTTGTGCGATGAACTGTCGATACATGAAGATGAAGAATGCGTTCCCGAAGAACGCGGGCACCGCCAGCGGCAGCAGCGAATCGATCCAGCCCAGAGAACGGAAGAGCAGGAACAGCGGAATGATGGTGACTTGCCCCGGCAGCATCATGGTGGCGAGCATCACGAGGAAGAGACCTTCCCGCCCGCGAAAGCGCAGTCGTGCGAACGCATAGCCCACGAGACTGCTCGACAGAATGGTGCCAATGACCACAAGGACCGTCACGACGATGGAATTGGCGAGCGCATTCGTGAATCCAGACCACGGGTCCGCTCCACCCATCTCGCGCAGCGCATCGGGGTAGTTGTGCCACTGGGGGTTCGGTGGCCAGAGGGTCAGGCCTGTTCCTCCTGTGATGGCAGCTCCCGCGCGTTCTGGAGTCTCGAGGCTCACGACCACCATCCACCACAGGGGAAACAGCAGTGCGGCACCTCCGAGGATGAGGGGAAGAAAAGCGAAGGAACGGCCAAGTGCGCGGGGGCTCACTTGGCACCCCCTTCCACATGCACCCATCGGTTGCTCGTACGAAGGACGATGGCGGTGAGCACCAGCACGATGACGAGCAAGATCCACGCCAGCGCACTGGCGTAGCCCATTTCGTAGAACTCAAAGCCCTGGTTGAAGATGTAGAGCACGAGAAACCTCGTGAGATCGCCTGGCTCACCGCCTGTCATCACGAAGGCCTGCGTGAACACCTGAAAGCTGGAGATGACCGCCATGATGGTGTTGAAGAGAATGACGGGGGACAGCATCGGAAGTGTGACGGAGAAGAATCTGCGCAGTGGCCCTGCGCCATCGATCGCTGCGGCTTCGAGCAGGTCTGTCGGGACCTGCTGCAGTCCTGCGAGGTACACCATCATCGTTCCGCCCACGAACCACAGACTCATGATGGCGAATGCCGGCGCGCCCCAGATGGCGGCATCTGCACCGAACCACTCTGGCGGAACCATGCCGAGTGGCTTCAGGATCGGCTCGAGGGCCATGTTCATCAGTCCGTGGTCGGAATCGAAGACCCATCGCCACAGGACGGAAACGCCCACGCCCGCAAGCACGCTTGGGAGGTACCAGGCGGCGCGAAAGAGGTGAATGCCCCTCACCCTGGTGTTCATCAGCAGAGCCGCCAGAAGCGCGAGAATCTGCCCTGTGGGCACGGCAATAAGGGCGTACCAGATCGTGACGCGGATGCTCATGCGGAAGCGTGCATCCGCGGTGAAAATCTGCTCGAAGTTGGCGGTTCCTGCGAAGTCCGCCTGAGTGAGCGGCGAAACGCCTTTCCACCTCGCGAACGCAAGGAGCAGGCTCATGATCACGGGGAATGCCATGAACAAGAGGAACCCCATGATCCACGGTGAGGCAAGCGCATAGCCAGCGCGTTCATCCTCGCGTTCTCGTCCCGTCAGCGTGCCGCCCCTCAGCCGCAGCACCCAGACACCCATGAGGAGCACGAACAGCAGAATGGCGGCAAGGCCGATCGCATCCCATGGCATCGGTGAAAGGGATGCATCCTTGAGGGGGCTCGTGCTTTCGGCGTTCCAATCGCGTTCAAAGTTGGTGATTGCCTCTCGCAGAGGTACATCGGCGGTCTTGAGCCCTTGATCAAGTCGCGATGCCATCAACGCCTCAAACTGCGGATTGACAGGCCAGTCCACGATCTGCGCGATCTCTGCAGCGCGCAGATAGCCCGCGTTGTTGGCGGGAGGGAGCACGGGATCTGCAAACGCCGGACTCTCGGCGGCGGCACGGATCGTTGGGATGGCCAGGCCCAACCGAGCAAGGTCGCGCTGCGTCTGCTCGCCAGCGAGAAAGCGCACGAGCCGCCAGGACTCGTTTGGATGTGTTGTCTGCGCCGAGATGCTCCAGGAGACAGTGAGCACGATGTTTGCCTTGGTCTTTCCGCGTGGAAGGGGAGCGAAATCCCAATCGAATCCACCTTGCGATGGCGGAGAGATCTTTCGGTAACTCGGCACGACCCAACGACCGAAGGGGCCTGCCATGCCGACCTTTCCAGACAGAAACACGCTCGATCCACTTGCAATCTTGCTCTTGCCACTCGTGAGTGCGCCTTGTTCGTCATGTCGCCATCCGCGCAGACGATCGAGCGACTCGAACACGGCTGGTTCGCCCGTTCGAAGCGTCTCGAAGGAGCTCCCTTTGATGTCGAGCCCGTCGGTCATCAGGTACGCGCGAATCATTGCCGGCCAGGTGACGAACTCAGCGCCGGTGCAGTCGGGCAGTGTGCCGATGCGCCGTGCAGCCCCGATGAAATCGTCCCATGTCCAGTCATCGTGCGGTGGTGAGACCCCCGCTCGCGCGAACAAATCCTTGTTCCAGTAGAAGCCGACTGTCGTGAAGTCCTTCGGAATGCCATAGAGCGCGCCGTTTCCAGAATGCTCGCCGTCAAAGCGGAATGCAGCGACGGTCGCCGGGTAGAAGCCGCTCAAGTCGAGTCGGTGACGGACGCTGAGCTGCTCGTCCGCTGCGATGAAGTCATCCAGAGGGAGGAGAAGCCCCAAGTCCACGAAGGATGGAATGCGCTCCGATCCCACATAGAACACATCGGGCGGATCGCCAGACGCCATCATCGTCTGCAACTTTGTGTAGAAACTTGCTGCGTCGCCAGGATTGATGCGCCGCACACGGATGCCAGGATTCTCTGTGGAGAATCGCGCGAGGGCATCCTCCACGATCGCATCTTCTTCCTGGCCGCCTTCCCCCGACCAGTGCATGACGACGATCTCAGTCCGATTGTCGCTCGAGAGCAACCCTCCGAGGTCGCGAAGTGCGACGGTGATGAATGCCCAGGCGATCAGCAGAACCGCGCATAGGGCAAGCAGCCACTGGAAGGATCGTCCGATGGCGCGCATCTCTCCGCAGAGCATAAGGAACTCGATGCGGGCTAGGTGGGCTGCGTATGCTCCAACCATGGTCGTGGGAGCTGCCAGGCACACGTTGTGGATGGTCGTCTGTGCCGTCGCATGTCTGGCGTGTGTCGCCCATCAAGACACCAACAGCCGACCATGGCCGCCGCGAGAACCGACCATCCAGTCGTCGCTGCCGCGAAATCAGTTCGCGAAGGTTCCCTCTGTGGACATCCGCGAGAGCGGTGGGGGGAGATTCGCCTGCACATTTGCCTTTCAACCGATGACGCCGGCACGCAGCGTGTGCCTTGCGGGGTCGTTCAACAGTTGGAACATGAGCGGCACGCCGCTGTCGCGAGGCGACGATGGCGTGTGGCGGGTTCAAGTGACGATGCCTGCCGGCGTCCAGCTCTACAAGTTCGTCGTGGATGGCGATCAATGGACCACCGATCCTCGGAATCCCTTCACTGAGTTGGATGGGCATGGCGGCAAAAACAGCGTTCTGCGGCTTGGGGCGGAAGCCAATCTCGGATCGGTCCGGGCGAAACGCGGTGATGGCAAGGTGGAGGGCGCGGCGATCCTGCACGATCCGGACCGCGCATCTTTTGCGCAGCGGCTGCCCAATGGCGCCGTGCTGCTGCGGGTGCGAACCCTGCGAGATGATGTCGAGGGCTGCGAACTCGCGATGCCGGGAAAGTCCCGTCAACCCATGCGTGATTCAGGTGCGGACGAAGCCTTCACGTGGTGGGAGATCGAGGTTGCGGATGTTGGTTCGAAGTTGACGTACACATTCCTCTTTTCAGATGGAGCAAAGCGCTTGAAGGACGAGCGAATCTATTCACTCAATACGGCACCCGATGCATTGTTTCGCACGCCTGCATGGGCGAAGGATGCGATCTGGTACCAGATCATGCTGGAGCGCTTTCGCGATGGAGATTCGCTCAACAATCCCGATCCGTGTCGTCCCTGGACGAGCGAGTGGTATGGATTGAGTCCCTGGGAGGGGCAGAATGGATCGACCTTCTTCAAGTGGGATGTCTTCTCGCGGCGCTATGGCGGTGATCTCGCGGGGTTGCGCGAGAAGCTCGGCTACTTGAAGCAGTTGGGGATCAATGCCATCTATCTGAACCCCGTCTTTCAGGCGCCGAGCCATCACAAGTACAACGCGACGAACTTCCTGCACATCGACGAGCACTTCGGAACGAAGGGCGATTACGCCAAGGCGGAGTCGGCGGAGGATCTGCTTGATCCGCGTTCATGGCAGTGGACGCCGACCGACAAGCTGTTCCTCGAAGTTCTGCGCGAGTCGAAGCGGCTGGGCATTCGGGTGATTCTTGATGGCGTGTTCAACCATGTGGGCACCTTGCATCCCGCTTTCCGCGATCTGAAGGAAAAGGGCGAGCGCAGCCGATTCAAGGATTGGTTCAGCGTGCGCTCGTGGGAGCCGTTTGAGTACGACGGATGGGCTGGCTTCGGGGAACTTCCCGTCTTTCGAAAGAACGAGCGCGGTTTCTCCTGTGATGGGGTCAAGGAGCATGTGTTCGCCGTCACGCGCCGATGGATGGACCCCAATGGCGACGGCGATCCATCGGATGGCATCGATGGCTGGCGCCTTGATGTGCCGAACGAAGTCCCGATGCCGTTCTGGCATGAGTGGCGTGATCTGGTGAAGTCGATCAACCCCGATGCGTACATCGTGGGAGAAATCTGGAAGCGCGCGGATGATTGGCTGGATGGTCGCTCCTTCGATGCAGTGATGAACTATCCGTTTGCGGAGATCATGTTGCATTGGATGCGAGACAAGGAGCGGAAGATCTCCGCAAGCGAGATGGACCGCCGGCTGGCGGAACTGCGGCGCGCGTATCCAGCCGAGGCGACCTATGTGTTGCAGAATCTCGTGGACAGTCACGACACGGACCGCATCGTGTCCAAGTTCCTTCATCCGGATTTCGAGTACGACAAGGGAAACCGTGAGCAGGACAATCCCAACTACAACGGCAAGAAACCCGGGCCTGAGGAGTACAGCCGAGTCCGACTGCTTGCGCTCGTTCAAATGGTGTATGTCGGCGCGCCGATGGTGTACTACGGCGACGAGGTCGGCATGTGGGGCGCGGATGATCCGACCAATCGCAAGCCCATGCTGTGGGAGGATCGGCAGCCGTACGAGCAGCCCGAGGAGAACAAGGTCGACGAAGAACAGTTCGACTGGTATCGCCGTGTGATCGCGCTGCGAAACGCGCATCCGGCGCTTCGGACCGGGTCTTTCGAGATGGTGACGACGGACGATGCGCAGGATGTTTGGGTGTTCATGCGCGCCCTGCCCACGGAGCGCCTGCTCGTGGCGATCAACGCATCGGCGCGCGAGGCGAAGTTGGACTTGTCCTCGTTGGCGATTTCCGGCATCGGTGGATCGTGGAAGACGGTGTTCGGCGGGGAGGGTGCTGCCCTGTCCGATGATGCGTTCCCGCGCATCTCCGTGCCTCCACTTTCGGGTCGCGTGTGGACGCTCCAGAAGTGACGCAGCGCATCAATCCGATCCTCGATCGGCGTGCGTATGGTGTGCTTGCGCACATCAGCAGCCTCGACGGCGACTGCGCCATCGGTGACGCAGGGCCGAGTGCCATGCGATTCCTTGACTGGTGTGCGGAAGCGGGCGCGGGTTGGTGGCAGATGCTGCCGGTCGGACCAGTCGGCGCTGGTGACTCGCCCTATTCAAGCACATCCAGCTTCGCAGGTGAACCGCTCTTCATTTCCCTGGAGGGACTCCACGAGGACGGTCTGATTTCCGCTCGAACGGTGCGCGAAGCGCGTCGCACGGCTGCGCACCTTGGCGGGCAGGCGCTGAAGGCTCGCGGAGCGCGTGCCCGCAGCAACTTCGAAGCGGCGCGCGCCGCGAAGGAGCCTGCGTTCCTTGAGGCGTTTGAAGTCTTCCGTCTCGAACGCGGATTTGAGAGTTCGGAGTATCGATCCTTTGCCCGTCGCGAGCGTTCATGGCTTGACGGTTGGTCTCGTTATCAGCGGGACACGGGCGGGTTCCACGCGTTCTTGCAGTTCCAGTTTGATCGTCAGTGGGAACGATTGCGTGCGCATGCCGCGCGCCGAGGCGTGCGCCTGCTCGGTGATGTGCCGATTTTCGTATCGCTCGATAGCGCGGATGTTGCATCGGAGCCTGCGCTCTTCCGTCTTGATTCACGCGGGCAGCCCCAAGTCGTGACCGGGGTTCCGCCGGACTGCTTCTCTGCGGATGGGCAGTTGTGGGGTCATCCGCACTACAGATGGGATGCCCATCGCCGACAGGGCTTCGACTGGTGGTGCCGCCGACTTGGGATCGCGCTGCGTCGATTCGACGGGGTTCGCATCGATCACTTCGTCGGCTTTCATCACGCCTATGAGATTCGTGCCGGTGCCCGAACGGCGCGCCGCGGATTGTGGCGTCCGCAGCCGGGGCGGGAGGTGCTCACCGCCGCGCGAAGGAAACTGGGCTCTCTCGCACTCATCGCGGAGGATCTTGGTGCCGTCACGCCGGAAGTGGTCGCGCTGCGGAAAGCGTTCCAGTTGCCGGGCATGAAGGTGCTGCAGAACGCCTTTGGTGGCAATGACTCCGGCGAACTGCCCCATCATCATCCGCTCGACAGTGTTGTCTATACAGGGACGCACGACAACGAGACGACCGTGCAGTGGCGGGACTCGCGTTCAGCGGATGAGCTGGTGCGCCTGCGCACGGTCTGCGGACCTGAAGCGCTGCGCGATCCGGCGGCGGCACTCATCCGCATGGCGTTCGCGTCTCCTGCGCAGTTGGCGGTCGTACCCTTACAGGATGTGCTTGGGCTCGGCGCCAAGGCGCGCATGAATGTGCCGGGTATCGCGCTGGGGAACTGGACTTGGCGGATTGGCTCGGACTGGGCTGCGGTGCGTCACGGCTGCGCCAAACGACTTCGCGCCTTGGCGCAGGCGACGGGCCGCACACAAGTCGCCGACTCACGCCGCCGCACATGAGGCGGAAGAATTGGTAGGAATACGGGACTCCATGACACGCAAGCGGCGTCATCCGTCCATCGGCAGTGATGATCTCGTCACGCACCTTCGTGACATCGCATCCAACATGTGGTGGTGCTGGAATGAGCCGGGGTGGTCAGTCTTTCAGACGCTCGATCCAGTCGAGTGGCGCGCAACGAATCATTCACCGCTCGCCACGCTGGAGCGAACGAGTGCGGCCAGACTGGAAGCGCTTGCTCGCGATCCGCTGTTCGTCAAGCGTGTCTATGACGCGCTCGCAGCGCGCGCGGCGTATCTCGCAGAGCGTGCGTGGTTCCAGCGCGGTGCAACTGCGCGGCTTCGCGGCTTCCGTGTGGCGTACTTCTGCAGCGAGTATGGCTTGCATGAGTCGATTCAGCAGTATGCGGGCGGACTCGGCATCCTCGCGGGCGATCACCTCAAGAGCGCATCGGACCTCGGCATTCCGCTCGTAGGGGTCGGGCTTGCGTATCGCCACGGCTACTACATCCAGAATCTCGCGCGAGACGGCAGCACGCAGGTTCTGTATCCCAACTACGACTTTCACCGTTGGGGGATGGAGGACACGCACCGCACGATCGCGTGCCCGATCGGCAGTCGCCTCGTGACTGCACGCATCTGGCGCACGTTGGTGGGGCGAATTCCGCTGTACTTGCTTGACACGGACCTGATGGCCAATGCCCCCGAGGATCGGCGCCTCACGGAGGGGCTCTACAAGGGCGAGCCCCAACTTCGCCTTCGGCAGCAGGTGCTGCTTGGGATCGGCGGCACCTTGGCGCTGCGTGCTCTCGGCGAGCATGCGAGTGTGCTTCATCTCAACGAGGGGCACGCTGCGCTTGCCCCGCTGCAGCGAGTGGCGGACCACATGGCGCAGGGGATGTCGGTTTCGGACGCGATGGCACGGGTGCGGCAATCGACCGTCTTCACGACGCACACGCCTGTGGCCGCTGGGCACGACCGCTATGACCCGGCGTTGTTCCTGCGCGAGGTCGCGCCTGCCGTTGCGCGGCTGGGTTTGGGTGACCAGGACCTCCTCGATCTCGGACGCATGGATGCGGGAAATGCGAAGGAACCATTCTGCATGACGATCTTGGCCCTTCGCTTGGCCGAGCGAGTGAATGGCGTTGCCAAGTTGCACGGTGAAGTCAGCCGCGACATGTGGAAAGACCACTACAAGGTGCCCGCCGCAAAGGTGCCGATCGGCGCGATCACGAATGGCGTTCATGTACGGACATGGATCGACCCCGACGCAGAACGCTTTTGGCAATCGGAGATTGGACTTCGGCTCGGCAAGCAGGCACCGAAGGCGATGGGCTGGGCGCGCGCGGGAAGTTCGGATCCGCACGCATTCTGGGGTCTCCGGAATCGCCTGCGCAATCGGCTCATTCACTTCCTTCGCGATCGGGTGGCGCTGCAGCGGAAGCGCCGCGGCGACGGTCAGTCGGAAGTGGCAGCCACCTACGGGCTCCTCGATGATCAGGTACTGACCATCGGCTTTGCACGGCGCTTCGCGACATACAAGCGCGCACCACTGATTTTCCATGATTGCGACCGATTGGCACGAATCCTCTGCAATCCCACGAGACCCGTGCAGATCGCCTTCGCAGGCAAGGCGCACCCGCGCGACGAGGGCGGTCAGGCGTATGCGCAGCAGATCTTCGAGATGGCGCGCGACCCGCGCTTCGCCGGCAAGGTGGTCCTCATCGAGGACTACGACATGCATGTGGGGCGCATGCTGGTGTCAGGGTGCGATGTGTGGCTGAACAACCCCGTTCGTCCCCATGAAGCGAGCGGCACGAGTGGCATGAAGCCGCCGCTGCACGGCGGGCTCAACCTGTCGATCCTTGATGGATGGTGGCCTGAGGGCTTCGATGGCTCCAACGGTTGGTCCATCGAATCGGCGCCCGATGGATCAACAGACGCCCAGCGCGACGCTTTCGACGCCAACAGCATGTACGAACGACTGGAGAGCGAAGTCGTTCCTCTGTTCTATGAACGCGGGCGCGACGGAATCCCACTGGGCTGGATCAAGCGCGCTCTCCACAGTGCAGCGACGGTGCCCCTGCAGTTCAACTCGCACCGGATGGTGGCTGACTACACGCGGAAGGCCTATGTGCCAGCGCACCAAGCCGGTGCAAGTTGAACGAGTCCTCTCAAGCTTGACGGAGGTTCACCACCTCACGCACGTCGTCGGCGCCCGCTCCTTGCACCCATGAGTGCCAGAAGGCTCAGTACTCCGGGCGCCGGGACGAGATTCGCCTGCACCCATTCGATCGCGGCGTCGTGGTCCGCTTCGTCCGACCCCAGATTGAACACGACCCACAGGGGGGCGCTCGGGTCAAAGCCCTCCGCCTCGAAACGGAAGGTGGCGACATAGATGCCGGGATCGGGATCCACAGAACTCTGCGATCCAGCCAGCGAGTAGTCGGGGTGCAGGTCCAGATCATCCATCACGAGGAAGGAGATGAATCCACTGTCAATCGTGTTCGCAGATTGACCCCCGTAAGAAATGGAGAGGACATGATCGGAACTCCCCAATCCATTTCCAGTCCACCGCGACATGCCGCCATTGAGGTACATGTTGAGCGTTGCCCCGACGAGGTTCGAGCCGATGCCTGGCTCATCGATGGCGAAAGGGAAGTCTGGATCTTCCCCGAGATCGGCGGAGAAAACTCGCGCTGACGGGTCGATGACTTGATCCGTTCCATGATCCCATGAGGCGGTACGGAGTTGTGCGCCCTCCGCCCAGACATAGATGTCCGCGTGCGGCTCCTCCTCGACACCCGCGAACGCTGAGTTCAGTGGTGCGCAAAGGGCAATTGCAGAAATGGCGAGAGAAAAAACTGAAGGCTTCCAAAGCATGAGAGATACTCCAATAAAAGGGAACTTCGTGGGTGCGCGCCTCATGGGCATGCTCCCCACGCACTGAGCAAGATGGTCAGATCGCTGCCATCCACAACGCCGCTGGCGTCAATGTCTGCCGAACCCGAGCTGCCCCAACCACCCAGAAGGATGGCGAGGTCCTGACCATCCACCTGTCCACTCGGTTGAAGGTCGGCGGGACATGGCGTGGGCAGCAGGTTCGCAATGACCCACGCTTCCGCCGCCTCGTGTTCGATGAGAGGTCGTCCATTGTTCATCACCAGCCAAACATGCTCGCTTGGCTGAACGGTTGGATCGGTCGACCAGAGCACAAGTTCAAGCAGGTAGATGCCATCGTCGGGGGCTGGAGAACCCGTCCCCGGCTGGAGCGTGAACGAGAGATGACGATGCCATCCTCCATCCGACTGGACGGCGAGCGAGAAACCAGGGATGGCTGTGGCATCGGTCGTGATGCCCAGCGTGATGAACGAAATCTTGAGGCGTTCTCCAGCCAAGGGACCACCCGCATCCGTTGCCCCAAAGCCACTCCCGTTCCAGGCGAGCAGTGGGGCTCCCACATCGAACCCGATGCGGTATCCAACCGTGAAGGTGCCTGGCAGCGCCTCGAATCCCGGATTCGATGTGAACCCGCTGATGCCGGTATCCCCGAAGGAAGATCGGAACACACGCGTCTGAGGACCAACGCCGCCTGAGGAGATGGTGTGCGTCGTCAGCACGGCGTCGGTACTGACCCGAAGACCAATGTCACCGTCATGGCCTTGTGCGAGGCAACTGGAGCTCACCCAAGCAATGCCGAGCGCGAATGAACGGTAGATATGGATGCAAGATGGTTTCATTGGAGTTGGGGATCGAATCGGTTGCGTTCACAGTTCGACCACAGGTCATCGAACTCATGTGTTCGAGAGTGCCCATCGAGGAATGCGTAGTTGGACAACGATGCCCTTGCCGGCCTCTGTCGGTCCACTGCAGTAATGGCAACTTGGGTTGCAGCAAGCGTGGGCACCTGCTCATCCGCCACTTCGCACCATGTTTCAACATGGGGGTGATCTGCCAAGGCGAAGTCGCCCTCCTCCGTCATCAGGAGGAAGCACACCATTTCCGCGGGGCGCTGGATCTCGCCGAGTCGATCACTGCCAGCCCCCGGTCCCTCGATTGCCGCCAGAGGCGAGTAGTTGCGGGAGAGGTGATTGTTCATGCCGTAGCTCGTGATGCGGACTGGCCCGAGCGCTGGATCCGCCGTACCGCCTTGATCCGCGGGCCACCTGCTCGATTGATCGAGCGGGCTGCGCAGTGCCACTGGATGGTCCAGAAACGGTCGGAGGGTGGTCACGAACGATGCATTGGGACTGCCCATGCCGCCGTGCGGCAACCCCACATCAACAAAGTGCTCTTTGTGTGCGTTCATGTAACCGGTGTGAGCCACCGACAGCGAGCGGAGCGCTGCCAGGTCGTTGGCGGTTCGGGCTTGCCGCTGCACGCCTGCGAGGGCGGGGACGAGAAGTCCGACAAGGACGACGATCACACCAACAACAACCAGCAACTCCACCAAAGTGAAGGCGCATCGGGATACGGGACGGATTGTCACAGATTGCATTGACATGGTGACTGCTCGAAAGATGAATCCACCACCACTTGAAGACTCTTCGAGAGAGCCCGTGCAGTGGACAGGGACCGCGCCGAGTGAACGAGCGCGGTGGATCTTTGATCAGACGACCGGAGGCGGAGGTCGAGCCCATACTCCCCGAGGGCTCGGCACAGAAGCAGTGAAGACGCGAATCGCCACGCAGGCCCGATGCGCGAAGCTCACTTGATCCAGGGAAAACTCTGCATTCGCGAGTATCGAAACGACAGCGAGCAATGAGCAGGTGCCGCAACCCGAGTCCGAGTCCGAGTCCGAGTCGGACGGCTCGGGCCGCTCATCGGAAGCGTGCCGTTGATCCTCACCGCTCTCGCGGGAGTGTTCTGAACGCGAGCCAGAATGTCCGTCATGACTGCAGCAGGATGAGTGACCTCCGCACGGATCCACAACCCGGTCGGACGCACAGCATGATCTTCCATTGCCCTGCACTGTCTGCCCGTGTGCCAAGTGCACGTGCATCGCCCTCCAACCGCTGACCCCAAGGGTCAGGAGGAGGACCGTCAGGATGGCTCCAAGGCGCTGCATGAGCCATCACGATAGCCAGAGAAGTCTGCGTGGCAAACGCAGGCGCAAGAAAAATGGAACTTTGTTTGGCAAGCCGCAGACTCTTGCCACGGGACGGGCGTTCCAAAAAATGGTGCGGGCTGCGATGGGACACGGATAAAGGCCCAGGGCGCCGAGGTGGACGCGGCCGAGTCCATAACACTTTGCAGTCGATTCGGCCCGGGTTTCAGTCGGCGAAACGACCGGCTTCGGAGGGACCGGATCACGGGGGTGTTTGCAACGCGTCGATGCGCGAGCGCACCGCCTCCTCGTCCCACGGATCGATGATCGTCAGGGCGCGATCAAGCGTCGCGCGTGCCGCGGTGACCTGTCCATTTCGCAGTTGAACATCCGCCAGCGATGCGTATGCCAAGCCCTCACGCTGCTTCGACAGCGAGATCGCCTTCAGGGCTGCCATGGTGGCGCGCTGGAAGTCGGGCTTTTCGAACAGCTTCGAGACGAGCATCGTCGAAAGTTCCGCGCACGTTTCCCAATCGGTGGAGTGACGCAGAATCGTGTCGGCTGCCGCAAACGAATCATCCGTTCGACCGGCTTGCTGCAGTGCACTGATGACGAGCAGCCTGCCTTCACGGGCGATCGATGGGTTCTTGTCGGCGGACATCTCCCGGCAGATGTCGAGCAGGCTGTCCCACTCGCGTCGGTCGATTGCAATCTGGGTGCGTTCGGCAAACGCCGCGCTGCGCTGCAGAGCGGCTGCACGCTCCTCGTGCATCGCGCGTCGCCCCTCGCGTGACCAGCGGCCACTCTGCACAGCCTCTACAACGGCGCCGGCGTCACGAGGATCGCCAATCCACGCGATGTTGCCTTGGTGAACGATGAAGCACGCGGGCACATTCGTCTGCCAAGACGGCTTCATCCAATCGTTCCACGCGCTCCGGTCTGGGTCGCAGCCGATGGCGACATTCTCCCAGTCCTTGAAGCGAGGAGTTTCCAAGAGTGGCGCGACGACATCGACAGGCTCGCATGCAACAGCAATCACATCGACGCCCTTGTCGCGGTTCCTTTGCGCGACCTTGGCGAGTCGGGGGAGACTGTCCCGCGCTGGGGTCACCGACGGCGACCAGAACAGCACGATCCAAGTCCGGCTGCTGTCGGAAAAGTCGGGCTGCTGCCCACGAAGCCAGTGGGCGATGTCCGAACTGGGTGCAGCAGAGCCAACGGTCATTGGCGGACGCGCCGCGCTCATGCCGGATGGCGCTGGCGGCGGACTGGGCTCCGCCTGAGGCGCGGCGCTCGGCGGCGCTGTTGCGGTTTGCGATGCACCGCTTGCGCAGCCCGATGCTGCAACGGCCACCCATGCACTCACCGTGAACGAGAGAAGCGCTCTCATGAGGTCACTCCATCTTGGAGGGGCACGACAGAAAAGGCATCCACATCGATGATGCCGCGATCCGAGACCTTCAGGTGCGGGATCACCGACAGAGGCAGGAACGAAAGTTGCATGAACGGGTCTGCGAGCGTCCCTCCAAGCGATACATACGCGGCATCCATGGCATGCTGTGCAGCGGCGACTTCCGCAACGGAACGGTCGGACAGGAGGCCCGCGATCGACAAGGGGAGTTCAGCCAGGATGCGCCCGCCCTCGGCAACACACTGTCCGCCGCCGATCTCCGCAAGCCGCTGCACGGCAAGCAGCATGTCCGCGGGATCAACGCCGGCCACACTCAGGTTGTGCGCATCATGGCCGACCGTGCTTGCAATCGCACCTCGTCGCATGCCGAAGCCGCGCACAAGCCCACAGCCGATGCCGCCGGCGCCGCCGTGTCGTTCGATCGATGCCAGAAGAAGCAAATCGCGAGATGGGTCCGCACACACGCGCCCTCCGACGACGCATGGCTGCTCCAGAAGTTGCTCCGTCACGATCTGCCCCGGGATGACGCCCACCACGCGCGCTGGCTTCGACGACTCTCCGTGCGGCGTGAATGCAGCAGCATTCAACGAAGCAGGCAAGTGAACGGTGGATCGAAGGAACGCCGGGACAACGACAGGCATCGTCTCCGAGGTGCACGCGCCATCTCGTGCAACCTCGTTCCCAGCAATCAACATCCGCTCGACCTTCATGGACGACCATCCATCGTGCCCGAGTCGGACGAGCGCAATGTCCGCAGCCAAGCCCGGAGCAATGGCGCCCCAATCGCGAAGACCATAGTGCTCTGCGACATGCAGCGATGCCATCGCGACGGCGGTCGGACCATCGAAGCCCATCTGCGCGGCCCTGCGAATCACCCGATCAAGATGTCCGTCCTCGAACCCGTGGCACGCATGCACATCGTCCGTGCAGAAGCAGAAGCGATGCGCATTCGCTGGTGTCACGGCCGGAAGCAGATCACGGAGATTCCTTGCCGCGCTGCCTTCGCGAATGAAGATGCGCTGGCCGGACTCCAGCTTTTCGATTGCCTCGTCGGCGCGGAAGCACTCATGATCACTCGACGGTCCTGCAGCGATGTACGCCTGGAGCCGCTGCCCCGACAGGGCGGGGGCATGGCCATCGACCCGACCGCGCCGTGACAGTCCAAGCGCACTCTTCGCCAGCAGATCAGGATCGCCCGCGATCGTTCCAGGGAAGTTCATCAACTCCGCGAGTGCAATGATGCGTGGATCGTCAAAGAGTGGATGGAGATCGTCGGCCGACAGGTTTGCGTTCGCGCTTTCCAGTCCACTCGCCGGAACGCAACTGGACGCCGTGAACCAAATGTGCATCGCAGCGCGACGCGCATCCTCCATCATCCATCGGATGCCGGCAATGCCGCTGACATTGGCAATCTCATGTGGATCGGCGACGACGCCCGCGGTGCCATGGGGCAGCATCATGTGCGAACATGTCGATGGCGGCAGCATGGTGCTCTCGATGTGCATGTGTGCATCAAGCAGCCCAGGCATGACCACCATGCCGCCCGCATCGATGCGCTGAATCGCCTTCGCGGTCATCGATGGATCGAGCACCGCGGCAATGCGGCCGCCGTGGATGACGACCGATGCCGCACGGAGTCGCCGCGAATGGACATCCACGATCTGCCCTGATTCGATGACGACATCCGCCGCGGCTTCGCCCCGAGCAACGGCGATGAAGGATGAATCCGTCCGTGGGATCATGGACGGCACTCTCGGATGGTCATTGCGGTGAAGGGGGAGGGGTGCCGCCACCCTTCCCGCCAAAAGCCATCTCTCTTGGCGTCTTCGGTGGAGTGATGCGCGCTTGCCCCGTTGCCATCGCTTGATCGACGAAGTCCTGCACCATCGCATCCGCTTGGGCAGTGCCAGACTGTTTCACCGCCTGCCGATAGATCTCCGTGATCGCCCACGCTTCGCAGTTCCACGGCGTCATTCCTGCGGTGTTTCGGATGGCACTGAGAAAGAGCCGCGAGTTCTCGACATACTGCGACTTGTCCCGCACCAGTGATCCATTGGCCTCGTACACGCCACGGAAGCAGTACCAGGTGCAGCTCGGCGTGCTCCCATCTTCGGGTGCACGCACCACGCGTCCTGCAACGGCAATCAGGTATCGATTGCGCGCGGGGAGGTAGTCGTACGCGATTCCATCAATCATCTCCGTCACCTTGATCGGATTGCCGCCGCCATCGGTCTCGTCCCGCGTTTGCGAGCGCTGTCTGATTGCCTGCAGAATCCGCTCTTCTCCTGCGGAGTTGTTCGGCAACCTCCCCAAATCGGTATGCGCCGCCGAAATGCTGGTGCAAGCGGCCGAGACCTGAGTCGAAATGAGCGATGGAACGATGGTCCCTGGGATCGCCCCACCTGAACTGGCACAGCCCGTCGCCGACCAAAGGCCAACCGCGGCACAGAGAATCGTGGTGAACGCGTTTCGGCGCAATCGCGTGCGAGGGTGTCCCATGTCCCTACTGTAACGCACGGGGCCGTTTCCATATTGCCTCGCGCTCGTGCAGGTTGTGCCGAAACGCGCCCCGCCACTCCCTGCGAATAGACTGGGTTCTGCGGCGATTCGTCTCGCCGCTTGGTACGGAGTCCCGGTAGCTCAGCTGGATAGAGCAGCGGATTTCTAATCCGCAGGTCGGTGGTTCGAGTCCACCCCGGGTCGTTTGCCTTCGAGGCAGTGGAGGTGCTGCGCTACTCGTCGGAACCGCCCACGACGGTGACGAGCAGTTCGCGGCGATCGCTCGGCTTGTCCATCTCCCAAGGACGAACGAGCACAAACACGAGCCGCGTCGAGCCTGCCGTGCTGGCCGTGAAGTTGAACACATCAAGGACAGGACCGCCGGGCAATCCGTTGCTTTGTGGCTCCGCTTGCCCCTTGCCGTTCGCGGCGTCAAAGTCTGCTTTCAGAACGGGCGTGAACGACCTCGAATCCTTCGAGAGTTGCCACTCATAGCCCGTACCGCTGCTGCGCTTCAGTTCGACGCGCACGACATCGCCTGCGTTTGCAGTCATCGATGACGTTTCGTCGAGCAGGATCTCGTCGACAGGCCCATTCGGCGTGCTGGGCGATATCGCCTCGCGGATTCGGCAGATCAACTTCCGCTGGGGCAGGACTGGCGTTCCGCCCGTCACCGTTTTCGGCTGGTCTTGGCAGGAAACGCATGCGATCGAGAGGCACACAAGGGCAAGGGCGCGACGAGTCGTCATCATGGCGTTGGAGGATACCTGTGGTCTGCTGGCGTGTATCGTCCACCGCGTGACGAGTGAGGCGGCGCACGCCGCGAGCGACTGGTGGACGCCTCGGCGAATCTTCTGGATCGCCACCATTGGCATCTACCTGAGTTGGTGCCTCGTCACTCTGTCACTGCAAGGGAACCTTGCGCTCGATCATGTGGAAATGCTCATGTGGGGGAGAGGCTGGCAGGTCTCGTATTGGAAGCATCCGCCGCTCCCTGCATGGCTTGCCGAGGCGGTGTTTGTCGCGACGGGGCGAGCTGTGTGGCCGCAGTTCTTCATCGCACCAGCTCTCGTCGCCACAACCGCGTGGGTCGTGTGGCGTGCGGCGCTCGATCTTGTGGGTCCATGGCGTGCCCTTCTCGCCGCACTCTCGCTGCAGGGATGCGTGTATTACAACTACGAGAGCGATGTGCTCAACCACAACCTGATCCAGCTTCCCTTTGTGGCGGCACTGATCTGGGCAGGATGGCATGCTGTTCGTGGATCCGCACGCGCGTGGATCGCCTTCGGCGTGATCTCGGGCATCGCGATCTATGGGAAGCACACGGCAGCGTTCTCGTCGATCGCTGTTGTGGTCTTCTCGCTGCTGGTCCGCGACTCTCGGCGGCAGTGGCTCTCGCGCGGGCCTTGGCTTGGCATGCTCGCAGGAACCCTCACGGTGCTGCCGCATCTTTGGGCGATGTGGCGTCTTGGATTTTCCCCACTGCGAACGGCAACGCTCGATCACGATGGTGGTTTCCACGAGAGTGTTCCAGCCGAGCCTTGGTGGGGGCGAGTCGCGTTTCCTTCGGAGTTTGTCGGGGCACAGTTCCTGATGCTGCTTGGGGTTTGGATCATGATGTTCCTGCTCTTTGCGCGCCCAGGCGAGCCCACGATCGAGCACATGCGCCCACCAAAGCAGATGCGTCCTGCCGCGCACTACTACGCCTGGTGTACGGCGTTCCCTGTGATGGTTGCAGCGGTCCTCTCGGCGATCATCAACCTGCACATGAACTCACTTTGGGCGATGGCGTGGCTCCCGTTCGCTGGGCTTGCCGTCCTCCTTTGGGTGCAGCGCCCGATCGGCATGAGTGGTCTGCGGACATTCTGGATCGCGTGGTGCATACAGACGAGCGCCACACTCGTCTTCGTGGCCGTGAAAATGTCGGTCGGACCGTATCTCAGCGGGCGGGCGACGAATGTGCTGTTCGATGGAACAGCCCTCGCCGCGCATGTCGGCGAGCGGTGGACAGCGCGCTTCCCTGGTGCGCCACTGACACTGGTGATCGGTCCGCATTTTGTTGCCGGCAGCGTCTGTGTGTACCACGCAAGTCACCCGGAGCTCATCATCGATGGCCTCCCCATCCGATCGCCTTGGATCGAGACGAAGCGAATCGAGCGCGAGGGTGCGGTGCTGGTCTGGGAGGGCGATTCCACCCCGTCGTGGGCGGATCAGTTTGGCGCACGCAGCGAGGTGGAACGCTTCGATCTGCCTCTGCGCACATCCGCCGCGCTGCCACCGCGGCGAATGGCGATCGCGTTCATCTCTCCTCAGTCCTTCCTCCACGCGCCCTGACCATCGCGTGCGGGCGCATGCGCCATTACGGAACATTCAGGCCGCTGAGATATCGATTGAGTTCCTCGTTGAGCTGCTGCAGTTGCCGCTTCAAATCAACGGAAGACTTCTCGAGTTCGGCGAGGCGGTTCTCCTGCTCGTCAAACTTCGCGAGATAACGCCGATAGAGATCGGTTCCTTTCTCGATCGAACCCATGTTCTGTCGAACACGCTCTTGGTCGGACGAGATCGACTGTCGCTCCGCGGAATCGCTCTCCATCTTGCGCTTCACATCGGCGATCGATGACTGCATCGCTGCAACCTTTCGAACCGCATCCACCACGGCCGATGACGCCTTGCCGCTGCTTGCATGCGCAAGCAGCGTCGGGAGGTCGTAGTCCGTTGCAGCCAACCGCTGACGAGTCGTGATCTCCTGTGCAACGGTCAGCGATGCGGTCTTGTCTGCCGGAATGTCGATCTCGAATCGGTAGACCTGCCCAGTCTCGGACGCCGGCTGCTTCGGCTCGACCAAATCCCACCCCGGAGACTTCGGCGATTCGACCAGCAGCGTGCGGCCGCGCATCGCATCCTTGTTCTTGAACGCATAGGTCACCGCGCTCCGAATCCTTTGCGTCTCTTCGATGAATCCGTCGACGATCCGCAGCGACACCGTGGCAGTGGAACTGTCGTTGGTGATGGCACACGCCACATCGAGATCGACGGCGTAGGCAAGGAGGCGCTTGTCGCCCGCTCCCATGAACGCAATCTGCGCGTCGCCCGCGTACGCATTGCCATCAAACACAGCGATCGGTCCAGGGATGAGCGGCTGTCCGCTCGAGTTCGAGAGTTCGATGCCCCGCATCGGATGATCGATTCCGTCCGCCGGGCTGAAGATGCTGATGCGCCTCGCCTGTACTTCGCTCGAGACGATCGGCAGCATGGCAGATTGCTGACGCGCGATCGAAACAGGATTCCGAAGCGTGTACTGGAACGACTCGCCGACCGCACCGCCTTCCGCCTGCGCCGCTGCCGACTGCTTCCACGAGAGATCCTCGCCTCCTTCGACAGCACCGCCGAATGCGCCCCGCGCTGAGTCCACCGCCATGGCGAGCGGCGCACCTGCTGTGGGCGGAGGGAGGAATCCACCGCCTCCTCCCCCAGAACCTTCGCCCCGCCGCTTGTTTGCGACACGCAAGTCCCGCTGCGCCTCAAACGCGGCACTGTCCCCGTACACGCGCGGCGATGCGCCCGCCACCATCGGCACCGGCACCTCGGGACGCTCGACATGCATGGCTTGCGAGAGGTTCATCTCGAAACTCACAGGCTGGCTTGCCACCAAGGACAAGCGAACATCGCTCCAATCATCATCCGTGGAGTTCTCGACGATGGCCCAGCCGAACAAGAGTGAAGATCCCTTCGCGCCATCCGCGCTCGGCAGCACCAGTCGGTAACTCGTCTTCCACACTGGCATTTCGCCCACATATGCGATGCGCACAGTGCGGCTTCCTTGCCCAGCGAAGGAGATGGCGACACTCTTGAAACGATCGGTGGTGTGCGCGGCGAGCGCCGCGAGCGCCTTGCCAAGTTCGGCGTTCAATCCCGCATCCTGCAACTGGACGGACCCAACCGTGGTCAGGTTGACAGAACGGATTCCGCCGTCGGTCAGCACATTGATGAATGGAACGGCGATGGGTTGCTCGGAGTCACCCACGGCCTGCTCCCGAGTTTCGCTGCCGAGAATCGTTCCCGAGATGGGACCGTCATCAGCGCTCACCATGATCCGTGATCCACGCAATCGCCCAAGGAGGTCGGCGAGCGACGGATTCCCAGAAAGGTCGATGCCGAAACTCGCCAGTTGACGCGTCAGTGGTTCGTTGGACTCGAACGAAACGCCCCGCAGCGCTTGCTGCTCGTCGAGGATCACCATCGACTTCAGGAGATCGTTGATGCCATCCTGCGCGAAGCGCAGCGACACCGTATCGCCCGCTGCAATCGGACCCTGGCGCTCAAACGACCCCACACCGCTGCGGTACAGCGTCACGCCCGTGATCGGCATGCGCGGCGATCCGCCTGCGCCGGTGACCGCCTGCGCAGGTGCAATCGATGCAACGCTCGCCGCGAGCAGGAGTGCAATCAATGCACCTCCATCCCTCAACGAGCGTTGAACAGGTGAACTCGGCGTGTCGCTGCATGGATGAGTCGTCATGTCTGGATGCTCCTTGTCTGTGGAAACCGTCCCTTCGGATGAACGCATCGCTCCGCGGTGTCATTGCAGCAGGCGCGTGGGAACAACGCAATCCAGCCGAGAACGGCGAACAGGAGCGGATCGACGAGCGAATCCCAGAAGTTGGTCGATTCGGGCAGGCCGCATGCAAAGCCCGCCAGTCCCGCGGAAATGATCAGTGCCCAGCGTGGACACCACCGACCTGCCATCGCGGCAGCACCAGCCACGCCCGCGAGGAGCAGCAGCAAGGACTCTGGATGCCACCCAAGCCAGTAAAGGTCGCGCTGCATGCGGGGAATGGGCAGCAGCAGCGGACCATACAGAGGCAAAGCAACCAAGAGGACGAGCGCCACGCTCCAGAAACGCGCCGGCCGATTCGGCAGTGCGTTGGGCGCGATCACATACAAGGCCAGAATGACGAGCGTCGTGATGCTCACGTCGCCCCACAGTCCGCGCAGGTGACCCGCGAGGGTGATGCCGCCGAGCGGCACGCTCAGCACCACGATCATCAGCAGCCACGACTCGGGTCCGAGCGGCTTGAGTGCGCGCTTGGCAAGGCGTTCTCGGGCGAAACGTCCGAGCGCGGCAGCGATCAACGCCTGACCGAAGAGTCCGATCCAGGTGCCCAGCGGCCACGCGCTCATCGAGAAGCTCCCGGTGCGGGTGCAGTCGATCCATCCTCTGCAAGCCAACCGCGACC
Source organism: Planctomycetia bacterium (assembly GCA_005799495.1). Lineage (GTDB taxonomy): Bacteria > Planctomycetota > Phycisphaerae > Phycisphaerales > SM1A02 > F1-60-MAGs104. The sequence continues at coordinate 23,048 of SYGP01000030.1, forward strand.
AAACGAGCACAGACGAATCCCTTGCCGCCGCCAAGTGTAGGTGAGATGGATCATGCCGTCCGCTGACTCCGCAAGACACGGGTAGGAGAACTCGCCACCCTCGTCCCGTTCGATCACGTGCGATGACGCCCACGTCACGCCATCGTCCCGCGATGTGAAAAGTTGCAGCGTGCCGCGGCCGCCGCGCGTCGGATTTGCAGCGAGAAGCAGCGTTCCATCGCAGAGACGCAGCAGCGCAACAGACGCATCGGGGTTCGGGATGTCGAGCGCGCTTTGCATCACCCATGTGGTGCCGCCATCAGTCGAACGATTGACACCGATGAACGGCGTGCTTCGGCTCGCCGACCGAAGAAGCGCAAGAGCCGCGCGCGGTGAGAGCGCCGCCACCGCAGGCTGCAGCCATCCGCCTTCGTACTTTTGCATGCGTTCCGCGGAACGGACCGCGCCATCGGTGCGCAGGTGCAGGAACAGCCCGTGCTTGTCGATGAACTCGTGATAGGCGGGCAGTCCCCAACATCCATCGGCCATGGCGACTGGTTGCGTGCGGACGAGCGTGCTCAAGTTGAAGAATGGCGAAACCACGAGGCGCCGCGCCGACTGCCACGTCGCGCCGCCATCCAAGGACACCAGATGATTGATCGCGCTGCCGGACCAGCCGCCATAACTGACGCTGACGACATGCATGTTCACGCGCCCTTGCGCGTCCACCCACACCACTGGATTCCCAAGAGAACGGATCACGCGCTGCACCATGCCCTGCAACTGCTCGCGCGTCAGCGATGTCCAACGGCTCTCCACGGCGCCCGCGCGCACGCGCGCCATCTCAATCGCCACATCCGACGCACCTTCGCGGGCACCGGCGAACCATGCCACCAGCAGCGCTCCATCAGGAAGTGCCGTGATCGACGATGCGTGCGCCGAGGGCGCGGGGCGCGGCAGATCCATCGATGCGAAGTGAACGCTTCCAGCCGTCCGGGATGTGCGCGGCGGCGCGAACTCGAATCTCGATTCGGTGGGGCGCGGCGACTGAATGAATGCCGCCAGCCACGCGAGGACAAAGATGGCGACTGCTACAACGCGAGAGGTGATGAGCGCGCGCATACGGACGCCGAGGGGGCAGGTCGAGCGTAGCATCGTCCGTCGCAGGGACGCGTATGGACATCCACATTCAACGGTTGGTGGATCGATGGTGTGGCGTGCCGCTGTGCGGTGCGCTCTCGGCGTGGCATGCTGGCCAACGCGCACTCGGCGTCGTGCCGCCACCCGATGAACGACCGCTGCTGCGTCGAGTGCTCGTCATCCTGCTGAGCGAAATGGGGAGCTTGGTCTTGGCCGAGCCGATGTTCCGTCGACTCCGCGAGCGTCATCCTGGAGTGGAGATCCACGCGATGGTGTTCCGCAAGAACAGATCGGTGCTCGATCTGCTCCGAGTGGTCGATCCCGCGCATGTGATCACGCTGCGAGACGGGTCGCCTGCCCAGCTCGCGGGAGATCTGCTTCGAGCAGTCGGCATCATGCGATCACTACGCTTTGATGCGGTCGTGGACTGTGAGTTGTTCGCGCGCATCAGCGCGATCCTCAGCGGGCTCTCGGGCGCCCGCCACCGCGCAGGGTTCCACAGAGCAACGCAGGAGGGGCTGTACCGAGGGTCATTCATGACCGCACCCGTGCCGTACAACCCGTATCGCCATCTCTCGCATCAACTCATCGCCCTCGTCGAGTCGATCGGCACGCCGTCGACGCCGCCCAACAAGAACGCACCGACCACGGAACGGTTCGATCCGCCTGTCTTCAAGCCGGAGGCAGGGGAGGTGGAGCGGGAAGTCGCTCAGCTGCACCGCGACCATCCTGCGTGCGAGGGGCGATCGCTCGTGCTCATGTATCCAAGCGGGGGTCTGTTGCCGATCCGTGCCTGGCCGCTCGAGCACTACGCGGCGATCGCACGCGCGCTGCTTGCCGATGGGCATGCGGTCGGGATCATCGGGATGCCCGAAGATCGTCTGCTCGCTGATGACCTCCGCCGTGCCTGTGACTTTCTTCCCGGCATTGTCAACCTCGCGGGTGAAACCCGTTCGGTCCGCCACCTGATGTGCCTTTTTCACCGCGCAAGACTGCTCATCACCAATGATGGTGGTCCCGTGCAGTTCGCCGCAATGACACCGATTCACGCACTCGTGATGTACGGACCGGAAACGCCGCTGCTCTACTCGAGTTGGAGCCCGCGCATGCGTGCGTTCTGGCAGCCGATCGCCTGTTCCCCCTGCGTGACGGCGTACAACCACCGCAACTCGCCCTGCGACGGTGACAATCAGTGCCTCAAGCGCATCGCTCCAGATGCGGTCCTTGCCGCAGCGCGTGAAGCACTCGCTGCCGCTTCCCACACCGCATGAAGCCTCTGCAGCGCAGCCCCGCCACGCGCACGCCGCTCGGCATGGTTCATGCGGTGGTCGGATGGTCGTGGCGGCAGCGCGGTCGTTTCCTTCGATTCGGAACGGTCGGTGTCTCAGGCGTCGCGATCAACCAGATCGTCATCTGGATCTGTTTCGAGTGGCTGTACGGCGCAGTCATGGACCGATCCCTGCGGCTCAACCTGTCGATGTTCACGGGCATCGTGATCGGCATGACCAACAACTTCTGGTGGAACCGCCTTTGGACCTGGCGCGACCGTGATCGCACGCGGGATGTGCCGCTTGGGCAGCAGTACATCCAATACGCCGCCGCGAACTGGGCGGGCATTCTTGTGCAGATCGCGCTCACCAACATGCTCGTGACGCTCGTCCCCTACCTGGTGGCGAACCTGATCGGCATTGCAGTCGCAAGCCTCATCAACTTCGTGATGAACGACCTCTGGACCTATCGACATGTCCGAATCGAGGGCATCGATCCCGAAGCGAACCATGTCCGGGAGGAACGCACCGCGCTGCTGCTCGGTGGACTCGGCATCTCGCTCGCGCTTTGCACCTATCTCCACGGCATCGGATCACTGCAGGCGCCGACCAACGGCGACGAGTGGGTGTATCTGCAGATCACGCGGATGACCGCTGCCAGCGGGCAGTGGCTTCCGCTGGTGAGCGGCATGGAAGAGATGCGCAACACGAAGCCGCCGCTCCTGTTCTGGCAAGGGATTCTGTCGTCGGACTGGGGTGGGTGGTGGAGCTTGCCCGCGCTGCGCTGGCCCAGCGTCGTCTGGTCCATGGGTGTGGCGGGTCTCGCTGCTCTGCTCGCATGGCGCATCAGCGGGCGCACCGCAACGGTTGCGATTTCTGCGGCTCTCACGCTTCTTGGGTTTCTTGGCACCTTCCGCTACGGGCGGCCCTTTCTCACCAATGCGCCCGAAACCTTCTGGCTGTTTGGGTCGATTGCTTGGGTGACGCTCGCACCGTCGCGCGCGACGCGCGGTTGGAGGTTGCCGCTGCTTGGGGTCGTCGTCGGTGTGGCGCTGCTGTTTCGGAGCTTCGCCCTTCTCGCCCCGATCCTCCTGTGGCTCGCGCTGGTGGAGTGGCGTGGCGCGGCTGCATCCGTCGTCAGCACGCGCACCGCGCGCGTGATGCGGGTCATGCTCGTCTGCGGTGTCGTGGCAGTCGTATCGCTCGCCCTGTTCAGCGTGTGGTTTGCCCTGGACCCTGATCCTGCGGCAGTCTGGCGTGAGTTCGTCGTTGGCGAGAATGTCGGCAAGATGGCGGGGGGTGCGGGAGATTGGATCAGCGGCTTCTTCTGGGGAGGGTTCAGTGTGTGGTCCCTCGCTGCATCTCCATTTGTGCATGCGGGTTTGCTCGCGTTTCCACTCTTCGGCGTGCTCGTGGAGTGTTGGAAGCATCGAAGGGAACTCACTGCATCGGAGCGAATGCTGCTGCTCTGGGTCGCAGCGATGTTTCTCGTGTTCTGCCTGCCTGCGCAGCGTTCGGGGCGCTACCTGCTCGAAGCGATGCCTGCGCTTGCCGTGCTGCTTGCCACGCGCGGACATCATGTGGGACGGAACGCATTCATGCTCACGCACATCGGTGCAGTGATCGCAGTCGTTCCAATCGCCTGGCTCTCTTGGATGCTCGCTCGCGATCTCGGGGCACTCGCGTTCGCGTGGTGGCACTGGCCACTGCTCCTCGCAACCGCCGCCTTTGCCGTGTGGGCGCTCCTGACTCCACGCTGGACGCGGCTCGCGGCTGCACCCTCGGCACTTGCCGTGCTGCTTGCGCTCACCAGTTTCCTCAGCGTCTTCGATGCGCCCCTTGGAACCTTCACGACGGCGCAGCAGGAACAACTCGCGGGGCAACGCATCTGGGTGCCCGAGAACTTCCGCAGCGTCGCGGAGATTCACCGCATGCTGCTGCCACAGTCGGAGGTGATGGGATTCCCCGTCGCCAATGGCACACCGCCTGCAGACCGCATCCGAAGCGGCGACTGGATCAGCGTGGTCGGTGCGATCGATGCGCCCATGCCTGCAAACGCCGCGGCATCACGGATTCAGATGGCGAGCCGCCACACGGGCGGGCAGATCCTGGAGATGTTGCAAGGGCGTGCGCGCGAACAACTGTTCGTGCGCGAGTGGATCATCCCGCTTGCGAAGCCTGCGGTTCCCGCGGCAGGCTCCGCGCCACCAGCACCATGAGGGCCGCGCCGACGAGCGCGATCACGCCGAAGGCGGCGAAGATGCCGTTGTTCGGCGCACCCGCGTCGCGCAGCGCACCAAACAGCCAATCCGCAACGCCGCCGCAACTGATGCTCACGAAGTTCATGATCCCGTAGCCCGTCGCCCGCAGATGTGGACGAGCGATCTGCGAGAGGATCGGCATGTTGTTGCAGTCGAACAGTCCCCAGCCCAAGCCGAAGAGCGACAGGAACACGACCGCCTGCACCAGCGTTCCTGCATTGCCGACACCGAACAGCGCTGGCACGAGTGCGACGATGCCGATGCAACTCACCCATGCACGGCCACGGCCACTCGTTCGACTCCAACGGTCCGCCATCCAGCCGCCGATCACAACGCCCACGAGCATCGCGAGCGTCGTGAAAAGCGTTGCCGAAACGCCCGCCATTCCCTGCCCAATCTGGAACTGCTGCTTCAGCACGGCGGGCATCCAGTCGCGCACGATCCACCCCGCCATGGCCGGCAGGGTGAAGCACGCAACGAGCAGCAGGAACGGAACGCTGCCGAGAAGTTCGCGCAGCGCCCCGCGCGTCGACGAGCGCTGGACAGCCTGCGCAGGGACCGCGCTCGCGCTCGAACGCAGCAGCCATGGCAGTGGCAGCGCATAGAGCATGCCGACGATCCCAGCGAAGTGGAACGCACTCCGCCACCCGAGCGACGGGGCGTCCGCCACATAGCCACCGAAGCCTCCCGCCATCATGCCGACATAGATGGCTGTCTGGTGCAGTCCGGTGGCGCGCGACCGAGTACGCGGACCATGCAGGTCGGTGATCAGCGCGAGGGCAGCGGGTATGTAGAACGCTTCGCTGATACCCATGAGTGTCCGCGTCCACAGCAGTTCATTCGCGGTCGTGGCGCTGCCCGTGGTCCATGTCACGGCGGACCATGCGAAGAGACTGCATGCGATCGTGATCCGTCGACCGCAGCGATCCGCCACCCAGCCGCCAAGCGGACTCAGCAGCGCGTACATCCATTTGAACTGGCCGAGCATGATGCCCCACTGCGCATCGGTCGACAGATCGGTGATGTCAGCCATCACGGACGACTTCATCGAAGCCAGCATCTGCCGATCGAGATAGTTCAGGAGCGCAACAGGCAGCAGGAGCAGAACGGCGCGCCATGCGGCGCGCTGCCAAGGGGCATCCATGGGTGCGGACGGTACGCGATCAGCCGCCGCAAGGACCCCACGCGCCAAGCAGCGCGGCGAGATCCGTCCCGTCCGTGGTTCCGTCGTTGTTCACATCGCCCGCAGGACCGCCCCAGCCTGCGAGCACGGATGCCAAATCGCTTGCGTCGACGCTTCCATCACCGTTGCGGTCAGCGGGGCAGGCGGGCGTCGGCAGCTCCGCGGAAATGGCGAAGTCGTCGAAGTAGCCGAAGGCGTTGAGCGTGCCGGGCGTCGCATCGGTCACGCTGAGGAGGTTCGATGCGTAGACGCTGCCAAACAGCGTGGTCTGATGCGTCGCAACCAATGTGCCGTTCGCGCGCAGCTCACCGAAGCCCGTGGCGACATTCCACCGATACGCGAATTCATTCCATTGCCCGAGCGGGACGATGAACCCTGTCGGCGCTCGGTTCGCCAGCACATAGCCACCGTTCAACAGCGAGATCTCGCCGCTCTGCGCACTGACGACGAAGCCTCCCGATGTCTCGAAGGAGCTCTTCGAGATCATGATGCCGAAGCCGGAGGGCAGCGCCTGCGACGCGGGCAGGAACACCTTGATGCGAGTCTCCAGGACCGTGCGACCTCCCGCGGATGCGGTCGCCCACTGCCCGGTGTTCACCAAGTCCAGCCAGGCCTTCGTGCGCCCGTTGTTGAACTTCTCGGTGCAGAGGCGAACCATCTTGCCGCTGCCTCCGAAGGGATTGGTGGCCGGATCGACGCCCGCGCCAATGACCAGCGCAGCGATCTGGGGGGCATTCATCGATCCCGATACCGCCCATGTGCCCGTGCCTCCGCCCCAAGCGATCTGGCCCGACAGAGATGCGCTTCCGTACGAGTCGAATGTCGTCGACAGCATGACGGCAGCATTCCCGGTGCGGGAAGCAAGAGCAACAACGGCAAGAAGGACAAGGAGACGCTTCATCACTCCAGATTGTTGCACCACTTCGCCGATGTGCAAGCTTCCCCCGACATATTCCGTTTTTCGACCTCGAAGTGTTACACTTTCGCGGAAACCTATGGAACTCACCTACACCCAAACAGATCGCGAACGCGCCTTCCTCGCTTCCGTCGAGGATGGTCGCCATGAGCGCAACATCATCAATGGACTTGCGCCGTTCCTCGAATCCAATGTTCCTGCGGACATGCAGGGGCTCTACTCGGGTGATGAGCTCGTTCAACTTCGCGTGCTCAAGGGCGGCGAACGCGATGTGGAGAAGCGCATGCCAGTCAAGGTGACGCGGCACTACTTCGATCTCGCCAAGCAGAGTGCGCCCCTCCGTCGGCTTGTGAAGGCGGATCCATCCGAGACGTACGACCTCGCAGGGTCGGAAGACCCAGGCTTCCAGATGGACTACAGCCCGGTCGAGGGCATGCTGCACAAGTACGAGATGGGACTGCTGTATGTGGTGTCCACCTGTTCCGCGCACTGCCGATTCTGCTACCGCGAGGAACTGATCGCTCGAAAGGAAGTCAAGCGGCAGGATGGCACCGTGGCGAAGAAGGGGCTGGCGAACATTCCCGAGGTCATCAGCTACATCCACCGTTTCAATCAGGCGGTGCGCGACAACGGCGGTCGTCACCCAGTGTGTGGACGCGAGAAGCTCCGCGAGATCCTGATGTCGGGCGGCGACCCGATGGTGCTCAACAACTCGAAGATCGCCGCATGGCTCGGTGCACTCGCTGAAGCGGGGATCGAATCGATCCGAATCGGCACCAAGGAGATGGCGTTCTATCCAGAGCGCTTCGACGATGCCTTCTGCGCGATGCTGGATCGTTTCCATGAGATGTACCCCGAGGTGGGTCTGCACATCGTGGTGCACTTCGAGCATCCCGACGAATTCCTCGCCAAGGATCCCGACGGTCACTACCTACGGAATGGGCAGGGTTTCCTGCAGTGGGTTCCCGCGACAGGCGCGGCGATGCGGCGCCTCAACCAGCGCGGCTGGCTCAGTGTGGAGAACCAGACGCCGATCATCAAGGGGATCAACGACGACGCGGATGCGCTGCGGATCCTCCAGCGCGAGTTCAAGCGCGCGGGCGGAGAGAACCACTACTTCTTCTGCGGGCGTGACATCATCGCGTATCGCTCGTTCAATGTGCCGATCGAACGCGCATGGCAACTGCTGAACGAGTCGCAGAAGGGACTGTCGGGCGTGGAGAGCCATGCGCGACTTTCGATCACGCACTACAAGGGCAAGACCGAAGTGAATGCCGTCACCAATGAGCCCATTCCAGGGCTCAAGGGCAGCGAGAACGGTGTGGTCATCTTCAAGATCCTCCGCAATCAGGGACCCGCTGCCGATCGTGGCAAGGTCTGCATCGTCGGCCGCAACCCGAATGCGCTGTGGTTTGACGGGTACGACGACCGCGTGCTCTTCGACGAGGCAGGGCTGTACGACTACTCGCGCGTGAAGAGCGCTCGAGTGACGCACGCAGCACCGCCGCCAGTCTGCCGATGATCGACAAGCGTGTGGTGGGTGCGGCAGCCGCGGTGGCGGACATCCCTGATGGCGCCACGGTCATGATTGGCGGCTTCGGTGAGGCTGGAAGCCCGATCGAACTCATCCACGCGCTGATCGACCAAGGCGCGAAGCAGTTGACGGTCGTCAGCAACAACACGGGCAGCGGCGAAGTGGGACTCGCTGCGCTGTTGAAGGCGGGTCGCGTGCGCAAGGTCGTCTGCTCATTCCCGCGAACCGCCAACTCCACCGTTTTCCCAGACCTGTACCGCCGCGGTGAAGTCGAACTTGAACTCGTGCCTCAGGGGACCCTCGCCGAACGCATCCGCGCGGGCGGCGCAGGCATCCCCGCGTTCTTCACGCCGACAGCCGTCGGGACGCCGCTCGCGCAGGGGAAGGAGCACCGCTTCTTCGGCGAAACAGAGTGCGTTCTTGAGTTCGGCATTCGCGCGGACTTCACGCTCATCAAGGGGCGACGCGCCGACACGCATGGCAATGTGGTCTACCACCGCACGGCGCGCAACTTCGCACCGCCGATGGCAACGGCTGCCGGCATCACCGTCGTGCAAGTTGCGGAGGTGGTGGATGCGGGGCAGCTCGATGCGGAGTCGATTGTCACGCCAGGGATCTTTGTGGACCGCATCGTGCATGTGCCGTCGCCGCAGCAGGAGTCGGCACTGATTGCGGCAGGGGCGCGCTACCCATGAGGCCGCCTTCGACCGACACACCCGCCGCGATTGGATGGAGCCGCGATGACATCGCGCGCCGACTCGCGCAGGACATTCCCCACGGGTCGTATGTCAATCTTGGCATCGGCATTCCCGAACTCGTCGCACGCTTTGTCCCCGAGGGACGCACGCTCATCTATCACACCGAGAACGGTCTGCTTGGCATGGGGCCATCGCCTGCGGTGGGCGCGGGCGATCCAGAACTCATCAACGCGGGCAAGCGACAGGTCACGATGATGCCCGGCGCAGCCTTCTTCGATCAAGCCACCAGCTTCGCGATGATCCGCGGCGGGCACTTGGACCTCAGCGTGCTCGGCGCACTGCAAGTTTCGCAAGCAGGCGATCTCGCGAACTGGTCCACGGGTGAGGCGGATGCGATTCCTGCCGTGGGCGGGGCCATGGACCTCGTGGCTGGCGTGCGCCGAGTCTTTGTTCTCACGCAGCACTGCACCAAGGAAGGTGAAATGAAGTTGGTGGGGGAGTGCACCTACCCTTTGACCGGACGCGCCGTTGTGGACCGCGTCTACACCGACCTGGCGGTGGTCGACATCACGCCAGATGGCTTCCGAGTCGTTGAACTCGCGCCCGGTGTTGACTTCGGTTTCGTGCAGGAGCGCACCGGCGCAACGCTTCTGCCACCCACCACGCGCGCCGCCGCCGTGTAATCCAGGCGCGAACGAGCAGACACCCCACGGAGTGCAACCAATGACCACCGAGCAAGCAACCACACGAAGCGAGAGTCTCTTTGCGCGAGCGAGGAAGGTTCTTGCGGGGGGCGTCAGCCGCAACACGGTGCTTCGGGGACCTCATCCGCCGTATGCGGACTTCGGGCGCGGCTGCCGCATCACCGACCTCGACGGCAACTCACGCATCGATTTCTCCAACAACATGGCGTCGCTGATCCATGGGCATGCGTTCCCGCCGATCATCGAAGCGGTGACAGCGCAGTTGCAGCGCGGTTCGGCGTTCATGATGGCAACGGAAGCGGAAGTTCGTTACGCAGAACATCTCGCCGGTCGCAGCGCGGCGTTTGAGCGGCTTCGCTTCGTGAACTCCGGCACGGAGGCATTGATGGCCGCGCTGAAGGCGGCGCGCGCGTTCACCAATCGCGCGAAGGTCGCGAAGGTGGAGGGCGCGTACCACGGCGGCTATGACTACGCGGAGGTCAGTCAGGAGCCAAAGCCTGAAAACTGGGGGAGCATCGACCATCCGAACAGCGTGCCACTGACGCATGGTTCGCCGCAGTCGGCGCTGCAGGATGTGCTTGTCATGCCGGCGAACGATGTGGATCGCGCAATCGCCATCCTCGATGCGCACCGCAGCGAGGTGGCGTGCGTGCTGCTCGATTTGATGCCGCATCGCGCGGGACTTCGGCCCGCGGACCCCGCATTCATCGCAGCGATCCGAGAATGGACCGAGCGCAACGGTGCACTGCTGGTGCTCGATGAAGTCATCACCTTCCGTACGGAAGTGGGGGGCATGCAGCAACGCTACGGTTTGCGCGCGGACCTGACTGCGCTCGGCAAGATCATCGGCGGAGGGTTCCCTGTTGGGGCCCTCGCGGGGCGCGCTGATGTGATGGATGTGATGAACCCCCAGGCAAGCAAGTTGCTCTACCCGCTCTCCGGCACCTTCTCCGCGAATCCAGTCACGATGACCGCGGGGCTCGCAGCGATGCAGCACTATGACGCGGCGGCGGTCGCCAGGTTGAACGCCCTCGCCGAGCGCGCGATGCACGGCATCCGCGAGGCGATCGGGCGCACCAATGCCGAGGCATGCGTGACGGGCACGGGATCGATGTTCCGAGTGCACATGAAGCGAACGCCACCGCTCGACTATCGCCAACAGTTCTTGAGCGCAGATGAATCGAAGCGGCTGAAGCTGCTGCTTGAGCACCTCTTTCAGGAGGGGTTCCTGATGATCAACACCTGCTCGGCGACACTGTCGACGCCGATGACGGAGGTGGAAATCGATGCGCTCGTCGACGCGGTCGAGGGCGGACTGCGCCGCATCGCTTCGATGCACTGAAGCGCGGTGAGGCGTCCGCCATGGGCGAGTCAGCGCCGCTCGAAGAGCAGCGCGAGACCCTGCCCGACACCCACGCACAGCGCGGCAATGCCACGCTCCGCATCGCGCCGCTTCATTTCATGCAGCAGGGTGGTCGCCAGCCGCGCACCGCTCGCCCCGAGCGGATGCCCGATCGCGATCGCACCACCGTTCACATTCACCCGCGATGGGTCGAGGGCAAGTTCGCGCACGCACGCCACTGCCTGCGCGGCGAATGCCTCGTTGATCTCAAAGAGATCGACCGAGGCAGCCGTGATGCCCGCACGCTCGAGCAGCGACTGGATTGCAGGCACCGGGCCGATGCCCATCTGTGCCGGATCCACCCCGACCGCGCACCCGCGCCCGACGAAGCCAAGGGGCGTCAACCCAAACTGTGCTGCTTTCGACGCATCCATCAGCAGCAGCGCGGCCGCGCCATCGTTGACGCCAGACGAGTTGCCTGCGGTCACGCTGCCGTCCTCCGCCTTGGTGAATGCGGGCTTCAGGGCTGCGAGTTTCTCGAGTGTGGTATCGGCGCGCGGATGCTCGTCGGTGTCGAACACCAGCGCCGGTCGCTTGCCTTGTGGAATCTCCACCGGCACGATCTCGTCACGGAAGCGACCCGCAGCGTTCGCTGCCGCCCAACGCCGCTGACTCTCGAGCGCGAATTGGTCCTGGTCGCTGCGGCTGACATGGAACGCACGCGCAACATTCTCGGCTGTTTCTCCCATCGAAAAGGGATGATGCATGGCACTCAGCCGCGGATTCACGAAGCGCCATCCGATCGTGGTGTCATGCATCTCCTGCCCACGCCCAAACGGTTGGTCAGCCTTCGACAGCACAAGTGGCGCACGACTCATCGACTCGACTCCGCCCGCAATGATCACATCCGCCGATGCAGACTCGATCATGCGCGCAGCCACATGCACTGCCTCAAGCCCCGATGCACAGAGGCGGTTCACGGTCGCGCCCGGAACGCGCACGGGAAGTCCCGCAAGGAGCGCCGCCATCCGCGCCACATTGCGGTTGTCTTCGCCTGCCTGATTCGCAGCACCGAAATACACATCGTCCACAAGATCCGCACCAACTTTTGCGCGATCGAGTACGGCGCGAATCACATGCGCAGCCAGATCATCAGGGCGCACACACGACAGCGTTCCCCCGTATCGCCCGACAGGTGTGCGGACGGCTGCAATGACGGCTGCGCGGCGGGGCATTCGAGGATGGTAAGTCCACGGAAACGGCGCGGAGACGGGAGTTCGGGCAGAGGAGCGGTTACGCTTGCACCATGGATCTGAGCCAGCGTCGATTCATCGACTTCATGGTGGGTGCAGGAGTTCTCTCCTTCGGCGACTTCACCACGAAGAGCGGTCGCAAGACCCCGTACTTCGTGAACACGGGTCGCTACCACAGCGGGTCCCAGCTCGTGGAGCTCGGGCGGGCGTACGCGGACGCGATCGAGCGCTCCTTCCCCCATGACTTCGATTGCCTGTTCGGGCCTGCGTACAAGGGCATCCCCCTGGTCGTGGCGGTGGCAATGGCATTTGCGGAGCGAGGTCGCGAGATCGACTTCTGCTTCAACCGCACGGAAGCCAAGGACCATGGCGAGGGAGGGGTCATCGTCGGGCGCACGCTTCAGGATGGTGATCGAGTACTCATCATCGAAGATGTCACCACGGCGGGAACATCGATCCGTGAGACCGTGCCTCTGTTGCGTGCATCGGCTCGCATTGTGCTTGCGGGGCTCGTTGTCTCCGTCGATCGACAGGAGCGTGCGAGCGATGCATCCTCGCGCACCGCGCTCGAGGAGGTCGGAGCGGAGTTCGGCATGCCCACGGCTGCGATCGTCACCATCGATGAAGTTGTGGCGCACCTCGGGGCGCGGCTGACGGATGCAGACCGTGCCCGAATCGCCGAGTACCGCGCGCGATATGGCGCCGTGTCACCTGCCGCGTAGGCTTTCACCACAGTGACAGCCACTTCGTTCCAGACCAGCCGCACCGTGCAGTTCAGCGAGACGGATCTCGCCGGCGTGATGCACTTCTCGAACTACTTTCGCTGGATGGAGGACGCGGAGCATGCGTTCCTGCGCGCCAAGGGGCTGCAGCCGTTGACCACCGTTGGGGAGTCCACGATCGGCTGGCCCAGGGTCCAGTGCGCCTGCGAGTTCAGGAAGCCGCTGCGCTTTGGCGATGCAGTCGATTTGTCCCTGCGCGTGATCAGAGTCGGCGACCGATCTATCGAGTACTCCGTCGACTTCGCCGTGAACGACATGGTGGCGGCGCGAGGCACGGTGACGGTCGCGTGCTGTGAGATGGGACAAGGAACGCTGCGCGCAGCCGCAATCCCACGAGATTTCCGTTCGCTCCTCGAATCGTGCGTGGACCCAGCGGCTGCGTCGCGTTCGTGATGGAAGGGGTGTCAGGATCCCCATGCTCCGAGCAGCATTGTCAGATCGGCACCATCGACGATGCCGCTGAAGTCGATGTCAGCGGCGGTCGGTTCCGTGGACCCCATGAGTCCAATCAGCGCAGCAAGATCCTGCCCGTCGATGATTCCGTCCATCGTCAAGTCGATTGCCGATCCGACGCTGAATGCCTGCGCACAGCCCGCACTCGGCCAGCCATGGACTTCCGATGTGTACGCGCCCACAACCAGTCCATCTGCTGCGAGGCACACGGAACTCCCGAACCCGCTGATCGACACACCGCTGCCGACCGCTGCATCTCCGACCACCGTTGCCACATCGAGCCACTCACCTGCCAAGTTCCGCCGAAAGAGGTGAACAGCACCCGCACCCAAGGACCTGCCGACATTCGTGCTGAACGCACCCACGGCGATCAATCCCGCCTCATCGTCGATGCTCGAACCCATGCCGTCCCCCGGGTGCCCGTCGATGCTCGAAAGCTTGCCTGCAAAGGCGAAAGTCCCATCGGCGGTTCGGTGATATGCATAGACCGCCCCTCGTCCAAACTCGCCGTCGACAACCGCATTCGGTGAGCCGCAGAACACGGTGTTTCCTACGGCATGCACGCGCGTTCCAAACTCGTTGTGTGCCGTCCCATCGGGCGCGATCAGTCGCTGCAGGAACGAGAATGTTCCATCCGCCTGACGGCGAAAGACAACAACCGACCCTTGGTTGACTTGGGTTCCGACATCGTCCCAAAGCGCCCCCACAAAGAGCGTGTCTCCTCGCAGCGCCATATCGAAGCCAAAGACATCAAAGGCTGCGCCGTTCGGATCGACAAGCTGCTGTGTCTGCTGCCAAACACCCGCGGTCGACCCCAGCGGGCGTGTCGCACCAAATGGCACTGATCGCAACACGATGCCCAGTGCCAGACATCGTCACGCCGAAGAGATCGTCCTGAGCGGGGGATGGTGCCGAGAGCAACTGCCCGTCTGCGGAGGTGGCAGCGGTCAATAGCAGGCAACTGAGACTCGTCAAAGTACGAGGAGGCATGGCCGAATCAACGGAAGATCAACGCGACAGCGAAGTATCAGGAGCGGTGCCGAGGAGTCAAACCGAATACGGCAAAATCCCATAATCGTCGCAAGTCGAGGGCGATAAGCGCATCGTGGGCGAGTTCGGCCCAATGCCGTTGAACAGTTCAGCCCAATACGCTTGGACCTCTGCCGCTATCATCTTCGGAGTCGGGCGATTAGCTCAGCTGGCTAGAGCACACGCATCACACGCGTGGGGTCACTGGTTCGAATCCAGTATCGCCCATTGATTCGTTCCCCCCGTCGGTTCACCGGCACCTATTCGGCGCATGACTTCGGCTCCGGTGACTTCGACACCCGATCCGAGCTGCTTCCGTACGAACTGAGATGCGCGAGCCCGAGGAGCGCGGCGATCGCTGCGCCGCAGAAGTAGGTGCGATAGAGCGGTGTGGACTCCGGAACCAGCGTGGTCAGCGGAGGCAACACCAGGAGGAGCAGACCTCCAAGCGTCGCTGCACAACTGAGCAATCCAGCGCAAATGCCCGCACGCGCAACGGGAACACACCGCAGCGCAGACGCGACATTGATGGCAAGCACGGACGCTGATGCCCCCAACAACCCCACCACCGCCTGGCTTACCAGTGCATTCAACTGGATTGGGCTGAAGAGCCACACGCAGAGAGTCAGGAAGGCCAGTCCGGTGGTGATGCGTATCGGCACGCGAGTGCCAACGCGCGCCGCCCACAGCGCCAACAGCGGTGCTGCCACTCCCATTCCAATGTGGAACGCTCCGCATACGGCGCCCCACTCTTCGGGCGGCAATCGCCATACCACGCGCGCGACAAGGGCATTCCAAGCGCCGCCAAACGACCAGAACACACCCCCCACGGCGAACGCGACCATCACACTGCTCCGGACTTCTCGAATGGCGAACAACTGAACGATCGCGGAGACGAACCCAGTCTGTTGAGGCGCAGACGCCGATCGCGACTGTTGCAGGCTTGGACTGCGCAGGCACCACCACACGAATGCCGCGATGGGCAGCGTGACTACGGGAACGATCCACATCGGTTCGCGCCAATCGCCTTTGCGTAGCGCTGAATCGCCTGCGATGCTTCCCACATATCCAGCCACACCGAATAGCGCGGTGATGACTCCCATCGCCAGCGTGACACCCCGCGCAGTCAGCATTCGGGCGGTTACGACCCCGAACATCGGCATGCCAAACGCGGCGGCAACGCCAATCGCGAGGCGCGATCCGGCGGCTGCGAGCAACGAAGCCGAGAGTGCAAAGCTCAGCGTTGCCAAGCCGCCAAGCAGTACGACGACTGTTGCAATGCCGCGTAGCCCATGACGGTCCACCAAGCGCCCGGCAAAAACTGGTAGCAATGCCAGTGGCACGAAGTAGATGCTCGAAATCACGCTGAACTCGATGGAGTCGAGTTCCAGATCGTCACGCATCAATCGCCCAATCACTCCAAATGTGGCGCCCGACACAGCGAATGATGCCGGAATAATCGCAACCGCCGAGCAGGTGAGGATCGCCGCCCACGGCGAGAGCGGATCCTTGAAAAATCTTGACTGGGCTGCGGGCTGCTCGCTCACAGCGGAAAGGGTAATGAACAGCCACCCGATTCCCGGACACCCCTCACCAGCAGGCTTGCCCTTTGCGCCAAGAAGCGGGCGTGACAGGGGTGCGCCGCGACTGGAGCTCGGCCTGCATGCCCGCGAGGGCCTCGTCACGCCACTGGGCGAACTTGCCTGGAATGACGCCGACCCCTCGGCTGAGTGCGTCGGGCGTCTCGCCGCGGAAGATGCGCAGGACGATCTCCGCCTTGTGTCGTGGTTTCTTCATGGTGTCGTGCAGTGTGCCCTCGAGTCCCACACGGGTGTCTCAGGAAACCGTGCAGCGCAGCAGGGGTAGGATCCGCGTCATGCAGAAGCGCGGCAGCGTCCTTTCAATTGCCGGCGTCTTCCTCGCGCTGTGCGCGCTCGGCGGTGCGCAGGAATCGACCGTCGGCCCTCGGGTCGCCGCGTACGACGACTTCGTGCGCCGCTTCCCGGCATGGAGCACGACCGCGGCGCTTGACGGCCTGCGCGCCAGCGACTTCGCGCGGCTGGAACAGACGGGGCAGGTCTACTTGGACTACACCGGAGGGAACCTGTACGCCCTCCGACAACTCACGCAGCACGCGCGCGACCTGCAGGAGAACGTGTTCGGGAACCCGCACTCGGCCAACCCGAGTTCGCAGGCGTCGACGGACCAGGTGGAGCGCACTCGCGACGCCATCTTGGACTATTTCCGCGCGCCGCAAGACGAATACGAGCTCATCTTCACGCCCAACGCCTCCGGCGCGCTGCGCCTGGTGGGCGAGAGCTATCCGTTCACGGCGGAGAGCCGACTGCTGCTGAGCACGGACAACCACAATTCGGTGCTGGGGATCGGCGAGTTCGCCAAGGCCGACCGCGCCGCGGTCGACTACGTGCCGCTCCAAGGCGACGACCTCCGGCTCGATACACAGGCGCTTGCCGAGAAGCTTGCCCAGCGTCACCCGGGCGGGCGCAGCCTTCTGGCCTACCCGGCACAGAGCAATTTCTCGGGCGTGAAGCATCCGCTCGAGATCATCGACCAGGCGCACGCCGCGGGGTGGGATGTGCTGCTCGATGCGGCGGCATTCGTGCCGAGCAACCGCCTGGATCTCTCGCGCTGGAAGCCCGACTTCGTGTGCATCTCGTTCTACAAGATGTTCGGCTACCCGACGGGCGTCGGGTGCCTCTTGGTGCGCAAGGAATCGCTGGCGCGCATGCGTCGGCCGTGGTTCGCCGGCGGCACCGTGGAGGTGGTATCCGTCGTCGCTCGCAGGCACCTCATGCGCCGCGACACGGCTGCGTTCGAGGACGGCACGATCGACTACCTCTCCATCCCGGCGGTGTCGCATGGGCTCCGCCTGATGGATGAGGTCGGGATCGACACAATCCGAACGCGCGTGGAATGCCTCACGGGATGGCTGCTTGCGACGCTCCCGACGCTGCGCCACTCCAACGGGGCGCCGCTCGTCAAGGTCCATGGACCGAAGGATGTGGTTTCGCGCGGCGGCACGGTGTCGTTCACCCTGCTCGACCCGGACGGGAAGGTCATCGACGTGGCTGCGGCGGGGGCGATCGCGAGCAAGGCGGGCATCTCGCTCCGGACGGGTGGCTGCTTCTGCAATCCGGGCGCCGGCGAGTCGGCCTTCGGCATCCGTGCGTCGGACGTCGGTGCGTTGCTCGATTCCTGCGCGAAGGACGGCGATCCGAACGTGCGCGACGAGATGTTCCGCCAGCATGGAATCCATGTGCTGCGTGCCTCGTTCGGCTGGGTCTCGAACTTCGCCGACGCGCAGGCGTTGGTTGCGTTCCTTCGCGGCTTCATCGATCAGCCGGCAGACCGCGTCGGCAGGATGGCCGATGCGTACCGAGGGCCTGAAACGCCGTGAATGGAAGTCGTGGCGTGGCCGTACGCCGCCGCCGCTGATCGCCTTCCGCTGCCTACCAGAGCATCCGCCTTGACCGTACATTTCTCGGTCATGGCGGATTTTTTTCGCCCACATGTCCGACCTCGCAGTCGGTCGATCAAGAGGACTGAATGAACCAGCCTGCCAATCGTCCTTCGGCTTCATGGGTGGGAGGACTGCTGCTCCCGCTTGCGCTCGCGCTGGCGGCACAGGCGCAGTGGACCACGCCACCCGTCACCGCACCAGGACTTGAGTACCGCACATTTTGGAGCGCGTCCGCGCAGGCAACCGTCAGCTTCCATGTCTTTCTGCCCCCCGAGTACACCGCCAATCCAATCGAATCATTCCCGACCATCTATTGGCTCCACGGGAGCGGCAGCCCAACCGCTGGCATTCCGCAGGTCCGTTCGTGGTTCGCCAGCGCGATGGACCAAGGGCTCATCCCTCCAATGATCGTCGTGTTCCCCAACGGGATTGGTTCAAGCATGTGGACCAACTCGAAGGATGGGCAGGTGCCGATGGAGTCAGTCGTCATCGACGACCTGATCCCGCATGTGGACAACGCATTTCGCACCGTCGCCTCTCGCCGAGGCAGAATCCTTGAGGGCTTCAGCATGGGCGGACATGGCGGGCGGTTGGCGCTTCGACGACCAGACCTGTTCGCGGCCGTATCCATGCTCGGAGCAGGCCCGCTGCAACTCGACTTCATGAACGCTCCTGATGGAACGAATGTGCCGCCACGTACGCGAGCCGAGCTTTATGAATTGGTTTGGAGCAGCGACCCTGCCTATTACCTTGCGCAGCATCCTTGGACAATCGCCACGCAGCGCGCGGAGGCGCACATCGCCCTGTGTACGAAGGTCCGGATTGGGGTTGGAGCCATCGACGCGATGTATCAGCCGAATCAGGAGTTTCACCAACACCTGTTGGCGCTGCAGATCCCGCACCAGTTCGTCGAGGTCGCGGGCGTTGGGCACTCTCCGCTCCTGACGCTTCAGGGGCTCGGACCGGACACATGGAACTTCTACCTCGAAGCGCTCGCAACACCATGTCGTGATGCCGCCGATGTGGACTGCAGTGGGGTCGTTGATGCACTGGACCTCGCCGTGGTATTGGCAGGCTGGGGTCCCGAGAGCGGCGCTGCGGATGTCAACGGAAGCGGCGCGGTCGATGGAGGTGATCTCGCACGAGTTCTCAGTGCGTGGGGGCCAGTTCCGTGAGCGGTGCCTGACGCCGCGTGCCGCCGTGATTCACCGCGGGAAGCGTCAGGGGCGAGAGATCTCGGGGTACGCCTCCGGACGGCGATCGCGATAGAACTGCCAGACGCTTCGCACCTGCTCGATCATTCCAAGATCGAGGTCGCTGATGAGCAACTCGTCGCGGTCTTCACTTGCCTGCGAGATGATTTCGCCGCGTGGGTTCACGAAGTAGCTGGTGCCGTAGAAGTGCCCGATGTTCCACGGGGCTTCGGTGCCAACGCGGTTGATGCACCCCATGAAATAGCCGTTCGCCACCGCATGCGCAGGCTGTTCGATCTTCCAGAGGTATTGGCTCAGGCCCGCGACAGTCGCGCTTGGATTGAAGACGATCTCCGCCCCATTCAATCCGAGGCAGCGAGCGCCCTCAGGGAAGTGACGGTCATAGCAGATGTACACGCCCACCTTTGCGTACTTGGTCTGGAACACTGGATATCCCCCAGTGCCTGGCTTGAAGAAGAACTTCTCCCAGAAACCGGGATTCACCTGGGGAATGTGCTGCTTGCGATACTTCCCGAGGTAGGTGCCGTCCGCGTCATAGACCGCTGCAGTGTTGTAGTAAACGCCGCTCATCTCGCGCTCGTAGACAGGCACCACGCATGCCATCGAGTACTGCTTGCAAATGCTCGCCACGCGATTCGTGGTCGGTCCGGGCACCGCTTCTGCGGCTTCGTACCAACGCGGGTCTTGGCTCGGGCAGAAGTACGGACCGTTGAAGATCTCTTGCAGGCAAAGGATCTGCACACCCTTCTTACCCGCGTCCTCGATCATCGGAATGTGCTTCTCAACCATCGCTTCCTGGATCTCAGGCACGGGCCGCGTGACATCGCTCAGGGCATTGCTGCACTGGATCAGCCCACAGCGGACGATGTTCCTCTGCATCTTCATGGTCATCGCGAGCAGTCAAGGATATTCAAACGCATGGAAACAGTTCGAGCCCGCTAGCCTGCGCCGCATGGCATCACCCGCACGTGCGTGGAATTGGATCGGCGCAGCGGTCATCCTCTCGAGCCTGGGCATCTTCGAGTGCGCTGCGGTCGCCGAACGCCCCTCTGGGGACGCTGCCGCAGCCGCCGTCGACGCGCATGTGGCCGCAAGCCGTTCGGCAGCGATTCGTGAGTGCAACGAACAGAACATCCAGCTCCCGCCGGAGTTTCTGGCATGGGTCGACGGCGACCGTGATGCGCGCCGAGCGATCTACGGTTCGTGGAGCGATCCACTTCGCTCGTTGCTGGCGCTGCGTGCGCTTGAAATCGACCTCGGCATCGGTGCGGTGCGTGGCCACTCGAAGCAGTTGGCGCTCGCATTCGCGGTCCAAGCTGGACAGCCGCGACGACGCAAAGCATCGCCATGGAACGACGGTGACCGAGAGGGTGCGGTCGCTGTGATGCCCGATGTGTCAGCGCGCGATCCGCTCGTGCTGCGCGTACCCACATGGACGCCAACGGAAAGCGTTCGACCGCCAAGTGAAAGGCGCAGCATTCATGATGAGGTCATCGCCTTTCTCGACTCGCTTCCCGAGGTCGAAGTGGAAGTGCACGTCGATCAGTGGCCGCCGCTCGAGTACGACGACAAGGGAATCGCCAAGCCGCGCGGCGGACCGACGCAGGAGAAGAAACTGGTGCGCCGCCGTCCCGTCGGTGCGGATGTGATCGCGTCAACGAAGTTGCAGCGAGCGTTCAACGAGTGGATGGCCGCGCATGGACACCCTGGAGTGCAGATCGACTGTGGGGAGCGTGTCGTGTTCTGGCTGTCCACGGATGCAGTGAACGATGATGCGCGCCGCGCCAGCATTCGAGCGGCGCACGAATTGTTCCACGATGCGTACCGTGCGACTGGTCGTCTACCAGCACAACGGGATCCGCCGCCGACACCAAGCGAGTCGATGGCATGGTTCATTCGGAACAATGCGCATGAGTTCGGCGCGCAGGCAGCGTCGCGTGGTTGGCCACTGTTCCCGCTCGATGCGCCATGGCCGCTGCTGTTGATGCTGGCCGATGATGACCAGCCGTTGCGGGAGCGCGAGCAAGTCTGGGCGCAGTTTCGCGAAACGGGGGTTGCACGCTTCTACGGCGAATACATCGGCGACATCGCGCAGCAGTTCGACATGCAGTCTGCGCGGCGCGTCTGTCCCTTCCCATTCAGTTACGGATCGATACAGATGATGTGGAAGGATGGCGGCGTGTGTGGCACGATGGGCAACATCGGGGCACGGACACATCGCATTCTTGGCGAGCCTGCATCGACGGCTGGTCAACCCGGCCACTGCGCGCTCGTGGTCCTGCGACGCGACGGGACAACCGGGCGATACTCGTGGGTCGGCGAGCAGTACGCCACGGGCGGCGACGAGGTGACCACGGTCCATTCGCGATGGGACATGGACGGAAAAGGGCTCATGCGAAAGGTGGCGTTCCATCAGTCGACGGCGTGGGGTGTGAGCGCGGACCGCGAGGGCTGGCTCGATGCCATGGTGCTGGCGAGTGCGATGCGCGCGCGAAGCGGGCGCGATGCCGACGCCGCCACCGAAGTCACGACCGCGCTGCTCAAGGCTGCGCTCGACAGCAGTCCCTATGCGCTCGCGGCTGTGGGGCACGCGATCGATGCTGCACGGGACGCGGACGCGGTGCGCACTGTCGAACGGGATTTCGCCGAGCAGACCAAGGACCGAATGCCCAAGGCCGACTGGGACTGCATGCAGTCGGCGGTGCGGGTGCTTGCCGAAGAGCGGATGCAGTCGCTGCAAACGGACGACGGTCGCCGGCTTCGTG
This sequence comes from Planctomycetia bacterium, assembly GCA_005799495.1. Taxonomy (GTDB): domain Bacteria; phylum Planctomycetota; class Phycisphaerae; order Phycisphaerales; family SM1A02; genus F1-60-MAGs104. Next base: position 45,050 of record SYGP01000030.1, read on the forward strand.
CGCGAGGCAGCGACCAATGAAGTCCAGCGTTTCAGCAGGCGCGCGCTGTCCATGGTGCGGGATTGACCCCGTCTATGTGGACTACCACGACCGCGAGTGGGGGGTACCCGTGGTCGACGACCGAGCCCTGTTCGAGAAGCTCGTGCTCGATGGATTCCAAGCTGGGCTGTCGTGGATCACGGTGCTGCGCAAGCGCCCGGCGTTCAAGCGCGCATTCGCAGGTTTCGACCCAGAACGCATCGCGCGATTCAGCGCAGCGGATCGGCGCCGCCTGCTGGCGGACGCCGCGATCATCCGCAGCCGCGCCAAGATTGACGCAGCCATCACCAATGCACGCATGTGGGCCGAAGTCATGAGTGCCGGCGGCAGGGGGGCATTCCGAGATCTGCTGTGGCAGTGTGTGGATCACGAGACCAAGGTCCATCGCTACCGCCGCATGGGTGATGTACCGCCAACATCGCGAGAGAGCGAAGCGATGGCCCGAACACTCCGCGATGCAGGCTTCCGCTTCTGTGGACCGACGATCTGCTATGCGTTCATGCAGGCCGTGGGAATGGTGAATGACCACCTCATCACCTGCCCGCGACACAGGGCATGTGAACGCCTCGCGCGCCGCTGCTGAACGGCGCGTCGCAGCGGGTTTCCTACACTCGCGCTCCCATGGCATCCGAACCCAAGTCGATGGATGAGATCGTTGCCCTTTGCCGGCGCCGCGGATTCATCTTCCAGAGCTCCGAAATCTACGGCGGCATCAACGGCTTCTGGGATTACGGTCCGCTCGGCACTGAACTCAAGCGCAATCTGAAGAATGCCTGGTGGCAGGACATCGTTCGCAGCAGCGCGATCGGGCCGACTGGCGATCCACTGCATGTGGTCGGCGTCGACTGCACGATCATCATGAACCCGCGCGTGTGGGAGGCATCCGGGCATGTCGGCGGGTTCAACGACCCCATGGTGGATTGCCGTGAGAGCAAGGCGCGGTACCGCGCCGACCATCTGCAAGTGCTCGGTGCCGTGGAACCCGCCGCGCGTCTCTACGCGTTCATTGCCAACGATGACGATCAGCGTGAGCGCGCACAGAAGGCACTGCTGAAATACGAGCGCCGAGACAGCCTCGATGCGCTCCGCCATCAGGTGCGTCCGTTCACTGCGCTTTCACCTGATGAACGCACGCGCTGCGTCGGACCGGACGCCAAGGAGCCTGGAACGCTCACGGAACCGCGGCAATTCAACCTGATGTTCAAGACCAATGTCGGCGCGCTCGAAGACCCATCGAGCATCGCCTACCTGCGCCCCGAGACGGCACAGGGCATTTTTGCGAACTTCGAGAATGTGGTGAACAGCACACGGGTGCGTGTGCCATTCGGCATCGCACAGATCGGCAAGGCGTTCCGCAACGAAGTGACGCCGCGAAACTTCACCTTCCGAAGCCGCGAGTTCGAACAGATGGAGATCGAGTTCTTCATCCACCCGTCACAGGCGAAGGAGTGGTATGGCTGGTGGCGCGATCAGCGATTCGCCTGGTGGCAGTCCATCGGTCTCGCGGGGGACAACCTGCAGCTCCGCGAACACGAGAAGGACGAGTTGGCCCACTACGCGAAGGACGGTGCGGGCACGAGCGACATCGAGTACCGATTCCCCTTCACCGCACCCGACTTCGGCGAGCTTGAGGGAGTGGCGCATCGCAGCGACTTCGATCTTCGGCAGCATGCCGAGCACTCGGGGCGACGCGACAAGGCGAAGTACTTCGATGCCGAGCGGAACGAGCGCTACTTCCCGCATGTGATCGAGCCGTCGGCGGGCGCTGACCGCGGCACGCTCGCCCTGTTGTGCGAGGCGTACACGAAAGATCCATCCCGGGCGAGCGGTGTGTTCATGCGATTCCACCCGCGAATGGCACCCGTCAAGGCTGGCGTGTTCCCGCTCGTCAACAAGGATGGGCTTCCCGAGGTTGCGGAGCGGCTCTTCGCCGACCTTCGCAAGCGGCATGTTGTGGAGTACGACCCGAAGCAAACCATCGGCAAGCGTTACGCCCGCATGGATGAGGCGGGAACGCCCTTCTGCTTCACCGTCGATGCGGACACACTGACCAATCAGTCTGTGACGGTCCGTCATCGCGACTCACAGGCACAGGAACGCATCGCGATGGATGCGGTCGCCGCTTGGCTCGATGCACAGATTCGGGCATGATCGGATTGCGCGGTCGGCGCGATCTTCCTCGCGATCAGCTGCGCCGAGCGCAGACGGCAGACGCTGACTTGAAGTGCAAAAACAACAGCCCCCCTCCAAGAGGGGGGCTGTCGCGGGATGGATGGGAAGGAAATCCGAGTGCAAGCACACAGAGTGCCTGGCGAGGTTGTGATGCAATACACCGTGCACCAGCCTCACAGAAATTCAGAATGATCTGGAACCCTTTTCTTCTCGTCCTCTCCATTCAGGGTGTCGGAGTCTTTCAACCCTCTCAACCCTTACCGTCGGCTCAACATAGCCCGACTTCGCAGCATTGCAACTCGTGTTGAGAATAATCGCCGACTTTCTTCGGTGTTTGCTCACGCCCATGCATTCACCCACAAACAAAAGAAGATGCGAGCACGCTTGCGCGTACTCGCATCTGTAGTGCCCTTCAACACTGTTCGGTGCGGTGCAGGCTCGTCGATCACGAGCCGATTGCTACCCACACCGAACAGAAGCGCAGAAGTCAGCGCCGCCGACCACGGCCCACGAAGCCAGCGACGCCAAGAAGCGCAATTGCGCCTGGCGCCGGGATGGCAAAGCTGCCGAATCCGAACAACGCGGTTGTGGTGCCCGTCAGCGCATAGCCAATGGTGAGATTCGCGCGGAAGTCACTCAGGTCGCTGCTGAGTCGAGCAACCTGCAGCACCATCAGCCGCCCCTGAGAATTCGGGAAATTCGGCGAGCTTGGCGTGGCGTCGTACCAGCCGGCGTTCGTCGCGATATCAGTTCCAAACGGTGGGACCTGCATGGACGGATCGAATGCAGTCCCCCACGCTCCACCAATTCCCTGCAGCGTGCAGTAAGAGTCGGTGAGGGAATCATTCGCTGCGTTCGTCCATGTGCCGGGGCCGGCAGCGAAGGAGCCTGGATTGTTGAAGATATCGATCGTGCCATCTTCATCGAGATCGACATTTCCGACAAACAAGTCGTTGTGAACCGCGTTCATCGCGCCCGAGCGACCTTCGGCAATCTGGTTCCCCTGCACTGACCCTGCAGCGACCGCCTTGCCAAAGTTGAACACATTGACAACGCGCAGGTTGGTGCTTGAGAAGTTCGCATACACCTTGTAGATGGTGCGGTCACCAACAACGGATGACTCCACGGACCAGCCGGAGAAGCTTGCGTGAGCCGAGGACGCCACGAGGGTCGTGGCAACGATCAGGGAAACACTCTTCATCTTTTCAACTCCCATAGATTTGGTCAGCCGATTGAAGGAATCGGCTGAGGTGAGAAGGGGCAAACAGGTCGAAACAGTGTTGGCTGCGGCGGAACGCCCACCACAACTTCACAAGCGAGACTGGAGGAGAAGCCCCCAAGGGCTGAACTGATCAATCGGATCTGTATCCCTTTTCAACTTCTCCCGAGAGAGCAAACTCTCTCACTCAGCGGCTGGCAATTTGCAAGGCAAATCGAGCAGCATGCAGAGCAGTGGAAGGTAGCCCGGTTCGTGGAACAGGCAAATGAAGCATCGAGAAATCATGATGTTTTTTGATTCTCGCGTTAACGCCGGCTGATCCAAAAAGTGACCGCGGTCCTTGGGGAGACCAAGGACCGCGGTCGGTTCAGTCAAGAGGGACTCTTGACGATGATTCGAAACTTGTTGGCGCTGATTAGCGACGACGACGACCGAAGGCGCCGGCGAGGCCGAGCAGGGCGAGCGCACCAGGAGTCGGAACTCCGATCGTGAACGATCCGAATCCGAAGAGCGCCTGCGTGGTGTTTGCCAACTTGAAGCCCGTTGCGCAGTGGAAGAGAGCGAGTGGGTCATCGCCAGATCCCGCGCGAACGATTTGCATCAACAGCATGCGGAATCCGCCCTGGGTTCCGCCTGCAAGCACAGGGTTTGCCGTGCCCGGCGTTGCGTCGTACCAACCGGCATTCGCTGGAACGAACGAACGATCCGTGCTGCCGGCGGGGTAACTAAAGCTGGGGTCGAGCGCTGTGTCATTGCCGCCCGAAGTACCACTGCCGCTGACGGTGACCCAGGAGTCGTTGTCGCGAGCAACCGAACCCAACAGATTCACACCGGCGCTCCAAGACGCGAGGGGGTTGCCATCTGGATCCTCGCCAGCATCCTGATGAATGGCGTTCATCGTGCCGAACTGAGCGGGCTGACCCGCAATGTTCTTGCCGAAGTCAAGTGCGTTCAGCATGACGATGTTGCTGGCATTCCAATTGCCGTACACCTTGTACTGTGTGTTGCCGGCTGCGGTGATCGTGCGCTCCACGCTGAAGCCCGACCACTGTGGGGCGGACTGTGCGGATGCAGAGGAAGCGATGAGCGCGGTGGCTCCCAGAACTGCGAAAGTCTTCATTTCTAGATATCTCCCTTTTTCTTAAAACTGGCTTTCAGTTGTCTGGATTCCACGAGAGAAGCCAACAACACCTTTGAATCCCTCAAGACCAATCGATTGAGACTGCCCTTTCGAGACTCCCTATCGCATCACTGGCTTTCCGCACACACTGCACGGGGCCGATGCATCAACAACATGGCACGGAACGCCGCAGGGTCAAATCCAAGATGCAGATTTGCAACACTTTTTGCGACCTGAACTTACGGCGTCGAATCGCGGCTCAAACGCTGATAATGCTCTCTCTCCCCGCGACCGCGCAAAGGATAGTCCTTCCGAAGGGGGTGAGCCGGGTAGTCCTTCCACATCAGGATGCGCCGTAAATCGGGGTGCCCGCGGAACCGTATCCCAAACATGTCAAAAACCTCACGCTCCGCCCACTCGGCAGCTGGCCAGAGGTCAGCCACAGAATCCACATAGAGGGCGGGGTCGTCGGCCACGCCCGTCGTATCGAGCGATGGCGATACGTAAGTCTTGACCCGCAGGCGCGTATTCGTGCGCAGGCTGACCAGGTGGTACACCACGGCAAACCGTCCCGGCTGGGTAGCGGGGTAGCCGAGGTAGTCCACCCCGCCAACATCAAGCAGCATGCTGTAGTCGCAGGAGGGGTCATCCCTCAGGAACCGCAGCACATCGTGCGCTTCGGCAACTGGAACCGTCACCGTGACCTGCCCACGAAACGCGGACGCTTGCATTTTCACGGCGGAAAAGGCTGCCTTCAGAGGTGCGAGCGCAGGGTGGCGTGGCGCAGCGTCAGCGGTCTGATTCATCGCCCAATCGTAGGGCAGAACGCGCAGAGGTGGAATCAGTGGCGGAAGTGCCGCGACCCCGACAGCAAGCAGGTCACACCGCTCTCCTGACAAAGCGCAGCGGTATCCGCATCGCGTTTCGATCCACCAGGATGCACGATGCAGCGCACGCCCGCGTCGATGAGCCGCGCAGGACCATCGGCAAAGGGGAAGAACGCATCGCTTCCAGCCACGGGAATGCTGTCGCCCGCAGCGGACAGCGCCCCCTTGGCCTTCTCGACCGCGATCCCACAACTCGCAAGCCGATCCATCTGCCCCGCGCCAGAGCCCCAGAGGCTGCCGCCACCGCAGATGCATACGGCGTTCGACTTCAAGTGCTTTGCCACGGTGAGCGCAAGGGCTGCATCGGACAGAACTGCCGCAGATGGAGCGGGTCCCGCTACATGCTCAAAGTTGGTCGCCACGATCGGAAGCGTGTCGCGTTCCTGCACCAGCACGCCCCCAGGGACGGACCGCAATGAATGCGGGCGGTCGACTCGGTGGCGCAGCGAGCCAAGCGCCAGGAGCCGCACATTCTTCCAGCGCTGCGCCAAACGGTCGAACGCCTCGGGCGCGAACGACTCCGCAATCACCACCTCCAGGAAGCGATCGCCTTCGGTCATCGCCTCGGCCGCCGCCCGATCCACCTCGCCGCTGCATGCCACGATGCCACCGAAAGCGGCCACTGGATCGCCCGCAAGCGCCGACAGGAATGCTGCGCGCACATCCGCACCGATCGCTGCACCGCAGGGGTTCGTGTGCTTGATGATCGCACACGCCGTTGCAGCGGACGGCAGGTCGATCAGGTCCTGCACCAACTCAAGCGCGGCACTCGCATCCAGCAGGTTGTTGTAGGACAGCGCCTTTCCATGCAGCAGGGGTGCGCCCACCACGGAAGGCTCGCGTGAACCAGGCACCACATACGCCGCTGCACCCTGATGCGGGTTCTCGCCGTACCGAAGCTCGCCCGCCTTCGCGAGCGTGATCGTCATCACATGCGGGAAGTCGCGGCTTGCACGCCCGTCAAACCAACTGCTGATCGCCGCGTCGTAGGCAGCCGTGCGCGCGAAAGCAGCGGATGCCAGCTCGCGCCGGAGCGCGCCAGTGGTGCTGCCCTGATGATTCGCCAGATCCGCACAGATGCGGTCGTACTGGGTCGGATCCGTCACCACGCAGACATGTTCGAAGTTCTTCGCAGCCGAGCGGATCATGCTGGGGCCGCCGATATCGATGTTCTCAATCGCCTCTTCATCACGCACGCCATCGCGGCGGATCGTCGCCTCGAACGGATAGAGGTTCACGCACACCAAGTCGATCGGCGCAATCCCATGCTCCGCCATCGCCGCGACATGCGCCGGCTTGTCGCGGCGGCCGAGCAATCCGCCGTGGACACGCGGGTGAAGCGTCTTCACGCGTCCGTCGAGCATCTCAGGGAACCCCGTCAGCTTCTCGATCGGCACCACAGGAACGCCCTGCGCTTCGAGCGCGGATGCGGTACCGCCCGTGGAAACGATCTCCACGCCATGGTCTACAAGCGTTCGGGCAAATCCAACGAGATCGCGTTTGTCGCTGACGGAGATCAGCGCGCGCCGCACACGAACGAGATCGCTCATGGTTCGGTGGATTCCGACTCAGCGTTGGCATCCGCGTCGGGGGCGGCATCTGCGTCGGAGTCAGCGTCGGCAGTTGGTGCAGGCTTGATTTCAGGCTTGCTTGCGGGGGTGGATTCGCCCGTCGGCTTCAGCGGCGCGCAGCGCTGCAGCAGTCCATTCGCAGACAGCAGATAGAGGTCAGGTTGTTCGGTGCGCGATACGGCGATCCCGACGGCATCTGGAAAGCGCGCCGTTGCCGACACCTTCCCGCCGGCCGAACTGATGGTGGTCGCCGTACGAGTCCGTGCGTCCCACAACATGAAGTCGTCGTCGATCATGCAGATCGGATCGCCCACGACGGAAGACCGCCACGCCACGCGTCCGTCGCGCAGCGACATATCTGTTGCCGTGTCGCGCAGACTCTCGAGCGCAACAAGATCGCCGCCTTCGATGCGGGTCAGCACAAGACCCCCGGCTGCGAACAGGCGACCGCCCAGTTCGTCCGACGACTTCCATCGCCAGCGCATCTTGCCGGAGCCAATGTCCATCGCATGCACCGAATGATCGCTGCACCGCGCGTACACGCTCACAGGATCCGACGCCAGATTGCCCACGACGCCAGCGCCCACATCATGGCGCCACACGGACTTTCCACGACCGGCAGAGAACACCGCAACCTCGCCGCTGCTGCTGCCCACAGCCACGGCATCGGGAAGCGGCTGTGGTTCATCGACGACGGTGCCGGGTACGCCATTGACATGCATGAACGCGCCAATACTCAGCTGCTGCCACACCACCTGGCCTGCCTTCGATCCGAAAATCGCGTAGTCGCCGGCTACCACGGCAGGGGTCGTCGGGAGGCGAGTGATCTTGTGCCGAGCAGCCAAACGCCCTGTCATGAAGTCAGCGGCAAGAATGCCGCTATCCAAGCAGACAACAACCTGATCTCGCTTCGGCTGCGGCGCGCGCGCGACAGACAGCACCCGATCGGTCGGTTCACCAATGCGGTCGCGCCACACCGTTCGCCCATCGCGAACGAGCACGCGCGCGACACCGGGGCCCGTGTCTCGAACGAACACGCTGTCGTTGTCTGGATCCGTCGCGTCAATGCCCGTGGCCTTGGTTTGAGGGCCAATCCGAACACCCACCTGCCAAACCGTCGAGAATCCCAAGCTCCTGACTGAAGCGGGATCAGCGATGAACGCGCCATCCGTGCTCGCAGGGGCAGGGGCGGGCGACTGAGCGCTTGCATCCGCGTTCATCAGTACGACGGCGGCGGTGCAGGCCGTCACAAAACTCAAGATGGTCGGCACGAGGCCGGGGCGAAAGAGGGTGGCGTTCGATCTTTGGTCCATAGAGAAGTTCGCAACCCCATGGTTGGGAATCCGTCAGAATAGCCAATCCTGCTCCAAGCCTGCTCCAAGCCTGCGACGGCGGCACTTCAATCGCCCCCCAAAAACGGACTCAGCCGCGCCCTTTTCAGGTTCGCGGCTGGTCCCCCTATTCTCACTCCCAATCCTGCACAGCTGGGCTTTCAATCACATCCCTTGAAACTGCCTCGAGGATTTCGAGGTCCCTTTTCCCTCATCCTCGAACTGTTTGGTTCCGTTTGTTCGAAGGCCCTTTTTCCGACGAACACCCATCACCTTCCCAGCTGCTTGTCATTGAATAAGGAGGTCCCTACTCCTCCCTATCAACAAATGCAATGTAGCGTTCAATCAGGCGATTGCAAGTTGAGACGCAAAAAATATTCAAGATCCCAGATTTTCCGCATGTGCTTCTGAGGCACCATACTGAGGAAGGAGCCTCATCTGCCTTTGCTTTTCCACCAATCGCCGAATCCCCGTAGCGGAGCCGCGCGCCACCGCTTGGCTCTTCGTGTGAGCCTTGCGCTCTTCGCCGCGCTCCTGACCTGCGTGGATGCGCATGCGCAGGCCGCGCCCCGAGCGCAGCAACCGTGGTGGGAGCGATCAGCAAAGAGCACGCACAGCGGCGTCACGCATCAGCTGCGGGGCGACCTTTCGGCGGACAATCTGGCCGCATCGTCGCGCGCCATCGACGCGCAGTGGCAGCAGATCGATGTGCTGCTCGGTTCACTGAGACCTCGATCGCGCACGGTGCAACAGGTCCTCGTCTTCTCCGCGTACGACGATCTCGCCGACACGATGCGAACGCAGTTCGCAATCGATCCACCGGGGCACGCGTTCGCCTTCTTCTCGCCGCTCGGGCAGGGCGTTGCGATCTGTACGGAGGATGTCGCTCTGCCGCAGGCGATCCGAGGTCTCGCGGCCGCGCTCACCGCCGAATACCTGCGCCTCTGCTGCGGCGCTGATGTTCCACCGGCGATCGAATGCGGTCTGCTCGATCTCGTCGCGCGCGCAGATCCGCGCGGCAGCGGCACGGGAGCTGCAGCCATCGCGGTCGTTCAGGCTGCTCTCACGGAAAAGTCCGCGCGCTCGATCCTCGACCTCGTCGACATGGACCGCAAACAGTGGGACGAAGCCTGCGCCAGCAGCGACTCCAGCGTGCCCCAAGAGCAAGCTGCATCCTTGGTGCGTTTTCTCCTGTCGGGCAAGGGCGGCATGAAGGCGGGGGCGTTCACGCAGTTCCTGCGGGACATCTCCTACGGCGCGACCGCATGGACCGCATTCGCGCGCGTCTACGGCATCGCTTCGGAACGCGACTGGAACGAGTTCGACAAGCGCTGGCGGGAGTTTGCCCAGAAGGAACAGCCGAGCGTGCACGAGACGCTGCGTGAACGGCTGGCGTTCTTGGCGGAGGGATTGCTGATGCTCGAGCGCGAGGGAACGCCACCGAGCAGCTTCGCGGAATTATCCCAGTCGCTGATCGACCGCTCCTTCATCTGGCCCAAGCGGTGGCGACCCGGATTCTCCCGCATCCGCGCGGCAGACGCTTCTTCGTTTCGTCCCGTGGATTCGCCTGCACGCAAGGGAGGATCGGCGAAGCAGCCCGAGTTCCTCTGGACTGCGCCCGCACCACCCGCCGCCGCGCCACCAGCGCCGAGCGGCTCATCGCCCACGCCGCCGTCCGCCGCGCAGCCTGCCACGATCTCCAGCAGCGATCCGCCCGGGCGCGGTCTGCAGATTCGCTGGCGCAAGACGCGCACGCAGCCAGAAGCTCCGTGGGTCTGGGATCTTGTTCCTGCGAAGTGACGCCAAGCGGCGTACATTCGTCGTCGATGGCGCAGGGAACCGCATCGCCAAGCAGCACACTCCGCGCGCGATTGGAGCGGGGCTGTGTTGTCGTACCAGGCGCGTTCAACGCGCTCGTCGCGCGCGCGGTGGCTCAGGCGGGTTTCGAAGCGTGCTATGTCTCGGGGGCCGCCACCGCCAACTGCAGCGGGTACCCAGACATCGGACTTCTCACGCTCAGCGAAGTGTGCCGCACGATCCGCGAGATCGCCGACGCCAGCAACCTGCCTGTCATTGCAGACGCCGACACCGGCTTCGGTGAGGTCGAGTGCGCCGTGCGCGCAACGATCGAGTACGAACGCGCGGGCGCAGCAGCGCTGCACATTGAAGACCAAGTGTTCCCGAAGCGCTGCGGACATCTCGATGGCAAGGAACTGATTCCAGCGCAAGCGATGGCCGACAAGATCGCCGCCATGAGCAGTCGCCGGCTCTCGCCAGACTTCATCCTGATTGCACGCACCGATGCACGCGCGATCGAGGGCATCGATGCTGCCGTTCGTCGTGCGAACCTTTACCGCGAAGCGGGCGCAGACATGATCTTCCCAGAGGGACTCGCGAACGCCGCGGAGTTCGCGCACTTCGCGAAGGAGTCACCCGGTTGGTCGCTTGCAAACATGACCGAGTTCGGCAAGACCGATCACATCACAGCAGCGCAGTTCGCTGCGATGGGATACGCCGCCGTCATCTTTCCGCTCTCGGTCATGCGCATGGCGATGCAGGCAGTCGAAGATGGGCTGCGGCACTTGAAGGCGAACGGATCCATGGAAGCGATGTTGCCGCGCATGCAGCAGCGCACATCGCTCTACGAACTGCTCGGCTACCAGCCTGGGTCGCAGTGGAACTTCCCGCGCGGCTGAACGCCGCTGGCAGCGTCTGAGCGTCGCTAGCAGCGTCTGAACAAAGCACATCCCCACGCCAGGGGCGGCGGCACGGACCTGCTGGGGCTCAGACAGCTCTCGCCTGCTCCACGGGGCTGGCGCCCCGCGTTCGCAGGCTCGAGAACTCGCCCAGCAGGATCGTGCCGCCGCCTGACCCGTTTGGGGTGGGGGGGTACATTGAGGGACATGACTCAAACTTCCGTGGCGAAATGTTGGATGCTCACCTGGTGCTTCGTTCCCCTGCTGATAACGGCGGTGGTGGCAGGCGAACGGTCGGCGATTGAATCAGCCGAGGCAACGACAGTTCAATCAGGGGCGAACAGTAAAAGTCCTAAACAGTCCGCCCCCAAGACTCCAGCGCCAAACGGCGACACTGCGAAGGCGAAGAGCCCATCTGGACAATCCAAGAGCCTCGACTGGGCCGAAGTCATCGAGGCAGCGCCTGACCCAGCAGTAGTGACGGACGCGGCGCTTCGTGATGCGATTGTGAAGACAGGTCTGCCGTGGCGTGTTCGCGACAAGGGGACAGGAATCGAGATGGTGCTGATCCCGCC